>JAITRP010000199.1 GCA_031288305.1 Zoogloeaceae bacterium
TTGCTTTCCTGCTCGTCGAAGGTGATGGCCTCCACATGTAGTGGTGAGCAGAACCACGTGTCGATGAGCGTTGGCTTGTCGTCCCGATCGAACTTCAGGGCACAGGAATATACACCGGGGCGCAGTTTGCGCAGGCATCGTGACCGGCACCACACGCGGCTTCCATCGGGTCGAGTTGGGCCGAACTGATGTAATAGCGCGTTTCTCTCTCGCCCGGCGCGCCCCGCGCGGTACGCCTTGATTGCACACGCGCCAAGCTCTGGCAAGCGGGCCACAAGATCTGGCTGACGCGCTGCTCGTTCGCAATGACCTGAATCGCCTGCTCTGTCTGACGCCCATGCCCCGTACGCGGGCGCGTATGGGCTAATGCATCGGGCTGCCGGGCAAAGGCGGCTTCGAGCGCCCGGAGCAACGAGGGCTGCCGATGTAGCCGGGAAGAACTCACTGATGTCCTCGTTGATGACAATCTTGGCACGGGCATGAAGTTTGGCATTGCCCTTGTAGTCGCAGCCTTTGATGCTTCCCATCAAATAGGCGGGATAATTCACGTGATCCAGTATCTGTTTTTTGATTCTTCGGTGAACATTTTTCAGCGATTCCGGTGCATCATAGGTGTTGCGAATGCTGCCGTCCCGTTTGGTGACGGACTTCGCTACGCGGTATAGGCCGTCGGCTCGCTTGGCAAGCGGAAGCAGTTCACTGATCAATGATAGGCCTAACGCCATACGCAGGGCGTCCAAGGTGCCAATGCGTCGTTGGTTATATAAGGGAGCGTTGATCGCTGATCGGTTCATTGAGCAACTCCAAGGCGGTACGTGCAAGTTCTCCTTGCAGCGATTTTTCGATACCGTTCAGATCGTCGCTTTCCGCACCCAGGAAAAAGATGATAGCGGCTCATCTGTACGCGGCTCAGCAGGCCACACACCTACAACAGCATTACCACCATCGCGGCGTTCCTGGACAGGTGAGGCATGAATCGAAAAAAATGACAGACCTGGAAGAGGACATCGGGCCTTATCGCGTATCGACGGCAATCACTAAATTCGCTTCCGCTTTTGGTGGAAGTACACGTGAACAACGCTTTCAGAATTTTCAGTCTTTTGTCATCGAAAAACCAATTCCGGTTTGAAACCCCGCCCTGAAGGCCGGGGTTCCAACCGTAGCCATTGGGGGAGGGGATGCAACCCCCTTCCCAATGACGTTAGACCGGCAACCCTGAAGGGCTGCCGCTAATTTCTTGCTGAGTCTCAAGACGCCAGCGCAGGTAAGAGATGTGGCCATTGCGATTGCCGGCATCACGCAAGAACAGTTCCGGGAATGCTACAATGTCATGGATCCAGCGGAGTATGGCTTCGATCTGTCTGATGAGGATTTTCAGTACACTTGGGAATGGTTCCAGGAAGTTCGCGCTCTGTATCAAACCGCCGCTTCAGCAGGCTGCCATGTGCTGTTTACCGCTGACCAATGAGATGCCTGACAATTCATTCAAGCCGACGCCGCTTCGCGGCGCGGATTGATTCAGGCGTCAGGTTGTACTCACGGGCACATATTTTCGTAAATCGCTTTCATCGCAAGGTTTGATATGACACGCCCGCCACTCACGGATCGGCAATACGCTTACTTCCACATTTCAGGCCCCGGCACGCATGAAGAGATCACGGCGCTGCTGGGTCCTCAAGCCATCGGAGGCATGGAACGCCGGAGACATGAACCCTCGTGCCGGAAAGCCGAGAAAATTCATGAGTTGGCGTCTTTGCAGCGGGCTTGATGATATGCGGCCACTTGATGAACATATCAAACATCTGTTTCTCTTGCTGAAAATGAAAAACAAAGCCGAGAAGTTAAGGCAGCTTTGGGTCGAGTACGATTTGACATTGCAATGTGTTGGTTACTTCGCTCCAAGTGGTCACGGCGTTCATTTTTCTCGCGAGACCATCCGGCAAGCCGCGCAGTTGGGCTTGGCTTTTGACCTCGATTTCTACTACATGGACGATCATGGACACGAAATCTAACCTTCATTCCAGCCACTTATCGTCAGGCCGCAATGAGCGGTTTGGCATCTTCGGAAACGCTTTTATCAGCTTGGCATCCATCGTCATGACGGTTACGCCAAGTGTTTCGGCCAGCGCGACAAACTCGCAGTCGCAAGCGGAACAATCACTTGCTTGCGCCAGTTCCGGCACTCGTTTTGAATCGGGTTCATGCTCCGCGCCATCGAGCAAGGCTTCCGCTTCGCGTTGTATGGCATATGCCTGTCCAGGCGTCAGGACGCCTCGCCGCATATACCCGACCAGGATGTTTCGGTACTCACTGCGCCACAGAATCGGCGCATGCCAATCTGTATCCCGTTGGTACAAGCGTTCCGCCGCTTCGGTGTAATCGCCCGGCAGGTACAGGTAGGCCAGCACATTCGAGTCCACCACAATCATGGACGGCTGCGACGCTTATAAGCGTCCATGTCGCTCACCTCGAATTTCACGGATTCCAGCCCGGCGCGTAATGCGCACTCTTGCAAATCTTTCGCCTGGCGGCACGTCAACCGCCCGATCCCGCTTCATCGTAAAACTAACTCCGGTTTGAAACCCCTTCCCAATGACGTTAGACCGGCAGCCCTGAAGGTCTGCCGCTAATTTCTTGCTTCCTCTTGCATCATCGCAGGTCATCGCCTACCATTACGCTCCAGTTCTGCGCACAAGAACCAACCTGGTAATAATGGCGCCTTACAAACTGTTCGTCCTGTTTTTCTGCCTCTTTGTTGCCCCATTTGCCTGGGCGGACGCAGATATTTTGCTTCCTTCCGATGCGCGGTTCATTCTTCCCGCCTCGGCTGGCGCGGCGCTCCTGCGACAATGTTCCCGCGCGACGCCGACAAACGTTTCCGGTTTCTGGGAACCCGCGCTGGCGCAGATCGAGGAACTCGAAACCCGCCTGACCGCTTACCTGGCGGCTCGTGTAAAGTCCGGCGAGGCCGTGCCGCCAGGCTCGATCGCCTATCATCGTCAGTATGTTGGCATCATCTCCGATGGCGCACGCCGCATCTACGGAAACTTTTATCCTGGCGAGGACTTTCTGTTGGAGGAAGCCATGACGCCCATCAGCGTGTGCGACGGCGGCCCCGCATTCTGGGGCATTGCATACGACATCGAGACGAAAACCTTCATTCGGCCCGATTTCAATGGCTCCGCTTTCCTTCGTGGCTTGCGGTCTCGATTGCTTGCGATCCCTCATGGCTTGTCGTCTGGCGGTGCGCCACATGTGCTTCCGGGCAATGCGGGCAACGCCTGACAATTCATCCGGGGAGTTGGCGCTTGGAGCACATAAAATCGCTGCTGGAAGAGACGTTTCGCGCGCACGGCGTTGAAGCCGCCCGCGCGGATGGCTCGTTTTTCGCGCCCAATGGGTTGCGGCTGACTCCGCTGGCGCGAGAAACGATCTCGGCGCAAAACGATCACATCATCACCCTGGAAATCCTGGTTGAAAGCCCATTGCTGAACGGGAAATTCATATCCGAGTGTTTTGCCGGCATTGCGAAAACCCGCGAGGAAGCGATCCGTCAAGCCTACGAAAAATTCCTCCTCGGCGCGTTCCATGTATTCCTTGAATCCCTGACAGATCGCGATTGCGCGGAGCCTCAAACGAAAGCGGAGCGCTGGATCGGACAATCCGGTTCCTGGAACGTCTTCAGCGGGCCATTGCTGATTACCCAACGCGCAGGCAAATCGCGCTTGACGCCTGTTTATTCCCTGGCGCTCCCGGAACTGCGGCGCAAGTTTGAACAGACCCAATTGGCAAACCCGCATTGGGTGCGCGTTTTCGTGGCCGCCTGCAATGGAGGTATTCAGGCAGTCGAAGTACTGCTGGACAATGAATCGTGGCCGGAAGGATTTGAAATCGTCAGCCGTCAAGATTGGCGTCCTGGAAGCGAGTACCAATCCCTCCGCCATTTCTTCCTTGCCCTGCCGTTCGGGCAGACGGAACAAAGCGGCGCGTCCCTGGGTTCTCACATTGGACACCATCAAACATGACACGAGCGGATAGCCAAATCGAAGAGGCGCGTGCCCTGTTGCAGGCTGCCTGGCGCACGGCGGATTGTCGCAGGTACAATAAATTGCTTGAATGGGCGAGAAAGATTCTTGCGCCTCTGGCGGAGCAAAACAATGGGCCTGCAATGTGGATGCTGGTCTCGATTCCCAAACCAAAAATAAAGATATTTCCCAACAGGAATTCGATCAACAATACCGCTGTCGTGCGGAAGAGGCCGCTCGTTACGGAAACGCGGAGGCCATGTTTTTTCTCGGCTGCGAACTTGACCAGGAACCCACCTTGCAAGAATCCTCTCGCTACTTTGAACAGGCATCCGCCCTGGGACATACTTACACAAAATGGTGTCATGGCATCAACCTGCTTTCGGGACACGGTACTGAGAAAGATGAAGCGCGTGGTCTTTTACTGATTCGCCAGTCTGCCGAAGAGAAGTTCGAAGGCGCCATTCGATTCGTTTCAGATGCTTACGCGCATGGCGCCTACGGTTTTCCACAAAACGAGGAACTCGCGGCGGAATGGCGGTCAAAGCCGGCGGACAAGGATGTCATCCATTACTGACGCCCAACCCCGTGGGCAACCGAACCGCCGAGAAACTGCGCTTCTCTGTTCCCCTCAACGTTATGCCGTATAACCATCTACCTGCCTCTCCACTATTTTGAAGCGCCCATCATGATCGAAATCAACATCCCTGGTTTCCAGAAACTGACCCTTCTTCATCTGGTATCCGACTATAACGGCACACTTGCAATCGACGGGATATTGATTCCCGGCGTTGGAACCGCTCGCCGAAATTTCGCGTTATGTGCAGATACACGTCATCACGGCGGACACTTTTGGTTTGGCGCGCGGCCAGTTGGAAAATCTCCCCGTGCGTCTTGTCATCACACCGGCGGAAGAACAGGCGGAAACGAAATTGCGCTTCGTGCAGGCGTTGAGCGGCCAGTCCGCCGTCGCCATCAGGAATGGCCGCAATGACCGGAAAATGTTGGTGGAGGCCGCGCCGGGAATCGCGTTGATTCAACGCGAAGGCGGCGCGGCGCAAACGATTGCCAATGCGCATCTTGTCTGTACCAGCATCCTGGACGCATTGGCGCTTCTCAAGAATCCCAAACGTCTGGTTGCCTCCCTGAGGTCATGAGTAAAAATCACAAACGCATACCGCGCTCTGGCGCGCGGTCTCAAACCTCTGTTGCTTCTTCGCAGCCCGCCGCCTAACATCGCGTTCCAGTGGAACAGGCCAAAGGCTGCGCACTTTTGTCTTGCTCCTGAACTTTCGCGTTGATACATCACAAGGAGGCGTCATGCGGTACGTAGCCCTGATTTTTCTCTTGCCCATCTCCCATGCGGTCAATGCGCAGCAAGCAAGCCCTTCCCGTCATCATGAAATCGTGTTTACTTCCGCGCGCGATCTCCTGTCCTGGCGCGAGTCGGAAGCGCGTGCTCACTTCGCGGCGGCGGGACGCGCAACCTACCAATGGGCAGGCCGCCACCACATGCGCGGCGACACCTTGCATGCGGAAGGCCAGCTCAGGGTGGATGACCAGGATATATCCGTGCGTTGCCGCGCGGCAAAGGGAACTCGTGAACGTCATGCCGTGATGGAATTCGAGGAGGCGGAGTGATGCCGGGCAACAGGACAACCAGGATTTGCGATGAGTGCGAAAGCGCCTTTTTCTCCGACGCGTCGCGCATGAACGGACTTTGCCCGCAATGCGCGCATGTTTTGTACGGATACCCGGTTTGTGAACACATCTTCGACAATGGCCGGTGCGTGAAATGCGGCTGGGATGGTTCCGCTTCGGCATACATTCGGTTCCTCCTTGGGAAACCGGCGTCATCGTCCCAATACTGAGGTCATCATGCGAAGTCGCGGCCATCCTCTCCAGTACGCGTGCTTTGCTTGCCGAAAGTGCTTCAAGCGCCCGCAAATGGCGGAAAGTTTTGATCGTTTCATGACCGAGGAACAACACCGGGCGCAACGCCGCGAAGCCAGACTGTTCAACGAGCGCCTCTACATCTGCCCGGATTGCGGCGGGCAGTGTCATTACATGGGACTCGATTTCAAAGCGCCGAAGCGCGCGAACGCAAGGGCATGGCGCGAGGTCGAGGCTTTTATTCGTTCGGGAAAGGTTTATTACCGTGGCCGTTAGGCGCATGGCGCTAATTGCAACCATCAGGGAGAGGGAGACGTGCCACGCGGCGCGTAGCGCCGGATATTTGTCTTGCGGTTGCGCGGTACGGGAAGAAGTTTGCGGCGCTTCGCGCCGTGTGGAACGACGCCCTCTCCCGCCCCTGCCGGGGCACCCTCCCCCGCCAAGCGGGGGAGGGGACGACAAAGGTTCGCGCTTCGCCTGGAAAGTCATTGACATGACATCCTCCACTTTGGATTGCACCCGATCCTTCTGTTTCGCTTGTCAAGGGTGATTGGTTCGCCTACCATGACCACGGTAAATGACCATTGCCGGAGAGACTTCATGCCGACCATTGCCGCAGGACAATCCAAGGCGACATGCCGCAAGCTGCCCGACGCCGTAGCGCGCGCAAGAGTCGCGCATCACATCCCCAAGCGGGACGCGCCAGCGGCGGAGCTTGTCCCCAGCCCGCCGCAAACGCCGCTGTTCGGCGCATTGGCGGGCAACGTGCGGAAAGAGGGAGACATCGTTTCCCCGCTCAAAAACGCTTGGGAAGCGGTTACCCGGTGAAATCCACAAAGACCCCGCCGAGCAAATCCTGTCAGGCCGTTTTGTAACCTTGCCGCACCTGGAGAAACACATGCGCTACTTCCTTGCATTGGCTTTTTGCTTCCTGCTGGCGTCTCCACAAGCACATGCTTGTCACCCCGGGTTGGAAGAATCGCTTTTCTTCAGTGTCATCCCCGATCCGCAACCTGATGCGGATGTGATTGCGAAAGTTTCCTTGTCGAACGTAGATGGAACGGGTATGGCTATGGCAACGGTCATGCAGGTTCTGAAGACATCCGATGCAAGGGTTCGTCAAGGCAGCAAAATTACCATGCAATTTATAGAATTTATAAGTTGCGGCCCCGACGCCAAAAACGGCGAAGAAGGCATCATCATTGCCAAGGTGGCTACGGACAGCAAAGATCGTCTTGTATTGTGTCCATACACGATCCAGCGTAGAGGAAGAATCATGCCACCACACAAAGACGCTTGCCCGTTCCGGTGAATCCCATAATGGCAAAGAAAAAACTGAGGAAAATCGTAGTGAATGGCATGGAATACCTGTGGAGATTCGATCCGGGGTATCGAGCAACCGGCTTATCATCGGATCCATATGCGTGTTTTGATACCTTCACCGCGTATCTTGTCGGTAGTAAAACCAGTCCGTTGCGTGTGCATTTCACTACAGGGGAATCTCCCGTTATCGGCGGGCAGCTTCGCTGTGGAGACGTACTCGCACCGGGCGAACCCATCAGCGGCATCAACCTTCACACGCCAAAATGGGCTACGATATTGATACGGCTGGCTCAGGACAGGGGATGGACACCTGAATTACCCGCTCACCCATTGATTGTCGAAGATGGTTTGGGCTGGGTAACGGAAGCCGAAATTCCCGCCGTCGCAGGAGCCGCGTGCGGGAAGAGGGAGACATCGTTTCCCCGCTTGAAAACGCTTGGGAAGCGTGCCGATGAGCGCCTTGCGAATTCAACCTCTCTTGCATTATCGCAAGTCATCACTTAACCGGGAGACAAATATGATCACCTCATTCATACGGGGAATGTTGCTTCTGTCCATTCTTTCGCTGGCAACTGTGGCGCATGCCGATCCAATAACCCTGGATGTCGGAAAATTCTCTGAACGCTATTACGCCAAGGTGACGGTGGATCGTGAGCGCCTCCGCGAAGTTTTTCGCCCCGGCGTCATCCAGGTATATGACCGTAAACGTCCGGGAAAACCCATCATAACGATCAAGTCCGAAGAACTGGTATTTGATATTGATGATGGGAAAATCAGGGCCAACGTGCACGAATTGCCATATGGCGAACAAAGTTTGTTGATATACGAGGATTTCAATTTCGACGGGGAAAAAGACCTGGCGCTCATGAACGGACAATATTCCTGTTATCATGGCCCATCCTTCCAGGTCTACCTGGCGGACAGCAAGGGCGGATTTACGCACAACTCGGAATTTACCCGTCTGGCACAGGAATATTGCGGGTTCTTCGACATCGATACAGAGGCAAAAACGCTCAATGTCATGACGAAAAGCGGCTGTTGTTGGCATCTATTCGAAAAATACAAGGTCGACGGCAAGCATTTGCGCCTCGTTTATTCTCTCACAGATGAGTTGGCAAGCCCAACGACCCCGCATTATTCAAGAAAAACGATCATCGAGGCCGACGCCAAAGGCGAGAAAACAACCACACAATTCGCACTGAACGAGGAAGTAAACCCCATTGTATTGCGGTTTAGTCTGAAATCAGCGCCTCACAAGGAAGTCGCGCTGTTTCTTGGCGACAATGCGGATTACGCGCTTCTGGACAGAAAGAATGAAGAAAAAGAGGGGGTCAAGGTTGAATACAGTTACGAACTTGTCGCCAAGGGCATCATGCTGCCGGGCAAATACCGTGATGACTATACCCCTCACCCTTGATGCTGAAAACAACCGTCTTTGTTTTGGTTTCGGTGATACGACCTACACCGTGATTGACCAGCCAGAGCGACTGGGAGTGCAGGTAAAACAAGGCCAGCGCATCACCTTTCTGGCGGGCGATCCCGACACCCGGATAGGCGACCGGATGGAAATACACACCGCAGAAAACGTGAAGTCTGGAACATGTCCGCTCAAATAGCATTTCACGATGAACGCGCAATGACCCCCACCCTGAACGAAGAACCGCTCATCGAGCGCCTTTGCCGTCTGATGCCGCGCGCGCCGGAGCAGGTGAATCGGGTTTTCGAGGCGGACGCGGAAATCCTCGCGCCCTCCCGCCTGGGCAATGCGCATCTGCTTTTTTCCACGGACGAATTTTCCGCCGAGGATTGTTTCCTGATGCAGGACGCCCACGCGCTGGGGCGCAATATCGCCTGCGCCGCCTTGAGCGATCTGCTCGCCTGTGGCGGGCGTCCGCTGTATTACGCGCACAGCCTGACCATCGATACGCGCTTCGACGGAGCCTATCTGACCCGCTTTTATGAGGGTGTCGCGGAAATGCTTGCGCAGGCGGGCGCGTATTTCATCGGCGGCGATTTCGGGCGGGCGCGGGATTGGCGCTGCGCGGTTTCGGTCATCGGCTACGCGGAAAAGCCCATCCTGCGCAGCGGCGCGCGCGCGGGAGATTATCTTTACATCACCGGCCCCGTAGGTGCGGGGAATCTCCAGGCGGCGCTGGCGCTGCACGATCTGCCGGAAAGCAGCTTTTCCGCGCCCGATTTCACCTTGCGTATCGCGGCGCTTCCCGATATTGCGGCGCACGCGACAAGCTGCATCGATACCAGCGACGGGCTTTTCAACGCGGCCTGCGCGCTTGCCCGCCTGAGCGATTGCGGCTTCGCGCTGGAAAACATCCCTTACCTGCCTTCCGGGAAGGCGCTCGCGCAACGCCTGGGTCTGCCGCTTTCCATGCTGGCCTTTTGCGAATGCGGCGAATATGAACTGCTCTTCACCTCGCCCGCCGAACTTCCCTGTCACAACTACCACAGGATTGGCCGCGTCACCCAAAGCGGTCGCACTTTCGACGGCAAGGACGTGGCCGGGTTTTCCGCCCGCGCCCGCGCGCATGCCGACAGACAATCCTATTTTGCAGAAATGAGGCGGCAATGCGCAGGGTTGTAATCACCGGCATCGGTCCGCTTTGCGCGGGCAAGCGCGGCGCGGCGGATTTTTTCCGGGCGCTGCTCGAAAAGGAAACCCTGCTCGAACCCATCCCGCCCGAATACGAGCGGCATTACCGCGCCGTTTCGTTCCATCCGCGCCTCGCGGACTCAAACTCCACTCCTGTACTCTGGCACAGATTTCGCCTAACATTGTGCCCTTGAGCTTAGACTGACAAATTATCCCATGACAGCAAAAGGCAGAAGCGCCTCTCCGATTTTCCTTGACGAAGATGCTGTGGAAGAAAGTTCCAATGTTATCCGCATTCGCACCCGAAGGCGTCGGCGTATCGTTTTTGGCTGGTACGGCGGCAAGTTTTCTCATCTTGACTGGCTGCTCCCGCTGCTTCCGACCTGCCGCCATTATTGCGAACCGTTTGCTGGCTCCGGCGCTGTCTTGCTCAACCGCGAATCGTCGCTCATCGAGACATACAATGATATTGACGGCGATGTCGTGAACTTCTTTCGAGTGTTGCGTGACCGTCACGAAGAATTGGTCAGGGCTATCGCCCTGACGCCATTTTCCCGCGAGGAATACCACCAAGCCATTTACGGAAGCGCGCATGGCATCGGCGACGTGGAACGGGCCAGACGGTTTTACATCAAGGCTCGCCAAACCCGCACTGGCCTTGCCCAAACCGCTTCACTTGGCCGTTGGGCCAATTGCAAGGACACGAGCCGTGCGGGCATGTCGGGTGTGGTGTCGCGTTGGCTGGGCGGTGTGGACGCGCTGGATGATATCGCATGTCGGCTGATCCGCGTACAGATCGAGAACCGTCCCGCCGTCGACATGATCCGTCTGTATGACAGTCCCCAGACGCTCTTCTATTGTGACCCACCCTATCTGCACGCGACACGCGGCGACGCCAAGGCTTACGGCTTCGAGATGGACGAGGGGCAACATCGGGAGTTCGCCGAGGCGGTCAATGCGTGCGAGAGCATGGTCGCGGTGTCTGGCTACGATCATCCGTTGATGGAAAAACTCTTCCCGGCTGGACGATGGTTCAAAACATTTGGACAGGACAAGACTATCCATTCAACCAAGGGTACCCGGCAGGAAGTGTTATGGACGAATTACGACCCGATGACGCAAAAGGAATTCTTTGAATGACGCCAGAAGAAATATTGCAAGTCATCCAGCAGCGGGCCGTCGCGACATTGAATGCCTCTGTCGTCACGGACCCGGTAATCCGGGAGAGGGTTGATTATGTTTGCCGCTGCATGAGCAATCGTGCCGGGGCGCGATTGCTCATGTCGTGCCTGTTGGGCAAGCTGGACAAGCCGAACGTCGATCCACGCAAGCCCTATACCGAGATTGACGGAACAGACAGCTTTTCCGGGCGCGCCTATGACGAACGCTATTTGACCAAATTCATCAATGAACATCGGTTACCAGTCAATCAAACCACTGCATTTCTGACGCCCACACTGCGCAACATCGACCACCCGCTTACCACAAACCGGGAGCTTGTCGGCAGGCCGCGCGATCTCTACAAAAAGACACTTGAGTTGCTGGAAGATGTGGCTGAACAGCGAATCGCTGCGGATGTGCTTTTCGTGGAAACAGTGCGTGTACTGATGCTGTTGCGTGACGAGAAGCTGGCACGGATGGCATCGCTGTTGGGCACGCTGGAGCGTACCGAGGGCGCTTTGCCATTGTCGTCGGAGGCCATTGTCACACTGATAAGCCAGCACATTGCCTGCAAAAACGCCAGCCGCTTGCCAGTATTGGTTGTTGCTGCTGCCTATGAGGCAGCAGGGGCGCGACTATTTGAAAACATGTTGCCTTTGAACGCACACAATGCCGCCGATCTTCAAACTGGTTCATTGGGAGACATTGAAATCTGTTTGATGGGTGAAAATTCAGTTGTCACTGCTTACGAAATGAAAATGAAGCGGGTCACGCAGGACGACATCGACGCCGCTGTTGCCAAGATCGCCAGAGCACAAAACAGAATTCACAACTACCTGTTTGTTACCACTGATGTGATTGACCCAGTTGTGGTTGAGTATGCCGCCATGTTCTATGAAAAAACTGACGGTACCGAGATCGCTATTCTCGACTGCATTGGTTTCTTGCGACACTTCCTGCACCTGTTCCACCGTATCCGGGCAGATTACTTGAATGTTTACCAAACGTTGGTTCTGAATGAGCCGGATTCGGCAATCAGTCAAACGCTGAAAGAGGCGTTTCTGGCGTTGAGGCAAGCAGCAGAGAGTGATGAGTGAGGCGCATATCTCGACGAAATGAGGCGGCAATGCGCAGGGTTGTAATCACCGGCATCGGCCCGCTTTGCGCGGGCAAGCGCGGCGCGGCGGATTTTTTCCGGGCGCTGCTCGAAAAGGAAACCCTGCTCGAACCCATCCCGCCCGAATACGAGCGGCATTACCGTTTCAAGAGCCGCTTCTTCGTTCCCGCGCCGGAATTCGCCGAGCCGGACAGGAGCCTCGATGTCTTCCTCCAGATTGCGCTGGAATGCGCCGCGCTGGCCCTGGACGACGCGGGGCTGGAAGACCTGCGCGGCGGCGGCGTGGTGCTGGGCGTGGGCATGGGCGGACTCAATGCCGCGCTGCCTTCCTATGTCGCGCACGCGCGCGGCGAGGGACGCTTCAATCGCCTTGTCATTCCGCTTTCCATGCCCAATTCGCCCGTCGCCTGGATCGGCATCCGGCATGGCGCCGACCGGGAAGGATTCACCGTCAACGCGGCCTGCGCTTCCGGCACGGTGGCGGTGGGCGAGGCTTTTCGCAAAATCCGGGATGGACAGCTCGATCTCGCGCTGTCGGGCGGGGTGGAATGCCTGCTCGACCCTTGCGGCGCGATGATGCGCGGGTTCGACGCGCTCCAGGTGTTGACGCAATCCGCCGACGGCCTGCCGCGCCCGTTTTCCCAAACGCGCAGCGGCTTTCTCTTCAACATGGGCGCGGGCTGCGCCCTGATGCTCGAAGAACGGGGACGCGCCTTGCGGCGCGGCGCGCGCATCTACGCGGAAATTCTCGATTACGCCGCCCGCACCGCAAGCGGCGGCATCGTGGCGCTGCCGGAAGATTTGACGCCCCTGCTGGCGATGTTTCGCATCGCCCAGGGCATCCGCATCGACTATTTCAACGCCCACGGCGCCGGCACCGAACAGAGCGACCGCGTGGAGCGCGACATCATCCGCCGGATATGGGACGAACAAGGCAAGCGCCAGCCCTACATCAGCGCCACGAAAGGCATCATCGGCCACAGCCTGGGCGCGAGCGGCGCGCTGGAAGCTGCGGCGACCGCGCTTTCCATTTACCACGGACAGGCGCATGGCAATCTCACCAACACGCCGATGGAAGGCATCCACTGCCCGCCGGATTCCGCCGATCTCGCCATCGAACACGCGCTGTCGGTCTCCTATGGCTTTGGCGGACACAATGCGCTCCTCCTTTTCAAAAGGCATCGCGCGTGAGCGATGCCGATTTCAAGTATCATGCGCGGACATCATTTGTGTAGACCAAGAGCCGATTAAAGAATGGATATGTCGGAAACCAACAAACCGCTCTCGGCAAAATTTATATTTTTACTTGCGGTAGCAACAGGAGGCGCTGTAGCAAGCAATTATTACGCTCAACCGCTTTTACATACGATTGCGCTCAGCCTTCAGATAGACGACGCGCTCACGGGACTTATCATCACCGCCGCGCAAATCTCTTACGCGATTGGATTGCT
Source organism: Zoogloeaceae bacterium (assembly GCA_031288305.1). GTDB lineage: Bacteria > Pseudomonadota > Gammaproteobacteria > Burkholderiales > Rhodocyclaceae > Azovibrio. The sequence goes on from JAITRP010000199.1 coordinate 13,579, forward strand.
TGCTTTGGTGCCTCTTGGAGATGTGCTGGAGCGGAAGCGGCTGATTATATCCATGCTTCTGCTTGCAGTCGCGGGTTTACTCATTTCCGCTTTTTCGCAAAATATCGTATGGCTTCTTGCGGGAACCATCGTAGCGGGATTCTTTTCGGCGGTCGCTCAGGTGATAGTGCCGTTCGCCGCCGCTTTGGCGAAGGACAGCGAGAGAGGAAGGGTCGTCGGCGTTGTAATGGGAGGACTGCTGCTTGGCGTTTTGTTTGCCAGAATCGCGGCAGGATTTGCCTCGCAGATAGGAAGCTGGAGGAGCATTTATATGGCTGCGGCTGTGATGTTATCCGCCATTGCTTTGCTTTTATACAGGGAGATTCCGTTTAGTCCCGCTTCAAGTAAAATGTCATACAAAACGCTTCTGATCTCTACCCTCTCGCAGTTTGCCGAACACCCGAAATTGATACTTTTCGGTGTTTTGGGCGCGCTTAATTTTGCGGTTTTCAGCTTTTTGTGGACGCCAAGCGCGCTTATGCTCTCAAGCAAGCCTTACTATTTCAACGATGCCATCATCGGACTGTTCGGACTTGCGGGAGTTGCCGGAGCGTTTATGGCGCCATATGCAGGCAGATGGGCGGACAAAGGCAAAAGCAGCAGTGTCATGACTTTGGGATTTGTGCTTTTGGCGTTTTCGTGGCTTCCCATATACTTTGCCCCCAGTTCCATCGTGCTGTTCATAATAGGCATCGTCGCGCTCGATATGGCCGCGCAAGTCATACACATCTCCACAATGAGCCAAACACACAAGCTGAACGCCAACTCAAGAAGCCGCCTGAACGCTTGCTATATGGTTTGCCATTTCCTGGGCGGAGCGGCAGGCTCTTTTGCCTCTACGCGCATATTTGTGCAGCTTGGCTGGACGGGAATTACTGCCGCGGGTGTTATCAGCGCTTTTGCGGGGTTTACACTGTGTGCGGTTTTCTTCAGGATGAAAAAGTAGACTGACAATATAGACCGAAATGGCGTGGTAATCAATTCTATCTTTATGTCATTGCGAGCAAACGAGGTTTGCGTGGCAATCCAGCATTGTGCCATTACTGGCGGCAATGTCTCATTGGCAGCCATGCCGATTTCGCGTATCATGCGCAGGCGTCATTTGTAGAACAGGAGCCGATTAATGAAGCAACACCGCTATCGCGTCACCCTTGAATATCTCGCCGATGCCGACGGCAATCCTCGGCAGCGCGAGCCGTTGGTGTTCGAAGCGGCCAGCCACGACGAAATTTTCGGTATCGTTGATCTGGTTCGCCGTCGCGAATTGTTCGATGCGCAAACCACGACCGCGTTCGTGGTTGGGCAAAAGCTGTTCGGAGGCGTGATGAAGGAAAACCGCGATAACGTTCTGTTTTCCGAATTTTGGCCGCACTTTCTGGATTTCATGAAGAAGCTGAAAGGCGCAGTGAAGCAGCAATGAGAAAAATCGGGCGTGACCACAGGATTTTACCGGGCGCGGGCTGACATTGGATGAGCCGCGTCGTCATCACCGGCGGCAACGGCTTCATCGGCAGCCACATCACCGCCCTGTTCCGGGAAAAGGGCGTGGAAATCCGCGCCCCAAACAGCCGCGCGCTCGATGTGGGCGACCTGCCCGCCCTTTGCGCCGCCTTCCAGGGCGCGGATGTCGTCATCCACAATGCCGCGCTGGTGAAGGACTGGGGCAGCCGCGAGCGGTTTTTTGCCGTCAATGTGCGCGGAACGGAAAACGTGCTTATCTCCTGCCGGGAAAACGGCGTGCAACATGTGATCCTGACGGGTTCCTGTTCCGTATTCGGCGAAGAACACCAGCCGACGGTCAAGAACGAAGAGAGCGCCCGCAACAGTCACTATCCCTACTTCATGGACCGGATTTTCCCCTCGGCCATGAATCACTACCGCGACAGCAAGCGGGAGGCCGTCGAAGTCGCCATTGCCTTTGCCGAAACGCACAAAATATCGCTCACGGTGCTGCATCCGGTCTGGGTCTATGGCGAACGGGAATTTTCCTCTGGATTCCACGAATACCTGAAAGCGGCGCAAAGCGGCATCCCGGCGGCCATGGGCAGCCCGCGCAATCTCTTCCACGTCATCTACGCGGGCGACCTGGCCGCCGCCTATTACCTCGCCTATCGCGCCATGCTTGCGGGAAAACTCTCTGGCATCCATGAATACCTGATCGGCAACCCAACCCCGGCGCGCATGGAAACCCTCTTTCGTCTCTTCTGCGCCGAAGCCGGCCTGAAAAAGCCACGCAACCTGCCCAAGGCGCTGATGTATCCGCTGGCTTTTACGTGCGAACTGCTGGCGACTTTGACACGGCGAAAAACACCGCTGTTGCTGACGCGCAGCCGGGTGAACATGTTCTATGACAGTATTGCCTACGCGACGGATAAAGCTGCGCGTGAATTGGGGTTTTCTGCGCTGACGCCGCTTGAGGAGGGGGTTGCTCGTACTGTGCGGTGGTATAGAAGAGAGGGGTGGTTGTGATGGTCGTTTGTTTCAGTCTACGCCCGTGATTGGGTAGAATGGCATGGAAGCGCGCATTGGACATTATGCTATAGTGCCGTGAACTGCTGCGGACGAAGACACTCACGAAGGCGAGCCAAGCTTGATAGCATGATGGGTTCGGCTTCTGTATGGCGTTCAAGAATTACGCTCCAAGGAAACGCGCAGCAAGCGGTGTATAGCTTTCACATCAAGCCAGCAAGAAATTAGCGGCAGCCCTTCAGGGCTGCCGGTCTAACGTCATTGGGAAGGGGTTTGCATCCCCTCCCCAATGGCTACGGTCGAAACCCCGGTCTTCAGGCCGGGGTCTCAACC
>JAITRP010000015.1 GCA_031288305.1 Zoogloeaceae bacterium
CCCTCGAAGATCACCTTGAAACCGCTCTGCGTACCCTTGAACAGGAGCGCCATCGTATCCGCTCAATCGTTCGGTGGCCGTGGATTATTAATGCGCTATTGAAATAGAAATGGAATAAAGGTAACGAAACCCACTATCGCCCATCCGTACGGTCGTAGGGGTGCACTGCGTACGCCCGTCGTCCGTCACGCGACGGGGATGCAATCCAAAGTGGAAGTCAAGGTGGCATTGCTCTCCAATAGGTATGCCGTTGCTGGTTTCTCAAGATCGAGCATGGCTTGGGCGATCAGGGAAAGAGCGGTTGTCTTCTCCCCTGACAAGGGGGATTGAAGGGGGTTTGCAGCGGTTCAGCTTGCGTTGGGCGTTGGTTTCTGCTCCACTGCCGCAAAACCCCTCCCCAGCCCTACCTTTGTTGTTCAGGGGAGGGGTTGGCGTGGCGGCTTCTGATTCCTGAACCCTGATCCCTGATAAGGGCTTAGAATCCAGGTTTTCCTTTGTTTGCATCATGAAAAACTCATGTTCCCGGATTATCTGCAAAAAATACTGACTGCCCAGGTCTATGATCTCGCGCTGGAAACCGATCTGGATTTCGCGCCCAATCTTTCTGCGCGCAGCGGCAACAACATCCACCTGAAACGCGAGGATATGCAACCGGTATTTTCCTTCAAGCTCAGAGGCGCGTACAACAAAATTGCCCGGCTTCCCAGGGAGAAGTTGAAGCGCGGCGTCATCTGCGCTTCCGCCGGCAATCACGCCCAGGGCGTCGCCATGTCGGCGGCGCGTATCGGCTGTCGCGCCGTGATCGTCATGCCGGTAACCACGCCCGCCATCAAGGTGGATGCGGTAAAAAAACGCGGCGGCGAGGTACTGCTGTCTGGAGAATCCTATGACGAAGCCCATGCGCACGCGCTGCGACTGGAAAAGGCGGAAAAACTCACTTTCGTGCATCCCTTTGACGACCCGGACGTAATCGCCGGACAAGGCACCATCGGCATGGAAATCCTGCGCCAGTATTCGCGCCGCGCTTCGCCTGGAAACAGCGGGATACACGCCGTTTTCGTCGCCATTGGCGGCGGCGGGCTGGCGGCGGGCGTGGCGGCCTACATCAAGGCGGTGCGCCCCGACATCAAGGTTATTGGCGTGGAAACCTTCGACGCCGACGCCATGCGCCAGTCCATCGCGGCGGGCAAACGAATCCGTCTGCCGCAGGTGGGGCTGTTCGCCGACGGCACCGCTGTGCAGTTGGTGGGCGAGGAGACATTTCGCCTGTGCCGGGAACTGCTCGATGACATCGTGCTGGCGGATACGGACGCTATCTGCGCCGCCATCAAGGATGTGTTCGAGGATACTCGCTCCATCCTGGAGCCTTCCGGCGCGCTGGCCATAGCCGGAGCCAAGGAATATGCCGCCCGGCACAAACTGCGGGACAAGGCGCTGGTGGCGGTGGCTTCCGGCGCCAACACCAATTTCGACCGCCTGCGCTTCGTTGCCGAACGCGCGGAAATCGGCGAACAGCGCGAGGCGGTGCTGGCGGTGACGCTGCCCGAACAACCCGGCGCATACAAGAAATTCGTTTCCCTGATCGGCAGGCACAACATCACCGAATTCAACTATCGCTACCACCAGCGGCGCGAAGCGCATGTCTATGTCGGTCTCCAGGTCGCCAGCCGCGCCGAATCCTCAAAGCTCGTGGAAATGCTGAAAAAGCGCGGGTATCCGACGCTCGATCTTTCCGAAGACGAAACCGCCAAACTGCATGTGCGCCACATGGTCGGCGGTCACGCGCCACAGGTGCGCGACGGCGGCATGCGCGAGCTGGTGTATCGCTTCGAGTTCCCGGAACGCCCCGGCGCGCTGATGAATTTCCTGAATCAGATGAGCGCCGACTGGAACATCAGCCTCTTCCATTACCGCAACCACGGCGCGGATACTGGCCGGGTGCTGGTGGGCATGCAGGTGCCGCCCACCGATATGGACGAATTCCGCGCCTTCCTGCAAAAACTCGGCTACCGCTGCTGGAACGAAAGCGAAAATCCGGTGTACCGGCTGTTTCTGGGATAATCTCGCTGGCGCGGCCTTTTGCGGAGGCGTACCGCGTACGCCTGCAAGAACCTGCGGAACCAACGGAACGCATCACGCCAAACACGCGACCACTGAATACAGATCACACAAAGCACAAAGTGATCGCCCTGTCCTCTGATCAGCGCAACTGTTCGAGCAGCAGGTTGAGGATTTTTCGTGCGGTTTCAGAGCGGTCGATGCCGCCTTCGTTGGTCAGCACCTGAATGTAGGTATTCTCCCCTTCCTGGCGCAGATGGATGCGATACAGGATGGGCAGCGCGACTTTGCTGTTGCCGCCCCAGAAGACCAAGCGGGAAAGCCAGCCGTCCTTTTTTTTCTTGTTGTCGGTTTCTGGATCGATGTAGCGCACAAAATACAGGCCGCGGCTACGATCGCGATCCTCGACGGTGAAGCCGACGCGATCCATTGCCAGGCCCACCCGCCGCCAAGCGCGGTCAAAACGTTCCTGCACTTCCAGGACGCCCGCGCCGTCATCCGACCTGGAGATACGGGCGCGCGCCTCGACTTGCGCGGAAACAATGGCGGCCTCGGCGCGGCGTTCGTCCGAACCCAGGCGCACCATCAGGCGGCGCAGCATTTCCGCTTCCAGTTCCGGGTCGGAAGCCGCGGGCTGCCAGCGGGTCTGATCCTTGGCGCTGGAAGTGTAGACCTCCTCCATGCGCCGGTTGCTGATGAAGATATCCGTTGTGCCCGGATCGGAACCCGGCTCGAAACGGGTGCGGAATTTATCCCGCTCGCCGCTGGAATACAGGGAATCAAAGAGCTTTCCCAGCGTGTTGCGGATGATGTCGCTGGGGATATTGGCGCGATTTTCCGCCCAATCGGTTTCCATGATGCCCGCTTCCGGCACTTCGATATGGATGATGAACCCCAGTTCCTGCCAAAAGTCCTTGACCGAATCCCACAGGCGATCCGTCGGCATCTTCACCACCAGCCAGCGTTGCGAACCTGCGCGCTCGATACGGATGTTTTCCACTTCCGGCAACACGACGGAATTCTGCGCCTGCATCTCCGGAGCGCGATCAGTGGCGTATATGGAATAACTGGCGCTGCCCGTGCCGGAAAAATCCGGCACGGCATAGCGGTCATCGCGGGCGATTTGGGTAAGATCGGGCGGCACTTCCAGACTGGGCGCGCGATTGCTCGCGGACTTGTAGTCTATCTTCTTGGTTTCGGGAATGATGCTGCCCATGCAGCCGCTCAAACTCACGCTCAGCGCGGCCAGATAAAGAAAAGAATTTTTGCGTATGCCCTGCATGAAGAACTCCATATCAATGTGCGTCAAAAAGCAACCCCCCTACTTTTTGCCGCCGCCTCAAATCCGAATGCCCGCCAGACGCATGGCGGCGGCAACTTTTTCCTGACCAGCGACGGAAAGCGGCGTGAGCGGCAGACGGATCCCGCCTTCCATCCTGCCCATTTGCTGCACCGCCCATTTGACCGGAATGGGATTGGCCTCGCAAAACAAATCCCGATGCAAACCTGCCAGAGGCATGTTGATTTCCCGCGCCGCCCTGCCCTCGCCCGCCATCGCCGCGACGCAAAGTTCGTGCATCTGGCGCGGCGCGACATTGGCGGTTACGGAAACCACGCCATGGAATCCATGCAGCATGACCGCCATCGCCGTCATGTCGTCGCCGCTGTAGAGCGCAAAGTTTTCCGGCGCGCGCGCGACAAGATCGCAGGCGCGGCCGATGTCGCCGGTCGCGTCCTTGATGCCGATGATGTTGGGAACCTGCGCGAGGCGCAGCACGGTATCATTGTTCGCGTCCGCCACCGTGCGCCCCGGCACGTTGTACAGGATGAGCGGCATCTCCACCGCCTCGGCAATGGCGCGGAAATGCCGATAGATGCCTTCCTGCGTCGGCTTGTTGTAGTACGGCACTACGGAAAGCGCCGCCGCCGCGCCCGCATCGCGCGCGAAACGGGTGAGTTCAATCGCCTCTCGCGTGGAATTCGCGCCCGTGCCGGCAATAACCGGAATCCGCCCCGCCGCGTGCGTCACCGCCGTGCGGATCAGCGCGCAGTGTTCTTCCACATCCACTGTCGGCGATTCGCCCGTGGTGCCAACCACCACGATGGCATCCGTTTTTTCCGCCACATGAAAATCCACCAGGCGCCGCAAGGCCGCGAAATCCAGCCCGCCATCCGCAAACATGGGCGTAACAATGGCAACAAGAGAACCCGTGATCATGAGAAAACCGCCAGATGAAAGAAGTCGGATTGTACCCGCCCCAACAAAAATTGTCGTCCCTGAGATAGCGAGCAGGTGCGATCCAAAGTGGAGGAAAACCTTATCCAGACGGAAGCGCTGCCGCGCTCCCTCCCTTGACAAAGGGAGGTCTGGGGAGGGGTTTGCGGCAATGGGAAGAGGCGCCAAGCGATGCAACAAGCTGAACCGCCGCAAACCCTTTATAGGGCGCGTACCCCTCATTCCTCCTTCACAGGGGGGAAGGCAAGCCCCCCCCTGTGAAGAGGGGCAGGGGGGTTGGGGGAAGGCAACCGCGCTTTCCCTGATCGCCACAAGCCATGCCCTCAACCTTGAGAAACCGGCAACGGCATACCTATTGGTGATCGATGTCACCTTGACTTCCTCCACTTTGGATTGCACCCATAGCGAGCATCGAATCTGCCTGCTTTCATAGCGCAACAGCTATCCTTTTATCATATTATTTGTTCTGAAGGATCGGTGTGACATGACGGAATGGAGGATTGCGCAAGAAGACGTGCATGAAGGCTGAAGCCAGTATCGTTTGGGCGAGGAGGAAGCGGTGCGGAATTGCTGGGGCGTTGCCCGCCTTCCCCACTCGGCGTTCCCACTGGATGCCGATGAGTTCGAGCAGGTTTTGGGGGTAGTCCACAGGGAATTCCATTCCGGCGTCCGCCGCGCCAAAGTCCGGCGGCGTCGTTTCCCGCATGGCATCCACCAGCGCCTGCACCTGGGTGTTCTTCAGCAGTGTGCCACCGTTCAGCCGGAACTCCTCCATCTGATAGCTCGCATTGGCATACCAGTACTCGAAGGTGATCCGGTCTTCCGTTCCCAGGAGGGTGACTTCCAGATGGTTGCCCTGTCGGCTGAACCACAGCTGTTCCGCCGTGACGCCTTCCCCGAATTGCACCCACATCCGAACCCGAAGCGTCAAGAACGGCGTTCGCGCCATCACTAGGCGAGAAATAACCCCATTTTCCTCGGTTGCCCCCGGATAAACTGGCGCAAAGCGGGCAGCAGAGCGGGTCATAGCCGATAAAGGAGGGACGCCCGATGGGTGAAAAGGGAATGAAAAGCAAGGCATTGGCAAA
>JAITRP010000025.1 GCA_031288305.1 Zoogloeaceae bacterium
GGGGTTTGCATCCCCTCCCCAATGGCTACGGTCGAAACCCCGGCCTTCAGGCCGGGGTCTCAACCTTCGCACCGCCCTGAAGGGCGGGGTTTCAAACCGGAGTTAGTTTTACGATGAAACCGGCAAAAAGTGGTTTTTTACTTTTTGCCGCCCATTTGGAACTGTTCCAGCAAGTCTTCCAGCTGGTCGAGGTTGGCAAACGCGATGCTGATTTTGCCTGCGCCCTTCTTGTTGGCGCGAATGGCTACCGATGTGCCCAGGGCATCGGAGAGCGTTTCTTCCAGACGCAACAGGTCGCGATCCGGCTGGCGACCGGTTTGTTTGGGCGGGTTCAGGTAACGGTGCGCCAGACGTTCCGCCTCGCGCACGGAAAGACGTCTTTGCGCGATGCGTTGCGCCAGTTGCGTCTGTCCGGCGGCGGGCAGCGGCAAGAGGGCGCGGGCATGACCCATGTCCAGCTTGTTGTCCAGCAACATCTCCTGCACTGGCGCGCATAGCTGCAAAAGACGCAGCAGATTGGAGGCCGCTGGCCGTGATCGTCCCACTGCGTCGGCGGCTTCCTGGTGCGTCAGATGGAATTCGTCGACCAATCGTTGCAGTCCCTGGGCCTCTTCCAGCGGATTCAGGTTTTCACGCTGGATGTTTTCAATCAGGGCAATCGCCATTGCCTGTTCGTCGGGAATCGTCCGCACCAGCACCGGCACTTCGCTCAGCCCTGCCTTTTGCGCCGCCCGCCAGCGCCGTTCGCCCGCGACGATTTCATAGCGTTCGGCGCCCGGCGTCGCGTCCGTGGGACGCACCAGTATCGGCTGCACGATGCCCTGCGCTTCAATGGAAGCCGCCAGCTCCATGAGCGACGTTTCATCCATGCGGCTGCGCGGCTGATATTTTCCGGGACGCAGACGGTCGGTCGGCAGTTGCCGTTGTTCATCCGGACGGTTTTCATTGCCGCCGGAAAGCAGCGCGTCCAGGCCGCGCCCCAGTCCTCTTTTTTTCATGATGTGATCTCATTTTGCAAACGTTCCAGCATTTCCCTGGCCAGTTCCAGATAGGCGAGCGCGCCCTTGGAATTCTTGTCGAAGGCCAATACCGGCTTGCCATAGGAAGGCGCTTCCGCCAGCCGCACGTTGCGCGGCACGATGGCGCGATACACCTTGCGGGGGAAATGCCGCTCCAGCTCGTCGGAAACCTGCCGGGCAAGTGTGCTCTGCGGGTTGTACATGGTGCGCAGCAACCCCTCGATGACCAGCGGCGGATTGAGATGCGCGCGCACTTTTTTCAGCGTATCGACCAGATCGGAAAGTCCTTCCAGCGCGTAATACTCGCATTGCATGGGAATCAGCACCGCGTCCGCGGCGACCAGGCCATTCAGGGTGAGCAGGTTCAGCGCGGGCGGACAGTCGATGAGCACGAAATCGTAAGGCGCGTTCTTCAAGGCGTTGGCAAGACGGTATTCGCGCCGCTCCAGTTCCACCAGCTCCACCTCGGCGCCAGCCAGTTCGCGGTTGGCGGGCAGGATGTCAAAACCGGATTCGGCGGAAAGACACACCTGCGCGAGGACCGCCTGTCCCAGCAGCATCTGATAGACCGTGGGCAGCGCCTCTTTCTTGAAGATGCCCGCGCCCGTGGTGGCGTTACCCTGCGGGTCGAGGTCGACGAGCAATACCCGCTGTCCCAGATGCGCCAGGCTGGCCGCCAGATTGACCGCCGTCGTCGTCTTGCCGACGCCGCCCTTTTGATTGGTGATGGCAATGATGTTCATGATTTGTCTTTGCGTAAATTTTTCGCAGAATACAGGAACAAAATGAAGGCGGCAAAAAACGAACAACAGTTTTGTCATTTACGAACCAGCAAAGCCCGCCTGTTGGAAAGTAAAGGCAACGCCACCCCACCCCAACCCCAAGTCCGCGCTGGTTTTGCGTAGTCCTTGCTCCAAAAAAGGGCGAGCTTTGCTTGCCCTTTTTTGCTGACTCACCCGGCAAAAAGCGGATTCTTGCTTTTTGCCGTACAAATCACCAGGCGCCGTTCCGCATCCAATCCCGGCACGGCGAGCGTTTGCGTGTCGCGCACCTGAACCCACGCGGGCAAGACGGCAAGTTCGGCGTCGGGTTTTTGTCCCTTCATCGCCAGCCAGTGGCCATTGGGCGCCAACAGATGACGGGTGAGGACGACGAAATCCGCAAGTCCGGCAAAGGCGCGCGCGGTAATTGCCGCGTACTGGCCTTGCAGGGATTCGACGCGCGCATGATGTACCGTGAGATTCTTCAAGGACAGTTCAACGGCGGCCTGGCGCAGGAAGGCGGTTTTTTTCTGCACGGCGTCAACCAACGTTACCGGCAACTCCGGGCGGGCGATGGCGAGCGCCAGCCCCGGCAGGCCGCCGCCGCTGCCCGCGTCGAGAAGACTGGCTGCGGATGGCGGCGCGGCATCGGCGAGAACGCGATCCAGCCAGGGCAAGATGGCGAGCGAATCGAGCAGGTGATGCGTGAGGATTTCCTCCGGAGTTTTTATCGCCGTGAGGTTATAGACGTGGTTCCACTTCACCAGCAGATCGCGGTAGGCGATGAGCGTTTCCGCCGCGCCCGCGGGCAACGTCAGCCGCATTTCGGCAATGCCGTCCCGCAAGGCGGCAAGGTCGTTGCTCACGGGTTTTGCTCCTCGGCGCTTGAATTTTGCGCCATGCCCTCCAGGCGTTTGAGCCAGATCAGCAAGAGCGAGATGGCCGCCGGGGTAATGCCCTGGATGCGGCTGGCCTGGCCTATGGTCTGCGGCCTGAATTTCTCCAGCTTTTGCCGCGCTTCGCAAGACAGTCCCGGCGCCTGCGCGAAATCCAGGTTTTCCGGGATCGTCCGTTGCTCGCAGGCAATGGTGCGGGCGACTTCTTCCCTTTGCCGGTCGATGTAGCCCTGGTATTTGGCCTGGATGGCGACCTGCTCGATGACGAGCGGGTCGATGCTTTCCATGCCGCCTGCGGGCATCGCGCCGGGCAGGGTCATGAGCGCGGCGTAATCGACTTTCGGGCGGCGCAGGAGATCGAAGAGCGAATACTCCCGCTCGATGGCCTTGCCCAGCACCTGTTCGGTTTCCTGCGCGGGGCAAAGGGCGGGATTGACCCAGGTGGATTTCAGCCGCTCGCTTTCTCGCGCGATAGCCTCGCGCTTTTTGCAAAACGCCGCCCAGCGGGCGTCATCGATCAGACCCAGTGTGCGTCCCTGTTCCGTCAAGCGCAGATCGGCGTTGTCTTCCCGCAGTTGCAGGCGATACTCGGCGCGGCTGGTGAACATGCGATACGGCTCGGAGACGCCGCGCGTGATGAGATCATCAACCAGCACGCCCAGGTAGGCTTCATCGCGGCGCAGCGTCCACGGCGCGCGTCCTGTTGCCTGCAGGGCGGCGTTTGCGCCCGCCAGCAACCCTTGCGCCGCCGCTTCCTCATAGCCGGTGGTGCCATTGATTTGCCCGGCGAAAAAAAGTCCGGCGATGACCTTGGTCTCCAGCGTGGCCTTCAGGGCGCGCGGATCGTAGTAATCGTATTCGATGGCATAGCCGGGGCGCAGGAGATGGCAGGCATTCAGTCCCTTGATGGAACGCGCCAGCGCCAACTGCACATCGAAGGGCAGGCTGGTGGAAATCCCGTTCGGATAAAACTCGCGCGTTTCCAATCCTTCGGGTTCCAGGAATACCGGGTGACTGTCGCGTCCGGAAAAGCGATGGATCTTGTCCTCGATGGACGGGCAATAGCGCGGCCCGACGCCTTCGATTACACCCGCGTAGAGCGGCGAGCGATGCAGATTGGCGCGGATGAGATCATGCGTCTGGGCGTTGGTTTCGGTGATCCAGCAGGGACGCTGCCTGGGGTGTTGTTCGGCGCGTCCAAGAAAGGAAAACACCGGCAACGGCGCGTCCGAATCCTGACGCGCCATTACGGAAAAGTCGATGCTGTTGCCATCGAGACGCGGCGGCGTTCCGGTTTTCAGGCGTCCTTGCGGCAGACCGAGTTCCTTCAAGCGCGCCGCCAGCGTGTGGCTGGCCGGGTCTCCCATGCGTCCCGCCGGATAATGCCGCATTCCGACATGGATCAACCCGTTCAAAAAAGTTCCCGCCGTCAGCACCACGCTCTTCGCCCGGATGCGTATTCCCATCTGCGTAACGACGCCCGCCGCCCGGCCGCCTTCCAGCAGCAAGTCGTCACAGGCCAGCGCGAACAGGGACAGGTTGGGCTGACGCTCCAGTTGCGCGCGTATCGCCTGTTTGTAGCGCGCGCGGTCGGCCTGCGCGCGCGTTGCCCGCACTGCTGGCCCCTTGGAATGATTGAGGATGCGAAACTGTATGCCCGCCACATCCGTCGCCGCCGCCATTGTCCCGCCCAGCGCATCCACCTCCTTGACCAGATGCCCTTTGCCGATGCCGCCGATGGAAGGATTGCAACTCATCGCTCCCAGCGTTTCCAGATTGTGCGTCAGCAGCAGTGTCCGCGCGCCCATCCGCGCCGCCGCCAACGCGGCCTCGACTCCGGCATGGCCGCCGCCAACGACAAGGACGTCAAAATGTGTGGAGAGCATCGGAACCGGGAATTGGGGATCAAGGAGCGGACATGCAAGACGCCAGCCGGATTTCTGCCATGGAAAATTGCCGGATTTTACGCCAGGCGCGGCGTCAGTGCTAAACTTCCGTTCCCTCTGTTCCTTGTTTTCTCCGCCCCCATGCCAGAACTCACGCTCAATGGCGAACGCCGCTCCTTTCCCGCTGCGCTGGCAACGCTCGCCGACTTGATGGCGCATCTGGGCTATGCGGGCAAGCGCGTCGCCGTGGAAAAAAACGGCGACATCGTGCCCAGAAGCCAGTACGCGACAACGCCCTTGTCTTCTGGCGATGCGCTGGAGATTGTCGTGGCGGTGGGAGGAGGGTAAAGGCGGCAAAAAGTACAAACCTACTTTTTGCCGGGTTGATCAGCAAAAAAGAGCAAGCGGAGCCTGCCCTTTTTTGGAGTAAAGGCAACGAAACCCCAAGGCCGCGCTTGGTTTTACGTTGGGTTTTAACGGTTTGAAGGCGAAGCTTGCTTTGCCTTCTCAAACCCAAGATAACCCGGCAAAAAGTGGGTTTTTACTTTTTGACGTTTTCTCTAGGATTTTCATGGATCAATTGCTTATTGCCGGACGCAGCTTTTCTTCCCGCCTTTTGGTCGGCACGGGCAAGTATCGGGATTTTGCCGCCACGCGCGCAGCCATCGAGGCTTCCGGCGCCAAAATCGTTACCGTTGCCATTCGCCGCACCAATATTGGACAGGACCCGAAGCAGCCGAATCTGCTGGAGGTCATCGATCCCGCCCGTTATGCCATCCTGCCCAATACGGCGGGCTGCTACAGCGCCGAGGAAGCGGCGCGCACCCTGCGTCTGGCGCGCGAACTGCTCGATGGCCAGGCGCTGGTCAAGCTGGAAGTGCTGGGAGACGCGAACAGCCTGTTTCCCAACATGCCGGAAACGCTGAAAGCGGCGAAAACCCTGGTGCAAGAGGGTTTTCAGGTCATGGTTTACTGCGCCGACGATCCCATACAGGCAAAGATGCTCGAAGACATGGGCTGCGCCGCCATCATGCCGCTGGCCTCGCTGATTGGTTCCGGCATGGGCATCGTCAACCCCTGGAATCTTTCGCTGATCCTCCGCAACGCCAAGGTTCCGGTGCTGGTGGACGCGGGCGTGGGCACGGCCTCCGACGCCGCGCTGGCAATGGAATTGGGCTGCGACGGCGTACTGATGAATTCCGCCATTGCCCTCGCGCAGAATCCCGTATTGATGGCATCGGCGATGAAAAAAGCCGTGGAAGCCGGACGTGAAGCCTATCTGGCGGGACGCATGCCGAAAAAGTTCTACCACGCGGACCCGTCTTCGCCCGTCACCGGACTGATGGAATGCGGCAAAAAATGAAAACCCACATAAGGAGGAAGCGTCAAAAAGTAAAAACCCGCTTTTTGCCGGGTTATATAGCAAAAAAGGGCAAGCAAAGCTCGCCCTTTTTTGGAAATGCAACCCGCTGTCATCCGCACGCAGTGCGCTCCTGCGACAAATGCGCAGACCGCGCTGATTTTGTGTTGGGTTTACACGGTTTGAAGCCAGGCTTTGCCTGGTTTCAAACCCCAAGATAACCCGGCAAAAAGTGGTTTTTTACTTTTTGACGCATGGAACATCCCGCCCACATCCGTAGTTTCGTGCGCCGCATGGGGCGCATGTCGGCGGCGCAGGAGCGCTATCTGGACGCAATGATGCCGAAGATTGGCGTGCCTTTTCGTCCAGCGCCGCTCGATCTGACCGCGCTCTTTGGCCGTGCCGCGCCGAAATTGCTGGAAATCGGTTGCGGCATGGGCGAAACCACGGCCCATATTGCCGCCCTGCATCCGGAAAACGATTATCTGGGCGTGGAAGTGCATACTCCGGGCGTGGGCAGCCTGTGCAAGCGGATTGCCGAAATGGGGCTGGGCAATTTGCGCGTCATCCAGCATGACGCCGTGGAAGTCGTGCGCGCCATGCTGCCGGAGGAGACGCTTTGCGGCATCCACATTTTCTTTCCCGACCCCTGGCAGAAGAAGCGGCACCACAAGCGCCGCCTGATCCAGCCGCCTTTCGTCGCCGAACTGACCCGCCGCCTGCAACCCGGCGGCTATATCCATTGCGCGACGGATTGGCGGGACTATGCGGAGCAAATGCTGGCAGTGCTCGCCAACGAACCCGAACTGACGAACACGGCGGCGGACTACGCGCCCCGGCCGGAATATCGCCCCTTCACCAAGTTCGAGCAGCGCGGCCGCATGCTGGGACACGACGTCTGGGATCTGGTGTTCGTGCGCAGATTGGCCGCTTGCGATACCATATAAGGAGGCGGCAAAAAGTGAAAACCCGCTTTTTGCCGGTTCAGCCACCAAGAAAGGGCAAGCTCCGCTTGCCCTTTCTTGGTGGAAAAGCAACGAAAACCCGCTACCAGCCTATCGGCACGGTCGCAGGGGCGCAGCACTGCGCGCGCCCGCAGTTTGCTCCTGCGACAACCGTACAGGCCGGGCGATGTTACTTTTTGACGCACACTTGACTTTAGGAAATTCATCGACATGTGGTTCAAGAATCTGCAACTCTATCGTCTGCCCGCGCCCTGGAATCTTTCCTTTGCCGATCTTGCCGAGCAGCTTGGCCGGGGCATTTTTCATCCTTGCGGCAATCTGGAGGCCGCAAGCCGCGGCTGGACGCCGCCGCGCGCGGGTGCGGATGAAGGCGATCTGTTGCATGCCGCGGGCAGGCAGTGCCTGCTGACGCTGACAACGGAAAGCCGCTTGCTGCCCGCTGCGGTGATCTTGCAGGAAACGCAGGCGCGCGCCCGGAAGCTGGCCGCTGAACAGGGCTATCCGCCCGGACGCAAGGCGCTGCGCGATTTGAAGGAACAGGTGCGCGACGAGTTGCTGCCGCGCGCCTTCACCTGCCGCCGCAAGACTTCTGTCTGGATAGACGGCGAACACGGCTGGCTGGGCGTAGACGCCAGCAGTCTTGCCAAGGCGGAAGAAGTGCTGGAACACCTGCGTCAATCCCTGGATGATCTGCCGCTGACGCTGGTGCAAACGCGAACTTCGCCCGCATCGGCAATGGCGGACTGGCTGACAAATGGGGATGCGCCCGCCGGATTTTCCATTGATCGGGATTGTGAACTGAAAGCCGCGGATGAGGAACACGCGGTGGTGCGTTACGTGCGCCACCCGCTGGGCGACGAAGCCGCCGCCGAAATCCGCGCCCACATCGCTGCCGGAAAACTGCCCACGCGTCTGGCGCTGACCTGGAATGAACGCATCGCCTTTGTGCTCACGGAAAAGGGAGAGATCAAACGGCTGGAATTTCTCGATGTGCTGAAGGAAGAAGTCGAACAGGAAAGCGACAACGCCGACGAGATTTTCGACGCCGAGTTCGCCCTGATGTCCGGCGAATTCACCCGCTTCCTCCCCGACCTGATGACTGTTTTGGGAGGGGAAATAATTCACGGCAAAAAGTGAAAATCCACTTTTTGCCGTAACGACTTTTTTAAAACCGCTCCTCCGTGCGTAAATAGCGCCAGCGGCCAAGGGGGAGTTGGCCCAGGCAGATTTGGCCGATGCGGACGCGTTTCAAACCGGTGACGGAAAGCCCCACCTGTTCGCACATGCGGCGGATTTGGCGTTTCTTGCCCTCGTGCAGGATGAAGCGCAACTGGTCGGCGTTTTGCCAGTCGACCTGCGCGGGCTTCAACTTCTTGCCGTCCAGCGACAGGCCGCAGCGCAGTCGCTCGATGCCGTCGCGGGCGATCTGGCCGCTGACGCGCACCAGGTATTCCTTTTCCACGCGGGAATCCTCGTCGATCAACTGACGCGCGACACGGCCATCCTGGGTGAGCACCAGGAGGCCGGTGGAATCGATGTCGAGACGGCCTGCCGGCGCGAGTCCCTGCACATGGCGCGGCTCGAAAGCCTGGCGTTCCGGGTGTTTTGCGTCCTGCCACTGGTTTTCCCGGCGGATCAGGAGGATGGCGGGTTTGTAGCCGGGTTCCGGTTGACCGGAGACAAAACCGACCGGCTTGTGCAGCAGGATCGTGACCTGCCGCGCCTGCGTTTGTTTTGCGGCCTTATCCAGCGTGATGCGGGCATCCGGCGCGGCGCGCGTTCCCAGTTCCGTAACGCGGACGCCATCGACGAACACCTGCCCGCGCTCGATATAGCGGTCGGCTTCGCGGCGCGAACACAGGCCGCGCTCCGCGAGCAGCTTGGAGATGCGGATGCCGGAAGGCGGAACGGCGGATTCAGCGGGATTTTTTTTCTGCATGACTTCTTTTTTTCAGGGTGTTTATGTACGAGCGTATTGTCTCCCGCCTGAATCCACGGGTAGAAGCATGTAACCGTCCAACCGGTAATCCCTCCTGTTTCGAGCCGGGCGTTCAGCGTCAGCGCGGCGGCTCAATCCAGTCCGTGGTCGTTGGAGCCTCCCAGACATAATCGCAGGCTTCCAGAAGTTCCTTCGGCCATTTGCGACGCGGAAGAATACGATCCAGGCAGAGATACGCCAAATCCGTCGGCAAAGTAAGCACTAAATAAGGCAGGCTGATAAGCAGAAATCGGAGAAGGAGAAGCGGCCACCACCAAGGCTTGATGCGAAGTGGATTTTCCGGGATAAGTTTCTCAAACACCTCACGAAGGTTTTTGCAGCAATATCTTGGCAGGGGCATGAAAGGTTCTTGCTGGTAGGCCGTCGGCGGCAGCGCCTCTTTTCCCTCCCGCATGAACAGGCGGATGTATTCCCAAA
This sequence comes from Zoogloeaceae bacterium, assembly GCA_031288305.1. GTDB lineage: Bacteria > Pseudomonadota > Gammaproteobacteria > Burkholderiales > Rhodocyclaceae > Azovibrio. Next base: position 9,304 of record JAITRP010000025.1, read on the forward strand.
TCATGGCCGCTTGGTAAATACTGCTATTCTGGACGCTGATCACCGTATGGCAAGCGCCACAAATCGGCTGGCGGATGTATGTTTCCTCGCCGCTTTCTGGATTGCGCCCCGTCGCAAAGGCAATGGCCAGCATCCCTTCCTTGAGTGGAAAACCACCGTAGTGAACGCTACGTACACTCTTGACATACGCCTTCATGCTGTCCCAATCCTGCACATAGGCCTTGCCCTTGTAATAGCAAGTGACTTGTCGGGTTCTGCGGTTGAAAATAATTGGCAATTGACGGCGCCATGGGATGTACATCCAGAAACAACCTACCGGAAACGCAAATATCGATACCCAGAAATAACCATTTTTCAGAACCCCTTCTTGCAAACATCCAATAGTGCCTGTATATATGCGTGCCGCGATCTCTTTGTCGCAAAGATAATACACGAGATAAGAAATGCCAATCCCCATAGCGAGCGATACACAGGTGGCCCACCAGCTCATGCTCCCGAAGCCACCATGAATCGAACCGGTCGCGGAACGCGCGAACAGGCAATCTCCGACGACCTTCATTACATTGACATCGGCTTCCGCCGGGACGCCAAGCGGCGGGTCGTCCGGGCGCAGGGCCTCTACCTGGGTGATGTAGAGGTTGCGTTCCGCGTCAGGGACAGGGTGCGGGCTTCGGGGAATGTTCGGCTGCGACATGCTGGTTTCCTTTCGAGAATCCGGGGTCTCTCTTACCGCCACAACCAGGGCGTTTCTCCCCGATCGCTCCCTTTGTTATTTGCCGGGGTGTTTTTCATGCCATTGCTGCGCCAGGGTTTCCAGCAACTGGTCGGGGGAAATCGGTTTATGCAACACCGGCCAGGCGGCGTTGGCAAAGATGTCGAGCTGCTCGTGAGTGGCGTCGCCAGTGAGAATGACGCCGCAGACGGGACGCTGCATGCGAGTCTGCAGGATATTCAGAAAATCGAGACCGTTGAACTCGCCGGGAATGCGAAAATCGGTAATGAAGAAATCGGCGTCGGTAATTTTCGGGTCGGCAAGGGCGCTTTTGCTGTCGTTGAAACAACGCGCGCGGATATCATGGTTGGTCAGCCAGATTTGCAGCGCGGAAATGACAATTGGATCGTTTTCGATCAGGACGCACTGGCGTCCCGTCAGGATTTCGGGATCATGGAGCGCGTCTCCGCCGATTTTCTGGCGCATGGGCATGTAGTGCAGCCCGCCGGTGTTCAGGGGAATGGAAAGCTCGAACAGCGTGCCGCGTCCGTAGCGGGATTTGCAGGTCAGGCTGTAGCCCAACAATCCGGTCATGCGGCGCACGATGGACAATCCCAATCCCAGACCCCGGCTGCGGTCGCGCTGGGGATTGTCGGCCTGGTAGAACTCCTCGTAGATATAGGGCAGTTGCTCGGCCTTGATGCCAATGCCGGTGTCCCAGACCTGAATCAGGAGGGTGCTGCCGCGCAAACGCGCGCCGATGAGCACCCCGCCCATGTCGGTATAACGAATGGCGTTGCTGACCAGATTGCGCAGGATATTGGCAAGCAGACCGTGATCGGCAAGAATGAAGACGGGCTGCGTGGGCAGGAAAATCTTGAAACGCAAGTTTTTCTTCAGTGCCAGCGCGGCAAACTCGCTGTCGATACGCTGGAAGATGCTGTAGATTTCTGCCGGCGCCAATTGCGGCACAATCACGTCCGCGTCGAAGCGGGAAATGTCCAGCAAGGCATCGAGCAGTTCGCTCAAGGTCTTGGTGGCGAGGGTCATGTTCTGGATGATGGTTCGCTGGTCGTCGGACAAACGAGTGCGCGCCAGCGCGGAAACGAAAAGATTGTTCGCCTGTAGCGGTTGACGCAGGTCGTGGCTGGCGATGGCGAGAAAACGCGATTTGGCGACATTGGCTTCCTCGGCTTCGCGCCGCGCCTTTTCCGCTTCCTGTTTGGCGTGGCGCAACTGGCTTTCTGCCTTGCGCTGTTCGGTGATGTCCGCGAGCGTGCCGGAAATAACCACGGGATGACCGCGCTCGTTGCGCTCCACCACGCTGCACTGTGACAGCAGGGAGCGCCAGGCGCCGGTTTTCGGGCGTATCTGGAATTCAATCTGGTGAAACGGCTTGTGACCATGCAGGTAGGCGCGCAGGGAAGCGCGAATGCGGCGAACATCCTCCTGGGCGACATGTTCGCTCCAATTCGGCTGGCGCAGCGGCGATTCGCCATGCGCGTGCCCCGTGAGCGCGTCGAAATACGGGTTGGCGATGAATTCGCGCGTTTCCAGATTCCAGCTCCAAAACCCCTGTTCGGTATTTTCGATGATATGCAGATAGTGGCTGTTGCTCTCGCGCATGGATTGGGTAAGGCGGCGACGCATCTTCAGCACGATGAGCAGCAGCGCCAGCAGGGCAAGGCAGAACAGTTCGATTTTCATCTGCGTCAGGTGATAGGCGTAAATTTCCCAATTGTTGGTCACGGAAAGCAATCGCCACGGCGCCTGTTGCAGATACTCGCTGCAAACCTGCCACTCGTCCGCGCGCAGACAGTAATCCCGCTGGCGCGTCACATGCGCCTGGAGCGCCTCCGGCAACAGATCGTGCAGAGATTGCGCCGCATGCGTCGTGCGAATATCCCGCGTAGTCGCCAGCACCTGGCCTTCCGGGTTGACGAGGTAATAATCCCCCCGCGGCAAATCCGGTGAATTCAGGAAACGTTTCAGTTCCTCCAGCGGAAAATCCATCGCCACGAAGGCGCGGTATCTGTCTTTCGCGTCATAGACCGGCGAAGCCAGGCTGATGCTCGCTCCCCTTCCGAGCGGATCGGAATGGACATTCAGCCAGCGCACGGCATGTCCGGGATTCATGCGCGGCCCCATCTGCTCGGAACGTAGATGTTCGATGAATTTGTCGCGCCAGGACAATTGGCAGAAAGAATGCGCGCCCGGCGGAGAATACACATGGGCAAATCCTTGCTGCGACGAGGTGTAGTACATCCAGCCAATATCGGGCATGGTTTTCTGGATTTGCGCCATCAAGGGCGTGAGCGCCAGCGCCGAGGCTATTTCCCGCGCGCGCGCGCTGGAAAATTCCGGGATTTCCCGGTTCCCCAAGAGGCAGGCATGCGGCGCATCCGACAATTCCGGCGTGCTGGTGATGAACCCGCCATCGTCCGGCGTCAGGAGCGCCAGTTCCCTGCGCGCCGCCTCACGGTTGTCGCGCTCCAGTTCATGTTCCGCGCTTACGCGCAGAATCTGGATGTTCGCAATTGCGTTCTGCAGAAAGGTCGTTTCGATGTTCGCGCGCATGTGTTGCAGGCGTTTCTTGGCATCGACCGCGCCTTGATCCACGCGCGCCGCCCAGATGGCGCAAAATCCAATCACAGCGCACAACAGTACGACGACATTGAGAAGAGGCGGACGAAAATGCGACTGTCTGTCCATCTTGCGCCAGCGTTTGCCGTGTTGCCCCCCCTTTCCCTTTCGCATGGTTCGTCGTCCTTGTTTTTTTGCGTATCGATCACGGAATTTTTTGGCGTCGACGCAACTCAGACATCCGGCGTTTCCGGCAGGGCGGCAGGCGTATACCCTGCCTGCCGCATATGCCGCGCCAACGCCGCATCCATGGTCACGGCGTGCTGCTCGAACCAGCTTTCCAGTTCGCGCGCCACCGTTTTGCCCAGCGCCGCATGTCCGTTCCCGATCATGCGCAGAACGCCTTGCAGGGAAGCCAGTACCCGCAAATGCTCGTCTACATGACACTGCGAGGGCAAGAATCCACTGTTTGTCATCCAGAAATCTTCTTGGGCAAAATGTCGTTCCGAATGCCGCAACAAGGTTTCCATTGCCGCCGACACCGCCGCGATCCGGTTTTTCCTGCCCACTGTCGCGGCTTCTGTTTCTGCCAGCAGACGCACCAGGCGCGCGAATTCTTGATGCGTTGCATCCATCGGCGCGTGTCCAAGGGTGTACTGTTCTTTCCAGAGCATGGCGTTTCATGAAAAAGCGGCGAGGAAATGACGATAACACAAGCGGTTGCCGGATGGGCGTGATTTTTGTGGGATAAAGTGCTAGTCTGCGCGCCTTTTCCACCGCTTTCCGCGTCGGATTTCTGATTGAACGCCATGCCCGATTGTACGCCGCCCCGCCTCGTTGACGCCCTGCTTGCGCGGGCGGTCGCTCGGTTGCGGGCGGGCGAACTGGTCGCCTTTCCTACCGAAACGGTGTATGGCCTGGGCGCGGACGCCGCCAATCCCGCGGCGGTGGCGAAAATCTTTGCCGCCAAGGGACGCCCCGGCAATCATCCGCTGATTGTCCATCTGGCGGCAACGGAGGATATGGCGCGCTGGGCGAAGGATATTCCCCCGGTTGCCTGGAAGCTGGCGGAAGTTTTCTGGCCGGGGCCGCTCACCCTGATCCTGAAAAAGCAGGAGTGGACGCCGATGGCGGTGACGGGCGGACAGGACACGCTGGGGCTGAGAATCCCGGCGCACCCGCTGGCCTTGCGGCTGCTGCGCGCCTTTGCCGGGGTTGTGCGGCAGGGCGGCGTGGCCGCGCCCTCGGCCAATCGCTTCGGGCGCATCAGCCCGACCACGGCGGCGCACGTGCGCGCCGAACTGGGCGAGCGGACGGCGCTGATCCTGGACGGCGGCGCCTGTCCAGTGGGCATTGAATCCACCATTCTCGATCTTTCCCGCTTTGCCGCGCAGGGCGCAAGGATTCTGCGTCCCGGCGGCGTGGACGCCTCCGCTCTTGCCGAAGTGCTGGGCGTCTTGCCCGAATCGCTGTCGGGGAAATCCGTGGAGGATGCGCCGCGCGTTTCCGGTTCGCTGGCTTCCCACTATGCGCCCAACACGCCGCTGCGCTTGCTGGAAGCGGCGGCGCTGCCGGATTTTCTCGCGCGCCAGGCCGCCGCCGGACTCCGTTGCGGCGCGCTGGCGCTGCGTCCGCAGGCGAACGCGCAATGCTGCCGCGTCCTGTCCGGCGATCCGGCGCAATACGCGCGGATGCTCTACGCCAGCCTGCGCGAACTGGACGAGGCGGCGCTGGATCTGATCGTGGCGGAAACGCCGCCTGCTGGTTTCACGTGGAACGCGATTCACGACCGTTTGCGGCGCGCGGCGGCATGACGCCCATCCGCTTTTCCGCCACCCTGTCGCCGCATCCCGATTTTCCCGCGCCAGATGTGGCGGTCGATGTTGCGGGCATCTGGGAGGATGCGGATCTGCGCCTGGAATACACACTGCGCGGAAAGCTTTCCGCTTTTCTTTTTCCCGCGCCCGGCCAGGAACTCGATCCCGGACGCCTTTGGGCGCATAGCTGCTGCGAAGTCTTTTTGGCGACGGCGGACAGCTGCGCCTACCGCGAGTACAATTTTTCTCCCAATGGGCAATGGGCAGTCTTCGATTTTTCCGATTATCGCCAGCGCGCCGAATCGACGCCTGCCTTGGCCGCGCCGCGAACACAATGGCAACATACGCCCGCCGCGCTGCATCTATGCCTTGAACTGCCCGCCGCCGCCCTGCCCGCCGCGCCCTTGCGGTTGGCGCTCGCCGTCGTGCTGGAGACGCGGGCGGGGCGTCTCGCCTATTACGCCTTGCGCCATCCGCCCGGAGCGCCGGACTTTCACCATCCTTCTTGTTTCACATTCCATCTCTTCCTGACATGAGCACACTTTTCGGACTCGACCGTTTTCTCGCGGACGCAGCCCTGCGCCGCCCGCTCGCGGGCAAGCGCTTGGCGCTGTTGGCGCATCCCGCTTCCGTGACGCCGGATCTGACGCACGCGCTCGACGCCATCGCTCAACTGCCGGATGTGCGGCTTGCCGCCGCCTTTGGCCCACAGCACGGATTGCGCGGCGACAAGCAGGACAACATGGCGGAATCGCCGGATTTCGTCGATCCCAGGCTGAGCATTCCCGTATTCAGCCTGTATGGCGAAACGCGCCGGCCAACGGCGGCGATGCTGGAACATTTCGATGTCCTGCTCGTCGATTTGCAGGATTTGGGTTGCCGTGTCTACACTTTCCTCGCTACCTTGCGCTATGTGCTGGAAGCGGCGGCGCGGCATGGCAAGGCGGTGTGGATACTGGATCGCCCCAATCCCGTTGGCCGCCCGGTGGAAGGGCTGCTGCTGAAATCCGGCTGGGAAAGTTTCGTCGGCGCGGGCGCGTTGCCCATGCGGCACGGCCTCACGCTGGGCGAACTGGCGCGCTGGTTCATCGCCGTCTTGAATCTCGATGTGGACTGCGAAGTCGTCGCCATGCAAGGCTGGCAGCCGGAAGCCGCGCCAGGTTACGGCTGGCCGTCAATGGAGCGCGCTTGGGTCAATCCCAGCCCCAACGCGCCCAATCTTTTCATGGCGCGCGCTTATGCGGGCACGGTGCTGCTGGAGGGCACGACGCTTTCGGAAGGACGCGGCACCACTCGTCCGCTGGAGATCTGGGGCGCGCCGGACATCGATGCCCGCGCCATCATGGAAGAGATGCAAAAACTCGCGCCTGCGTGGCTGCAAGGCTGCATCCTGCGCGAATGCTGGTTTGAGCCGACCTTTCACAAGCACACTGGAAAACTTTGTCACGGCCTGCAAGTGCATGTGGAAACGTTTCACGTGAAACAGCAACCCGTCTACGATCACCACGCCTTTCGTCCCTGGCGCATGCAGAACCTGGCCTTCAAGGCGTTGCGCCGTCTTTGTCCCGATTATCCCCTGTGGCGCAGTTTTGCCTACGAATACGAGTTCGATCGTCTGGCCATCGACCTGATCAACGGCAGCCCCTTGCTGCGCGAGTGGGTAGACAACCCCGCCGCCGAACCGGAAGATCTGGAAGCGCTGGCAAGCGCCGATGAAAACGCCTGGCAGGAAGAACGCCGCGCGTTTTTGCTGTACGGCAAAAAGTAAAAACCTACTTTTTGCCGGATTGTCTAGGGATTTGAAACCAGACAAAGCCTGGCTTCTAAATCCAACGAAAAACCCGCGCGTGGCCTTGGGGTTGCATTGCCTTTGCTCCAGAGCGAGCTTTGCTGCTCTTTTTTTTTGCCATATTGAACCCGGCGAAAAGTGGATTTTTACTTTTTGTGCCGCCTCCGTCTGTCCCGTCTGCGGCGTGATAGAATCCAGTGTCCTTACCCCACAACAGGGGCGTTGCCCCGTACAGATTGACGACTGGAGACATCATGACCGTTTCGCTTTTTGCCCATGTTGAAATGGCGCCCCGTGACCCGATTCTTGGGCTGACCGAGGCGTTCAATGCCGATACCCGCGCAACCAGGGTGAATCTGGGCGTGGGCGTTTATTACGACGATAACGGCAAGCTGCCCTTGCTTGCGGCGGTCAAGGCCGCGGAGGAAATTCGCCTGAAGGCGCAACCGCCGCGCGGCTACCAGCCGATCGACGGCAATGCCGCCTACAATCAAGCCGTGCGCGATCTGATTTTTGGCGCAGGTTCCGAACGGGCGAGCAATGGTTCCGTCGCCACCATTCAGTCGCTGGGCGGTACCGGCGCGCTCAAGGTGGGCGCAGATTACCTGCGCCAACTGCTGCCGCAAAGCACCCTCTATTTGAGCGATCCTTCCTGGGAAAACCATCGCGCCCTGTTCGACGCCGCCGGATTTTCCGTGGAAAGCTATCCCTATTATGATCCGGCCACGCGCGGTGTGCATTTCGAAGGGATGAAGCAAAAGCTGACCGCCCTGCCTCCCGCTTCCATCGTGCTCTTGCATGCCTGCTGCCATAACCCGACCGGCGCGGATTTGGCGCCTGCCCAATGGCAGGAAATCGCCGCCATCGCCAAGGAAAAAAATCTCGTTCCCTTTCTCGACATGGCCTACCAGGGTTTTGCCGACGGCATCGAGGAAGATGTCGCTGCCGTGCGCGCCTTTGCCGATTCCGGCGCGCAGTTTTTCATTTCTTCCTCGTTTTCCAAGAATTTTTCCCTCTACGGCGAACGGGTCGGCGCGCTTTCCATCGTCACCGCCGGGAGGGAAGAGGCCGGACGTGTTGTCTCCCAAGTGAAGCGCGTCATTCGCACCAATTACTCCAATCCGCCCACCCACGGCGGCGCAATCGTGGCTCTTGTGCTCGGCAGCCCGGAACTGCGGCGGCTCTGGGAAGAAGAGCTTGCCGGGATGCGCAACCGCATCCGCGCCATGCGCACCGGCTTGGTCGACGCCTTGAAGGCGGAAGGCGCCGGGGATTTTTCCTTCATTGCCCGGCAACGCGGCATGTTTTCTTTCACAGGTTTGACCAAAGATCAGGTGGAACGGTTGAAAAGCGAATTCGGCGTCTATGCGGTCTCCTCCGGTCGCATCAATGTCGCTGCCCTGAGTCAGAAAAACCTGCCCATCGTGGCCAAGGCGATTGCTGCGGTACTGTGATCGGGATCAGGGATCAAGTCGGGGATTAGAAAAAGCTTTCTGGCTTTGGCTTTCTGCTGAGGAGGGGGCGATTCGTCGCTCCTGCTGCGTGTGTGATTCGCGCTCGTATCGAGTGAATGCGCAAGCGTTGCGTTCAACTTTTTTTCATGGCAGTAATTTTTGTGGTAAATTCGCATCCTGTTCTCCAGGCTTCTGCCCGAAACCTTGCGAACGAGAGAGAGAACGAAGATCCAGGCCGCGCTGACCTGTCGTTGTCGCGCGTCTTTTTCTGGAACGCCAAGGCGAGCGTACATTGAAACCCATGATGACACCAACTGCTCATGAATGAAATCGATAATAGTCTCGAACGCTATCTGGGCAGCAGCATCCGGGATATCCGGCGCTCGCACGGATTGATCATTGCCGATGTCGCCGCTCGCTCCGGCATCAGCCGGGGGATGCTTTCGCGCATCGAAAACGCCCAGACCGCGACCAGTCTGGATACGCTTTCCCGTCTGGCGCAGGCGCTTGGCGTCTCGCTGGCTTCGCTGTTTCGCGGCTACGATACCAAGGACGGCAGCGCTCAACTGGTCAAGAAGGATGAAGGCATGGAAGTGGTGCGGCGCGGCACCAAGCGTGGTCATACTTATCACCTGCTCGCCTACGATCAGGGACCCAAAAAAACATTCGAGCCCTTTCTTATTTCCATCGATCATGATTCCGAAACCTTTCCTGTTTTTGAACATCCTGGCTTGGAATTCATCTATATGCTCGAAGGCGAAATCGAATACCGCCACGGCCAGAATTCCTACGTCCTGAAGCCTGGCGACGCGCTCACCTTTCGCGGCGACATTCCGCACGGCCCGGAAACCCTCACCCGCTGTCCCATCCGCTTCCTGAGCATCCTGATGTATCCCGACAGTGGAGATGTCCAATGAAGCCCGGCATCCGCGTGGAGACCGCGGATAAAACCGACATTCCCGCCCTGATTGAACTCCTTACCCTGCTTTTTTCCATCGAACAGGATTTTCACCCCGACTCGGAAAAACAACGGCGCGGACTGGAATGCTTGCTGGATAGGCCGGAAAATGGCATTGTTTTTGTTGCCCGCGACATGGGCGGCAACGGTGATGACAGCGGCGGTCGATCAAGCAAATCCGCCATTGGCATGGTCAGCGCCCAACTGGTCATCTCCACCGCCAGCGGCGCGCCCTCCGCTTGGATCGAAGATGTCGTTCTCAAACCTGAATACCGGAAAATGGGCATCGGTCGCCAACTGCTTGCCGCCGCCGCCGCCTGGTCCAGACAAAAAGGCGCGCGCCGTCTGCAACTCCTTGCCGACGCAGACAACGCACCCGCGCTTAAGTTCTATGAACGGCTCCACTGGCAACCCACGCGCTTGTTCGCCTGGAGAACCTTCATATAGGAAAGGAGAACCCGGTGACGGGATCGCTGGACGCCCCGCCTGCTGGAGGTTCCAAGATACTTCCCTTCAGCGTCGCCAGCGCGACTTCATCCCATTTTCCTCGGTTGCCCCCGGATAAACTGGCGCAAAGCGGGCAGTAGAGCGGGTCATAGCCGATAAAGGAGGGACGCCCGATGGGTGAAAAGGGAATGAAAAGCAAGGCATTGGCAAA
>JAITRP010000083.1 GCA_031288305.1 Zoogloeaceae bacterium
GGGAAGACAAACCGCGCGCTCCTGATACGCCCTGGCTATGCTCAACCGCGGAAAACCAGCAATGGCCGGGGGTCAAATCTCCTCCCGGCCGGAAGCGCCAAACGCGCCTTCCTTCAAGCGGAACAGCGCGTCGCGCAACTGGGCCGCCTTCTCGAATTCCAGGTTTTTCGCGCACGCGTTCATTTCCTTTTCCAGCCGCCGGATTTCCCGGGAGAGCGCCTTTTCGCTCATGGCTTCGTAGCCCGCCTGCCGTTTGGCGATCTCCCTTTCCCGTTGCGCGGCGTCGCTGTCATATACGCCGTCGATCAAATCCTTGACGCGCTTGGTGATCCCCCTGGGAATGATGCCGTGCGCGTGGTTGAAGGCCATTTGTTTTTCCCGGCGGCGGTTCGTCTCCAAAATGGCGCGTCGCATGGAATCGGTCACGGCATCGGCATAGAGAATCGCCTTGCCGTTCAGGTTGCGCGCCGCGCGGCCTATGGTCTGGATGAGGGATCGCTCCGAGCGCAAGAAACCTTCCTTGTCCGCATCCAGGATCGCCACCAGCGCCACTTCCGGGATGTCCAGCCCTTCGCGCAACAGATTGATGCCGACGAGCGCGTCGAATACGCCCAAACGCAGGTCGCGGATGATTTCCGCCCGCTCCACGGTGTCGATGTCCGAATGCAGATAGCGCACCCGGACGCCATGCTCTTGCAGGAAGTCGGTCAGATCCTCGGCCATGCGCTTGGTGAGCGTGGTGACCAGCACCCGCTCGGCTGCCGCGGCGCGAATCTTGATTTCCATGAGCAGATCATCCACCTGGGCGGCGGCGGGACGCACTTCCACTTCCGGGTCGATGAGGCCCGTCGGACGCACGAGTTGTTCCACCACCTGCCCGGCGCGCGCTGCCTCGTAGGCCGCGGGGGTAGCGGAAACGAAGATGGTCTGGCGCAACATGGCCTCGAATTCCTCGAAGGTCAATGGCCGGTTATCCAGCGCCGAGGGCAGGCGAAAGCCGTAATTCACCAGGTTTTCCTTGCGCGACCGGTCGCCCTTGTACATGCCGCCGACCTGCCCGATGGTCACGTGCGACTCGTCGATGAACATCAGGGCGTCCTCCGGCAGGTAGTCGATCAACGTCGGCGGCGGTTCCCCAACGCGACGCCCGGAAAGGTGCCGGGAATAGTTTTCGATGCCCTTGCAAAAGCCGATTTCGTTCAGCATCTCGATGTCGAAGCGGGTGCGCTGCTCGATGCGCTGCGCTTCCACGAGCTTTTGTTCCTTCTGGAAATATTCGATGCGCTCCACGAGTTCCGCCTTGATGGCCTCGATGGCCTTCAACACCGTTTCCCTGGGGGTCACGTAATGCGAGGCCGGAAAGACGGTAAACCGCAGCGCCTTGGCCAGCAGTTCCCCGGTGAGCGGATCGAAAAAGCGCAAGGATTCGATCACGTCATCGAAAAGTTCCACCCGGATCGCGTGCTCGGCGTGCTCGGCGGGAAAGATGTCGATCACGTCGCCGCGCACCCGGAAGGCGCCGCGATGAAAGTCCATGTCGTTTCGCTGATACTGCATGGCGGTCAGGCGGCGGACGATGGCGCGCTGGTCGAGCCGGTCGCCCGCGCGCATGGTGAGGATCATGTCATGGTAATCCTCCTTGTCGCCGATGCCGTAGATGCAGGAAACGGAGGCGACGATCACCGCGTCACGCCGCTCCAGAAGGCTCTTGGTGGCGGAAAGGCGCATCTGCTCGATGTGCTCGTTGATGGCGGAATCCTTTTCGATGAACAGATCGCGCGCCGGCACATAGGCTTCCGGCTGGTAATAATCGTAATAGGAGACGAAATATTCAACGGCGTTTTCGGGAAAGAATTCCTTCATTTCCGAATAAAGCTGCGCCGCCAGGGTCTTGTTGTGCGCCAGAATCAAGGCTGGCCGACCGGTGCGGGCAATGACGTTGGCCATGGTAAAGGTCTTGCCTGATCCGGTGACGCCCAAGAGGGTCTGGAAGGAAAGGCCGTCTTCCAGGCCTTCCACCAGCTTGTTGATGGCTTCCGTCTGGTCGCCGGCGGGAGGAAAGGGCTGGTGGAGACGAAAGGGGCTGTGGGGAAAGGTGACGACCGCGTTGCTCCGGGCATCCGCGGGATTCATCCCTGCCGACCTTTCCGCAATCTTTTGCATTTGCTGTGCATGCCTTCAAGAATTGTGCGATAACCCATGATCCGATGATGTATATTGCTCATAGTGGAATCCTCATTTTCTGGGCTATTTTCCTGGCCAATTGGTAAAAATCCTTTTGTGCGCCTTGGACGGAATTGGCATGGCTTCCAATAGCGCCATCTGCGGAAGTCAGATGAAAAATGGGTTTTCGATGCTCTTGCCCCATGGGAATCAGGCTTCGGTAATGCTTGAGCGTTGCCAGACAATATGGATCGTTTTTCACAGGAACCGCCTTTTTCCCAAGCACGGCTTTACGGTAGACTGCGGGAATTCTTTTCACCCATTTATCGTAGGCTTTTACGGGACGATCCAGGCGGACTCCATATTGTTGGCATAAATAGCCGATCGGCTCCATTTTCCCGAGTGGCAATTTGAAATCCGGATACTTCCGGCTCTCCGGGTTGTTTTTCCAGTTATCGAGACGTTTGGCCCAGAGACTCTTCCAGCTTTTCAATACGGGACCCAGATTGCTGAGTCCTTTCAATGAAAAAAGATCGGCGCCAAGCGGGAGGGCGACATAATCCGTTGCCAATAATACGGCACGGTTGATTGCGCCAAGGTTGGGGCCGATGTCGACAAGAATCATATCCGCCTCGACTTGCTCCGCCGCCATTTGCGCGACTTGCCAGAAAGAGGTCAGGATGCGCATGGGACGATACAGATTATTGTCTCCCATGCTGTCCGGCCATTGCGTCGATAGGAGGTCTTCATAACTGGACAGGGCTACATCGCCTGGCAATAGATGCAGATGCTCGGTAATCTTCTGCAAGGCTGGCGGCACGATGTCATTTACTTCCATCAAGGGTTTCACGCACTGATAAATCGTGGCATTTGTATTCTGTGCACCCCAGATTTTTTCAATACTGTCGTCGTCAAGAAACGCAGCGGTCAGGTTGGCCTGCGAATCGAGATCGGCGACGATGACCTGTTTTCCCAGGTCGGCAAACATCCAAGCCAGATGATAGATCAGGGATGTCTTGCCGACACCGCCCTTGTTGTTAAAAAAAGTCAACACGGGAACACTCATGATTTTCTCCGCAGGATGCAAACGACCGCGCTTGCGCTGGTCTTGAATTCCGCTGGCGGGTTGCCATTGGTTTCCATGGCGCGTTGCGCAACGGCAATTCCACGTCCGAAGCCCTGGATGAAGCCAAATACTTTCAGCACATCCGCAAGACCGGGATTGCGATAATCGGTGATGCCGGGGTTGCCGAAATTTTCCTCGGTCACATTGCCATAAGGCCCGCCGGGGCTGTGGATTTCAATCCGGTCATCGAACCAGTAGATGCGGACTGGCGCATTGGTATGCTCATAGGTGCGATGCAGCACGGCATTGTACAAAATCTGCTGGAGCGCGGCTGGGGGATACGGCATCTCTATCGTGTGCGTAGGCGCGGATTCAATGTCGACAGCCCTGCGATTGTGCGCCTTCATTTTTTCTTCCGCGCGCCGAAGCACTTCGACGATGCCACCGCCAATATTCTCCTCGTCGATGACGGGGTCGGCCAGTTCCTTTCCTTGAATACGCAAGAACTGGATATAGGCGCCGGGCAGGAAATCCTGCGGATTTTTCCCGATGACCAGCAACCCGAGGATGGTTGGCATGGTTTCGTCCGGCGAGGCGATCATGCGGCAAGATGCCAGGCGTTCTTCATACGTGCGGTTATTGGCCTCGAGGACATCTTCGGCAAAAGCCCTGGGAAGATATTCGTTTTCGAATATCACGCGCACGAGGTCACTCAATTTTGCCGTCGGCACAGGGTAGGTATCGAAGGGTAAATTCTTGTGGCGCCGTTTTTCATTGAGACGACGTTCATCCTGTTCGTTGGCCAGACCCCGGCGGGGTCCGGTGCGAATCCAGATGCGTCCGTCGTACTTGACCGGCGGCAGATCGGAAGGCATGACGGTAACGACCGCCATTTCCGCACCTTTCAGAATACGTTTTTCCACAAAAAGCACGGGCAAGGGCAAAATATTGCCATCGGTCTTCATGTCCGAGAGCGACAATAGAAGCTGTTCGGTGATTTCCAGACCGCTTGGTTCGCCGTTATCCCTGGCGCCAATGAACAAGATACCGGGCTGGTTGTGTCCCGGCAAATCATTGGCAAAGGTGCAGACCGCCTGACGCGCTTTTTTCGGCACATCTCCCTTGAAGGACTCTTTTCTTTCCACGCGGTCGGACTCCAGGTCATCCAGGAGTTTGTGCAATTGTCGGTCTGTCAGTCTTTTCATGATAAGTGTGCGGCAAAAAATAACCCCTATTTTCTGCCGGTTTGCCTTGAGTTTAAAGGCAAAGTTTCGCCTTCAAACCGGAAAACTTCAACACAAAACCAATCCAGCCTTAGGGTTGCGTTGCCTTTCCTACAAAAAAGGGCAGGCTTTGTCTGTCCTTTTTTGCTGACTGAACCGGTAAAAAGTGGGGTTTCACTTTTTGCCGCCAAAAACTACATCGGCACAAAAACAAGCCGTTCTAGGAACAGCAGGGCGAAGATCACGAGGGTGAGGCCCAGGACGATTTGCAGGAGGCGCAGGGCGAACATGAGGTAGCGGCGTTCCCTGGTGCGCGCGTAGGCAACGAAGCCCACGATGATGGCGATGGCCGCAAGCGGGATCAGGATACGCAAAAGCAGCATCGATCACTCCTAGGCGATCCGCGGTTGCGGCTCGACTTGCGCCAGCCAGCGGGAAAGGCGTTCGGGCGTGCTCTCCGCCGTGGGAAAGGTGGCGAGTTCCCAGGCGTCGCGCCGGTTCAGGAGCGCGCGCGCCAGGCGATTGTTCAGTTCGTGTCCGGATTTGTGGGCGGTAAATGCCGCCAGGAGCGGATGACCCAGCAGATAAAGGTCGCCAATGGCGTCGAGAATCTTGTGCTTGACAAACTCGTCGGCATAGCGCAGGCCGTCTTCGTTCAGGATGCGGAATTCATCCAGCACGATGGCGTTGTCCAGTCCGCCGCCCATCGCCAGACCGTTTTCCCGGAGCCATTCGACATCCTGCATGAAGCCGAAGGTGCGCGCGCGCGCGACTTCCTTGAGCCAGGAATGTTCGGCAAAATCGAATACCGCGCGTTGCGCCGAGCGCTCGATGGCGGGATGCTGAAAGGTAATGGAGAAGTCCAGACGAAACCCCTCGTAAGGGTCGAAGCGCGCCCACTTGTCGCCATCCTCGATTTCCACGCTTTTCTTCACGCGGATGAAACGCTTGGGCGCGGTCTGCTCCTCGATGCCGACAGACTGGATGAGAAAGGCAAACGGCGCGGCGGATCCATCAAAAACCGGCAGTTCCGGCGCGTCCAGTTCGACGCGGGCATTATCGACGCCCAACCCGGAGAGCGCCGACATCAGATGCTCGATGGTGCCCACCTTCACCGCGCCCAGACCGGGATATTCCCGTTCCAGGCAGGAACACATGCGGGTATCGCCGACCAGTTGCGCGGAAGCGGGCAATTCCACCTCGCCCGGCAGGTCCGTGCGGCAAAAGACGATACCCGTATCCGGCGGCGCCGGACACAAGGCAAGATTCACCTTGAGGCCGCCATGCAGCCCGACGCCAGAGGCGCGCACCGGCGTCTTCAAGGTTCTTTGTTTGAGCATGTCGGCGGTTCTTGGAAAATGGAGTCCGTTCATTCTAACATGCGCGTCCATGACGGCACTCGCGCGTTCAATCGTCCGCGGAAGCCAGCGCCGCCGCTTCGTCAATCAATCTGGAGAGGCTGGCGCCGCGCTCCAGGGAATCGTCATGGATGAAATGCAGTTCCGGCAGGGTGTGGATGCGGATGCGACGGCCCAGTTCGTGGCGCAGGAAACCTGCGGCGCGCGCCAGTCCCGACTGGATTTCCGGCAGGTGGGAAACATCCAGCGTGGTGAAGAATACCTTGGCGCGCGCATAATCCGGCGTGACCTCCACCGCCGTCAGGCTGATCATGCCCACGCGCGGATCTTTCAGTTCGCTGCGAATGATTTCCGCCAAATCGCGACGGATTTGCCCAGAAATGCGATCAATGCGGGAAAAGTTTTTCATCGTAAAACCAACTCCGGTTCAAAGCCCCGCTCTCCAGGGCGGCGCGAAAACAACAGCAAGCTGGTGGTTGCCGTCATCGTCTTCCCATCACAGCGTTCGCGCCACTTCCTGCACTTCGTAGATTTCCAGCAGGTCGCCTTCGGCGATGTCGTTGAAGTTTTTCAGCGACAGGCCGCAGTCGCTTCCAGCCTTGACTTCCTTGGCATCGTCCTTGTAGTGCTTCAGGGAGGCAAGCTCGCCATCCCAGAGCGCCACGTTGTTCCGGAACAGGCGGGCGCGGGCGTTGCGGCGGACGACGCCATCCTGCACCTGGCAACCGGCAATCGCGCCTACCTTGGCAATGACAAACACCTGGCGAATTTCCACCTGGCCGATGACGATTTCGCGTTTTTCCGGCACGAGCATCCCGGAAAGCGCCGCCTTGACTTCATCCACGGCCTCGTAAATGACGTTGTAGTGACGGATGTCGACGCCAAAACTCTCGGCAAGCCGACGCGCGCTGGCGTCCGCGCGAATGTTGAAGGCGATGATCACCGCGCCGGAGGCTTGCGCCAGATTCACGTCCGACTCGCTGATGCCGCCCACCGCGCCGTGCAGTACATCCACCCGCACTTCGCTGGTGGAAAGCCTGGACAGGGCGTGCGTCAGCGCTTCCTGCGAGCCTTGCACATCGGCCTTGATAATCAGCGACAGCGTCTTGGTCTCGCCTTCGCCTATCTGGTCGAACATGGATTCCAGCTTGGCGGCCTGCTGTTTGGCGAGTTTGACATCACGGAATTTGCCCTGCCGGAAAAGCGCGATCTCCCGCGCCTTCTTTTCGTCCGCCAGCACGATGGCTTCCTCGCCCGCCGCGGGCACATCGGAAAGACCGAGAACTTCCACGGGAATCGAAGGCCCGGCTTCCTTGACGTTCCGCCCGTTCTCATCCAGCATGGCGCGTATCTTGCCGAAAACCTGTCCGGCCAACAGCATGTCGCCCTGCTTCAGGGTTCCGGATTGCACCAGCATGGTGGCGACGGGGCCGCGCCCCTTGTCCAGGCGCGCTTCGATGATCAGTCCCTTGGCGGGCGTGCCGCGCGGCGCTTTCAGTTCCAGCACCTCAGCTTGCAGCAACACGTTTTCCAGGAGTTCGTCG
Organism: Zoogloeaceae bacterium; assembly: GCA_031288305.1. Classification (GTDB taxonomy): domain Bacteria; phylum Pseudomonadota; class Gammaproteobacteria; order Burkholderiales; family Rhodocyclaceae; genus Azovibrio. Next base: position 7,355 of record JAITRP010000083.1, read on the forward strand.
ATGTTGATGCCCTTCTTGGCGGAAACATGGATGAAGGGCGAATCGCCGCCGTATTCTTCGGGAACCACGCCTTCCGCCACCAGTTCCTGTTTCACGCGTTCGGGATTGGCTTCCGGCTTGTCGATTTTGTTGACCGCCACCACGATGGGCACATTTGCCGCCCTGGCGTGATGAATGGCCTCCCGGGTCTGCGGCATGACGCCATCGTCGGCGGCGACCACGAGAATCACGATGTCGGTGGCCTGCGCGCCGCGCGCGCGCATGGCGGTAAAGGCTTCGTGTCCGGGCGTATCGAGGAAGGTGATCATGCCGCGCGCGGTCTCGACATGGTACGCGCCAATGTGCTGGGTGATGCCGCCCGCCTCGCCGGAGGCGACCTTGGCGCGGCGGATGGAATCCAGGAGCGAGGTCTTGCCGTGATCGACGTGTCCCATGACGGTGACGACCGGCGCGCGCGGCTCGACCGGCGCGTTGGCGACGACGACGTTGTCATCGAGAAAGGCGTCCGGATCGTCGAGTTTGGCGGCGATGGCGGCATGTCCCATTTCTTCCACCACGATCATCGCGGTTTCCTGATCGAGAATCTGGTTGATGGTGACCATGGTGCCCATCTTCATCAGCACCTTGATGACCTCGCCCGCCTTGATGGACATCTTGTGCGCCAGATCCGCGACGGAAATGCTTTCCGGCACATGCACTTCGCGCACCACGGGTTCAGTGGGCGCCTGGAAGCTGCCTTCTCCGCTCTCGCCGCGAAATGCGCCTTTCTTGCCGTGGCGGCCTTCTTTCCAGCCTTCTCCGCCAGTCGCGCCCCTGGTTTTCAGTCCTTTTCTCCTGCCGCTGTCCCTGGCGTCCTTGCCGCCTTTTTTGTTGTCGCCCTGATTCTTGTTGGGACGCAGGGTTTTCTTGTCTCCCCGGCCAACCGACGGCGCGGCGGGTTTGGGTTCGTTACTGTCGTTTTGCGCGTCCGCCTTCTCATGGTCGATGATATGTTTCTTCTCGGCGGCGATCTTCTTCTCGGCGGCATCCAGACGCAGACGTTCTATGCGCTCCTGCTTTTTCTTCTTCTGCGCTTCCCTTTCCTGCTTGTCCTTTTCCTGCCGCTCCAACAATTCCCGATGCCGTTGCTCCTCGTCGGCGCGCCGCTTCAATTCGACTTCATCCAGAACGAATTGCTTCTTGACGACCTTGGTCTTGCCGGTCTTCACCGCCGTTTCGCCGCTTGCGGGCGCCTCTTCCGTCTTGCCCGCAGCGGCGGCCTTTCCCGGTTTCTTGCCTGTCCTGGCCGCGCCGGACTTGGCCTTGCTGGTTGCTTTGGCGGGCGCCGCGGACACGCCTTCTTCCGGCGTTGCCGCCCTGCCCTTGGCGGCTTTGCCTTTGCTTGCGGCCTTGGCGGGCGCCGTTGCCTCGGCGGTTTCAGGTCGAGGCTGGGATTCGGCGGCGGCGCCTTGCGCCGCGGGAAGATCGACCGGCGCAATTGTCTTGATTTCCAGTTGCGGCGCAGGGATTCCCTCGCTTTGCATGGGCGGCGGGACTTCCACGGGCGGCGTTACGGATCGCGCCTTGTCCGCGGCTTCCGGATCGCGTTTGACCAGCACGCGTTTCTTGCGGACTTCCACCTGCACGGTGTGGGCGCGGCCATGCGCGTCGGTGGATTTGATTTGCGAAGTTTCCTTGCGCGTCAACGTGATCTTGGTCTTGTTGCCTTCGCCGTGGGCGCGACGCAAGAATTCCAGCAGACGGGTCTTGTCGCGATCAGAAATATCGTCTCCGGCATCGCGGGTTTTGACGCCCGCCTTGGCAAGCTGCTCCTGGAGCGCCTCTAGCGGCATGTTCAGTTCGCTGGCGAACTGGGAAAGCTTCGTGCTGGTCATGACCTGTCCCCTTACTCAAACCAATGCTCGCGCGCCTTGAGAATCAGGGCGCTGGCTTTTTCTTCCTCCATCCCGGTGATGTCCGTCAGTTCATCTGCGGAAAGTTCCGCCAGGTCATCCCGCGTCTTGATGTCGTGGGCAATCAGTTTGCCCGCCAGATCCTTGTCCATGCCTTCAAGGCTCAGCATGGCCTCATCGACTTCTTCCAGCTTTTCTTCGGCGACAATGGCTTCCGTGAGCAGGATGTTGCGCGCGCGGGCGCGCAATTCGTTAACAATGTCTTCATCCAGCCCCTCGATTTCCAGCATTTCGGCCAGCGGCACGTAGGCAACATCTTCCAGCGCGGAAAACCCTTCGCCTATCAGCAAGTCGGCAAGCTCTTCGTCGATATCCAGTTTTTCCATGAACAGCAGACGGGTGGCGGCGGTTTCCGCTTCCAGGCGTTTTTCCGACTCTTCTTGGGTCATCAGATTGATGGCCCAGCCGGTAAGTTCGGACGCCAGCCGCACATTCTGCCCTCCCTTGCCGATGGCATCCGCCAGATTGGCTTCTTCCACCACCACGTCCATCGCGTGTTTTTCCTCATCGACCACGATGGAAGACACTTCCGCCGGCGCCAGCGCGCCAATGACGAACTGTGCCGGGTCCGCCGACCAGAGCACGATGTCGATCAATTCTTCCGCGATTTCGTTGCGTACCGCCATGACGCGCGTACCCCGCACGCCGACACAGGTGCCGATGGGATCGATGCGCGGATCGTTGGATTTGACGGCGATCTTGGCGCGTATGCCGGGGTTGCGGGCGCAGGCTTTCAATTCCATCAGGCCGTCTTCGATTTCCGGCACTTCCAGTTCAAAAAGCCGCATGATGAATTCCGGCGCGGTACGCGAGAGGATAATCTGCGGCCCGCGCGCGTTGCGATCAATACGCAGCAGATAGGCTTTGATTCGATCGCCGGGGCGCAGGTTTTCCTTGGGGATCATGTGTTCGTGCGGCAACAGGGCTTCGATCTTGCCCACTTCCATGATGGCATTGCCGCGCTCCATGCGCTTGATGGCGCCGGAAACCACATGTTCCTTGCGTTCGAGAAAATCATTCAGAATCTGCTCGCGCTCGGCGTCGCGGATTTTCTGCAGGATCACCTGCTTGGCGGCCTGCGCGCCAATGCGTCCGAAATCTATGGGTTCGAGGGCTTCTTCCAGGTAATCGCCGACTTCCACGTCCGCGTCATCCTTGCGCGCCTCGGAAAGCGGCATCTGGTTGAACTCATTGACGTAGTCCGTATCCTCCACCACCTGCCAGCGGCGGAAGGATTCGAATTCTCCGTTGTTGCGGTCGATGGAGACCCAAACATCCGCTTCGTCATGGACGCGTTTCTTGGTGGCCGATGCCAAAGCCATTTCCAGCGCGCCGAACACCACATCACGCGCCACATTCTTTTCCCGCGCCAAGGCGTCTACCAGCAGCAAAATTTCACGGCTCATCGTCTGATCTCCTTCACAGCATTCGTCAAAATTCAGGCGCCAAACGCGCTTTTGCGATGTTGTCCAAATCCACAAGCAACAAGGCGGGCGGGGCGTTTTTATCTTCTGTCCCTGGTTGCAGCGCAACCTTGCCGTCCCGCAGACCCAGAAGCGTTCCCCGGTAGTTGCGTTGCGCGCCCAAAAGCGGCGCGCGCAGACTGAGGCGCACCGTCTCGCCCGCGAAACGCGCAAAATCCGCGGGTTTTTTCAGGGGGCGATCCAGACCCGGAGACGAAACTTCCAGACGGTCATAATCCACCTTTTCAACTTCAAACAGACGGGCAAGATGTTGCGAGACCGTCGCGCAATCTTCCACATCCACGCCGCCCGACTTTTCCGGTTTGTCGATGAACACGCGCAACAATCCCCTGGCGGCAAACTCCATATCCACCAGTTCATAGCCCAGCCCCGATAGCGTTGCCTCCAACAGAGCATGCAAATCTTTCGCCGGATTCATCTGATTCCCAAAGCCAAAAAACAAAAAATGGGCGTAAAGCCCATCCCTGAAAAAAGTCACGCGCCATTTGCTCGCCGACAGGAAAACCTGCGGATTATAACGATTTCCCACCCAAATACAAGACAAGACTGACGGACTTCAGAAGGCAGCCAAGGCAATTGACACGCAAATGTCGTAAACCCTGCCCAAAAGTCGTTCGCGAACAAGCAGTTACGATAGGGGCTTGAAACCCCAGGCGAAATCAGGTTGACTTCTGCTTTCTGCCTGGAGCGGGAAATGATCCTGATGGCGCTGTGCGCGGTGCTGTGCGGAGCGGACATGCGATTGCCCTGAATGGGCGCGAGGTCTCAGGCTTCTTTTACTTCCCTTTGTCCTTCCAGCCTTCTGGCAAGCGCCAGGATTATGCCTGCCGTTGCGCCCCAGATGCGGCGGGGCTGGTTTTCGCTCGTGCAGTCGATGACGTGGCAGGCATGTTCCTTTCCCTTGTAGAGGATGGATTCGCGCCGCTGGTTGGCCGGGTCGAAGAGGCGGGCGAGCGGGACCTCAAAGGCTTCCGCCACCTCGAAGGCGTCCAGCGTCAACGTGAAGGACGGCGGCAACAGGGCGACGATGGGATAAATCAGAAAACCTGTGGCGGTGCGGTAAGCGGGAAGATAGCCAAGAATTTGCGGCAGGGTTTGCGCGATGCCGATTTCTTCTTCGGCCTCGCGCAGCGCCGTATGCGTGGGGCTAATGTCGCCTTGCTCCATGCGTCCGCCGGGAAAGCTGATTTGTCCGGGATGGTCACGCAAATGCTCGGCGCGGCGGGTGAGCAGCGCCCGCAACCCTCCCGCGCGCGGCGCCAGAGGAAAAAGCACGGCGGAAGGAATCAGCGCGGCCTTTGCCGCGTCCACGGTCTTGCCCGCCGTAAAATCATCTTCCGCCGTCGCCGCAACCGGCTCCGGCGCGAGGCAGGCGCGAATACGCGCCAGATCGGGCGTCACCGGCATCAGTAGCTTTGCGTCAGCGTCATGGTGTCGCCGTTGCGCTCCATTCGCGTGCGATTCAGAAAACTCATGCCCAGCAGCACAAAGGGCATGTTTTGTGGCAGTACGGAGGCTTCCACATTGCTCAGGGTAATATCGCCCACCTTGACGCTGTTCAGGCGCAAGCGGTAGGTTATTACCGTGCCGTTGGCCGTGTTGGAGAGGCCGCGGTCCGCGTGTTCCAGGTCCAGCCCCAGCCGTTGGGCTTCGGATGCGCCCATGGATACCGTGCTTGCGCCCGTATCCACCAGGAAACGCACGGAACGTCCGTTGATGGCGCCGTTGGCCTGGAAATGCCCCTGTCCATCGGCAATCAGCACGGCGCGAGCGTCCGCGCCGGAAGATTCCGCGCCTACCGCGTTCTGCCCAATCTTGAGCGTGCGCCGGTTGCCGTTGACTTCCACCTGTACGCTTTCGCCCTGTATGGAAATGAGCCGAACGCCCTGGTATTCCTGTCCGACCGACAGGGCGCGGGGCGTGGAGCCATTGATCATCAACATGGCCTTGCTGCCGATGATGCCCGCCAGCCCCACATTGGTCGCCCATGCCGGCAACGCCAGAACGCCAATGCCAAGAGACAAGGCCAAGGCCAAGGCTCTACAATAACGTCCCCATCCGCGTTGTGAGGTATCTTTCATGGATCCTGTTGCCATTTTTCGCCACTCCCCTACTGAAGGCCCCGGGTATTTTGCCATATTCTTGGAGTCCCGCCGCATTCCGTGGATTTTGATTCCGCTGGACGCGGGCGCAAAGACGCCGGAACGCGCCGACGCCTGGTCTGGCCTGTGCTTCATGGGCGGGCCAATGAGCGTCAATGAGGATTTGCCGTGGATCGCGCCCGCTTGCGCCCTGATTCGCGACGCGGTCAGAAAGGATATTCCCGTATTGGGGCATTGTTTGGGCGGCCAATTGATCAGCAAGGCGCTGGGCGGCACGGTGCGCAAGAATCCCGTGCCGGAAATTGGCTGGAGTGTCCTAAACGGCGGTGATGACGCCGTTTCCCGGCACTGGCTGGGCGATTATGCGGGCAGGACGCTGGATGTGTTTCAATGGCACAGCGAGACCTTCAGCCTGCCGGAAGGCGCGACGCTCATTGCCAAAAACGCCTGCTGCGCCCGCCAGATTGTCGCGTTGGGGCCGCATCTTGCCCTGCAATGTCATGTCGAGATGGCGCCGGAAATGATCGACGAATGGTGCGGACATTGGCGGGAAGAAGTCACCGCCGCGCCGCCGCCCAGCGTACAGACGCCGGAACGCATCCAGGCGGAGCTGCCGGAAAAGCTCCCGGCGCTGCGGCGGGTCGCCGACCAGCTTTACGGCGTATGGGTTTCGGGTCTTGATGGCGGCGCATAATCCATGCGCTGGGATATTTTCTGCAAGGTCGTCGACAACTTTGGCGACGTGGGCGTCTGTTGGCGTCTGGCGCGGCAACTGGCGGCGGAACACGCCGCGGACGTATGCCTGTGGCTGGACGATCCCCTGCCGCTCGCGCAGCTTGCGCCGGATTCCGCGGCTTTTCCCGTCAAGGTCCGCCCCTGGCGAAACCCCTTGCCATTCGACGCCGTGGCGGATGTGGTCATCGAAGCCTTCGGCTGCGAACTGCCGGAAAATTACCTGCAAGCGATGGCAAGACGCGCGCCTCCGCCTTGCTGGCTGAATCTGGAATACCTGAGCGCCGAGGACTGGGTGGAAAGCTGTCACGGTCTCGCTTCGCCGCATCCGCGCCTGCCGCTGGTCAAGCATTTTTTCTTTCCCGGTTTTACAGAGAAAACCGGCGGTCTGCTGCGGGAAAGCCATTTGCCGACTCGCCAGGCTGTCCGCAGAAAGCGTGACGCTCTGCTGGCGGAAAGCCCGGACAGCCTGCTCGTCAGTCTGTTTTGCTACGACGACGCGCCGCTGACCGCCCTGTTCGCTGCCTGGGCGGTGGAGGCAAAACCGTTGCTGTGCCTCATTTTTCCGGGCAAACCGCTTGCCGCCGCCCGCGCCGCATTGGGGGCAACGCAAGATACGCAAGGCGCGAACGGCTGGCGGCTGGACGCGGCGGGACGGGTTCGCCTCATCCCCGTTCCTTTTGCGGCGCAGGACGCTTATGACGAACTGCTTGCCGCCTGCGACCTGAACTTCGTGCGCGGCGAGGATTCCTTCGCGCGCGCGCAATGGGCGGCGCGGCCTTTTGTCTGGCAACCCTATCCGCAGGAAGACGACACGCATCTGCGCAAACTGGCCGCGTTCTTGCGGCGCTATGCCGCTGACCTGCCCGTGCGCGCGCAAACGGCGCTTGCCGCGTTCTGGCGCGACTGGAATGGCGCGGGTAAGGCGCTTACCTGTCTCTGGCCGGAATTTCGCCGGCAACTCAAGCCGCTGGCGCGGCACGGGAAAAATTGGCGCGCGCGTTTGCTGGCGCAGGATGACCTTGCGTCCGCGCTCGTCAAATTCTGCACGGCGCGGGTATAATCCGCCGTTTTTAACGAATGCGCTGAATCATCATGAAAATCGCTCAGGAACTCCGCTCCGGCAACGTCATCATGGTGGGCAATGACCCGCTGGTGGTGCAGAAAACCGAATACAACAAATCCGGCCGCAATGCCGCCGTGGTCAAGATGAAATTGAAGAACCTGCTTTCCGGCGCGGCTTCCGAGGCCGTCTATCGCGCCGACGACAAGTTCGAGGTCGTGCAGCTCGACAGGAAGGAAGTGACTTATTCCTACTTCGCCGACCCCATGTACGTGTTCATGGACGCCGAGTACAACCAATACGACATCGAGGCCGAGAACATGACCGACGCCCTGAAATACCTGGAAGACGGAATGCCCTGCGAAGTGGTGTTCTATAACGACCGGGCGATTTCCGTGGAATTGCCCACCTCGGTGGTGCGCGAGGTGACCTATACCGAACCCGCGGTGAAGGGCGATACTTCCGGCAAGGTGATGAAACCCGCGCGCATCACGACCAGTTTCGAATTGCAGGTTCCGGCTTTCGTGGAAATCGGCGACAAGATCGAAATCGACACACGCACCGACGAGTACCGCAACCGCGTGAAATGAGCGGAACCAATCAGGAGGGCTAAAGGTTCGCGCCCTTGTAGGAGCGCACTACAAATCATTCCGCTGTGTGCGGATGGGTAGTGGGTTAAAGCAGGTTCTACTTTTTGCCGACCAAAAAAAGCCCGGCTCTGCCGGGCTTTTTCATGGAGCCGACGCGAGTTAGAGATAGTTGTGCATTTGCCGTTCGTTTTCTTCCACGCCGGTCAGGGAGAGGTAGTTGACGCTGGAGGTCAGGTCGCGGTCGGCGGCTTCCTTGCTGTTCAGCTTGATTTGCAGGCGCAGGTTATTCACGGAGTCGGCGTTCCGCAGTGCGTCTTCATAACTGATCTGGCCTTTTTCATAGAGATCGAACAACGCCTGATCGAAGGTCTGCATGCCCAGTTCGCGCGACTTCGACATGATTTCCTTGATCTCCTTGATGTCGCCCTGAAAAATCAGATCGGAAATGAGCGGCGAATTCAGCAGGATTTCAAAGGCGGCGACACGTCCCTTGCCGCCCTTCCTAGGAATGAGGCGTTGGGAAATCAGGGAACGCAGGTTGAGCGAGAGATTCATCAGCAACTGTTGATGCTGATCTTCGGGAAAGAAGTTGATGACGCGCTCGATAGCCTGGTTGGCGCTGTTGGCGTGCAGCGTCGCTAGGCAGAGGTGGCCGGTTTCGGAAAAGGCGATAGCGTATTCCATGGTCTTCCGGTCGCGGATTTCACCCATCAGGATCACGTCCGGCGCCTGCCGCAAGCTATTCTTCAGTGCGGGTTCCCAGTCATCCGTATCCACGCCCACTTCCCGCTGGGTGACGATGCAGTTCTTGTGTTCGTGCACGTATTCAATCGGGTTTTCGATGGTGATGATGTGCCCGTAGCTGTTTTCGTTGCGATAGCCGACCAGCGCCGCCAGCGAAGTGGTCTTGCCGGTGCCGGTGCCGCCCACGAAGATGACCAGTCCGCGCTTGGACATGGCAATATCCTTGATGATGGGCGGGATGCCCAACTCCTCGAACGTGGGAATGACCGTGTTGATGGCGCGGCAGACCAGACCGATGCGTCCCTGCTGGATGAAGGCGTTGGCGCGGAAACGACCAATGCCACTGGGAGAGATGGCGAAGTTGCATTCCCGCGTGGCCTCGAACTCCGCCGCCTGCCGGTCATTCATGATGGAACGCGCCAGCTCCGCCGTATGCTGCGCCGTGAGCACCTGGTTGGAAACTGGCATCACCCGCCCGTCGACCTTGATGGCCGGGGGGAATCCCGCCGTGATGAACAGGTCGGAGCCTTTCTTGTTGTTCATCAGATTCAGCAGATCGTGCATGAACTTGAGTGCCTGGTCGCGTTCCATTTACAACTCCTCTCGCAATGTAAAACACATGGTTTTATCGGGGATGCCGCATTTTAGCGCGTGGCAAAAAAAACCCCACTTTTTGCCGCTTCCTCACGTGGTCGGGAAAGCAGCCTTGTCGGCAGCGTGGATACGCGCTTCGCTGGCGGAGACCACGTTGCGGCGCACGAGATCGAGCAGGCACTGATCCAGCGTCTGCATCCCGCGCGCCTGCCCGGTCTGGATGGCGGAATACATCTGCGCCACCTTGTTTTCCCGGATCAGATTGCGGATGGCGGGGGTGCCGATCATGATTTCATGCGCCGCCACCCGGCCGCTGCCGTCCTTGGTTTTCAACAGCGTCTGCGAGATGACGGCACGCATGGATTCGGACAACATGGCCCGCATCATATCCTTTTCGGCGGCGGGGAACACGTCGATGATCCGGTCTATGGTCTTGGCGGCGGAAGAGGTGTGCAGGGTGGCGAACACCAAGTGGCCGGTTTCGGCGGCGGTCATGGCCAGACGTATGGTTTCCAGGTCGCGCATTTCGCCCACCAGGATCACGTCCGGGTCTTCCCGCAGGGCGGAGCGCAGGGCATTTGCGAAAGACAGGGTATGCGGTCCCACTTCACGCTGGTTGATCAGGCATTTCTTGGACTCATGCACGAATTCGATGGGGTCTTCCACCGTCAGGATGTGCGCAAATTCATTTTCATTGACGTGATTGACCATGGCGGCAAGCGTGGTAGACTTGCCCGACCCCGTAGGTCCCGTGACCAGCACGATACCGCGGGGATACTCGGAAATTTCCTTGAAAATCTCTGGACAATTCAGTTGTTCCAAGGTCAGCACCTTGGAAGGAATGGTGCGGAACACCGCGCTCGCGCCCCGGTACTGCACGAAGGTGTTGACGCGGAAGCGCGCCAGGTTGGGAATTTCAAAGGAAAAGTCGCATTCCAGCGTTTCCTCATAGGTCTTGCGTTGCGAATCCGACATGATGTCATAGGCCATGCCATGCACATCCTTGTGCTCCAGGGCGGGCAGATTGATTTTTCGCACATCGCCGTTTACCCGGATCATGGGCGGCAGCCCGGAAGAAAGGTGCAGGTCCGAAGCGTTGTTCTTGACGCTGAAAGCCAGAAGTTCGGTGATATCCATGAGAGATTGTTCCTGGTGTCGTTCCAAAAAGTATTGGGCGGTATACTGCACAACCCATGCAGACAGCAAAACCTGGTGAATTATGAGCGCAATTGAGGCCAACCTGCAAGCCGTCCGGCAAAGAATCTTCGACGCCGCCAGACGTTGCGGGCGATCGGCAATGGCAATCACGCTTCTCGCCGTCAGCAAGACACGGCCTGCGCGCGATGTATTAACGGCAGCCCTTGCCGGACAACGCGACTTTGGCGAAAACTACGCGCAGGAAGGCGTCGATAAGATCCTCGTCCTGCGCGCCTTGGCGCAACAGGGCATGTTGCCGGAGAACGCCTCTCTCATCTGGCATTTCATCGGCCCCTTGCAGGGCAACAAGACCCGGCTGGTGGCCGAGCATTTCGACTGGGCGCATTCCATCGAACGCCTCAAAATCGCCGAACGCCTGTCGGCGCAACGTCCGGCGCGGCTTCCTCCCTTGCAGGTCTGCGTGCAGGTCAATGTTTCCGGCGAAGCCAGCAAGAGCGGCTGCGCGCCGGAAGAAGCCCTTGATCTCTGTTTGGCGGTGGCGTCCCTGCCCCGTCTGAAATTGCGCGGCCTGATGTGTATTCCCGCGCCCGCGCGTGATTTTGCGGCGCAATGCCGCCTCTTCTCGCAACTTCGGCAACGATTCATGGAAATCAAGACGCGTTGCCCGGAACTGGATACGCTTTCCATGGGCATGTCCGGCGATCTGGAAGCCGCGGTACAATCCGGCGGCACCCTGGTGCGTATCGGCTCCGCCATTTTTGGCCGTCGGACGAACGATATTGACGCTTCAACAGGAGTAGGCAACAACTCATGAACATTCACTTCATTGGCGGCGGCAACATGGCTTCCGCGTTGATTGGCGGGCTTTTGGGCAAGGGCTTTGCCGCGGGCGACATTCGGGTGACGGAGCCTTTGCCGCAGCAACGGCTGGCGCTTGGCGAAAAATTTGGCATCGATTGTCTGGCGGAAACGGATGCCGCCACGCTGGATGCGAACGTGCTGGTGCTGGCCGTCAAGCCGCAACAGATGCAAGCCGCGCTCGCGCCGATTGCCGGACGCCTGCAGCGCCCCGTCGTTCTCAGCATTGCCGCCGGACTGACGCTGGGGACGCTTTCCGCCTGGCTTTTGGGGTATCGGCGCATCGTGCGCGCCATGCCCAACACGCCCGCCCTGATTGGCGCCGGCATGAGCGGGCTTTTTGCCCTGCCGGAGGTTACGCGGGACGAGCGCCGAATGACCGAAAGCGTGCTTGCGGCGGCGGGAGAAACGCTGTGGGTGGAAAAGGAGTGCCAGATGGATGCCATCACCGCCATTTCCGGCAGCGGCCCGGCATATTTCTTTTTGTTCCTCGAAACGCTGGAAGAAGCCGCGCAATCACTGGGATTGTCGCGGCAAGCCGCGCGCAAGCTGGCGCTCCAGACCGGTTTTGGCGCGGCCTCCCTGGCAAAATCCTCGCCGGAATCCCCCTCGGCGCTGCGCGCGCGCGTCACCTCCAAGGGCGGCACCACGGCGGCGGCGCTGGCGGTCATGGAGGAAATGGGCGTTGCGGCGGGCGTCATCGCCGGAGCGCGCGCGGCTTGCGCGCGCAGCGCGGAATTGGCGCGGCAATCCGGCACGCAAGGAAGCATTGAAAAGTAAATTCCGCTTTTGATGCACACACAAGGTTGAAAGGAAATTTACATGTTTTCCGGTTACGGTTCCGTCATCACTGCTTTTCTTTTCCTGCTCAAGGCGGTCTGCGGTTTCTTCAGCATGTTGTTCATCCTGCGCCTGTGGCTGCAATGGCGCAGAATCTCCTTTGCGCATCCGCTGGGCGGCTTTGTCCTGAAGCTCACCAACTGGGCGGTGCTGCCCTTGCGGCGCGTGATTCCCGGCACGGGCGGCATCGACTGGGCTTCCCTGGTTGCCGCTTTCTTCCTGCAACTCGTGTTTTTCTCGATAAGCCTGTCGCTGTTTACGACGGTCATGCCATTCCCACAACTCATGCAGGAGGCCATTGCCGCCAAAGGCGGATGGACTTTCGCGCTGATCGTCATCAGCTTGGTTGGCCTGTTCCAGCAGATCATCTATCTCCTCATCCTCGCCCTGATCCTGCAAGCCGTGCTTTCCTGGGTGAATCCCTATTCGCCCTTCTCCCCGCTGCTGCGTCAGTTGACCGCGCCCCTGCTTTACCCCATACAGCGCATTCTCCCGCCCATTTCCGGCATAGACCTTTCGCCGCTGGTGGCCATCCTGCTGTTGCAGGCGCTGTTGATGCTGTTGTGAAGCAGGCAACGCAACCCCAAGGCCGGACTGGTTTTGCGTTGAGTTTACACGGTTTGAAGACAAAGATTGCTTCGCCTTCAAACCTAAATCTACTTCGCACAAGGCCGAAAGCTTTGGCACGCAAAAACAAGGATCGCTTTTTGATGGGGTGTAATTACTCATTGTCAGTAATTTAGACAACAAATAGTTTTTCATTTGATATGCTTGGAATAATGAGAAGGGAGGAGGGCAAGGAGCAAGAAATTAGCGGCAGCCCTTCAGGGCTGCCGGTCTAACGTCATTGGGAAGGGGTTTGCATCCCCTCCCCAATGGCTACGGTCGAAACCCCGGCCTTCAGGCCGGGGTCTCAACC
>JAITRP010000147.1 GCA_031288305.1 Zoogloeaceae bacterium
AGGGGTTTGCATCCCCTCCCCAATGGCTACGGTCGAAACCCCGGCCTTCAGGCCGGGGTCTCACCTTCGCACCGCCCTGAAGGGCGGGGTTTCAAACCGGAGTTAGTTTTACGATGAACAGGTTCCAGGCCCAACGCAAACCGGCGTCGGCATGGTCTTTCCGGCTGACTGTAACTGGCGCAAAGCGGGGTTTCACTTTGCGCCGCTCAATGCGGATGCCCGCTCCCGGTTGCGGCAGTAACGCGCGGCAGGCCAGATCAGCAGGAAAAGCAGCATGATCAGCAAAAGCGGCGGGACGTAGTTGGGCGAGTTCCACTGGGCGCGGGCTTGTTTGCGCGCCTCGATGTCCAGTCGCTGGTATTTCAGCGTGTTGTTGGCGGCGTCATTGGGTTTGCGGTTTTTCAACCAGGCGTGGGTCAGGGTATAGGTTTTCGGGTGGAAGGCGAAATTCCAGGGCGCGTCGTGTTGCAGGATGCGGTTCATGGCGCGAATCAGCGCCAGGCGCTCCGGCGTGTTCTGCATGTATTTCATTTTTTCGAACAGGCGATCGAATTCTGGATTGGCGTAGTTGGAGGAATTTTCGCCGCCATGCCGTACCCGCCCGTTGGCGCTGGCCAGCAGGAAGAAGAAATTTTCCGGATCGGGATAATCGGCGTTCCAGCCAAGGAAATACAGTTGCGTCGCGCCCTTGCCGAGCTTGTCCTGGAAACGGTTGAAGTCCGTGGCGCGCACCACCAGTTGCACGCCGATTTTCTGCGTCTGCCGCATCAGCCAATCCAGGCGGGATTTTTCGCCCATGCCGCCGCTCGTGGTATCCAGATTCAACACCAGCGGCTCGCCCGTTTGCGCGTTGCGCCCGTTCGGCCATCCGGCCTCCGCCAGAAGGCGTTTGGCTTCCGCCGCGGATTTGCGCCGGGGCTTGTCCCTCATCCAGTCATAGACATAGGGATTGATGCCGGATTCGCCTTCCTCGAAGCCAAAAATCCCCGGCGGCAGCGGACTCATGCCGGGAATGCCGCGTCCATTCAGGAAGATGGAAATGAATTCCTCCTGATCGATGACAATGGAAATCGCCCGCCGCAGTTTGGCCGCCTGTTCGCTGTTGCCGCCAATTACCGGATCGAGCAGGTTGAACCCCATGTAAAAAACAGAGGTACGCGCCGAAGTCAGCAGACCTATGCCTCGCGCTCGCATCTCATCACTCAGTCCTATGCCGCCAACATCGATCTTCACCGCCTGGTCGAAATTGTCGGAGGCGATGCCGGAAGCGTCGTAATAGCCTTGCAGGAACTTGTTCCAGTAGGGAATCGCCTCTTTTTCGCGGGTGAACACCGCCTTGTCGATGAAAGGCAGGGGCTTTCCACAATCGGCCAGGAGACCGTTCGCCGCGTCTTCCGCTTCGCCTTCGCAGGGGTAGGTCTCATTCTGGAAATGGGGATTTCTTTCCATTGTCATGCGCCGGTTGGGATCGTTTTCCGTGAGCATGTACGGGCCGCTGCCCACCGGCCACCAATCCAGCGTCAGGTTTTTTTCCGCCATGCCCGCCTGGCTGAAAAAGCGGTCGACTTCGCGCGGCACCGGCGCGAAAAAGGGCATGGCGAGCCAGTAGGCAAACTGCGGATAGCGTCCCTTGATGCGAATGCGCCAGGTGTAGGCGTCGATCTGCGTCACGCCGGAAAGCGGGTAGGCGTCAAGGTCCAGCCAGGCGTCCGGCTGTTTCCGGTTCGCTTCTTCCAGCGCCGCGCCCAGCTCCTTCAGGCCAACGATTTTTTCCGCCATCATGCCAAGGATGGGCGAATGCAGACGCGGATGCGCCAGCCGCTTGATCTGGTAAATGTAATCGGCGGCGGTCATCTCCCGCGTATCCGTCATGGGAAAATCACCGATGACGAATTTATCCGCCAAATCCGCGGAAGAAAGCGCCCCGTACAGGGAATTGCCCGCGGCGTCGCGCGCGAAAGCCGGATGCGGCTGATAGCGTTGTCCGGGTTTCAACGTAAGTTCATAGACGCTTTCCGCCACCTGTTCCGCGGGCGCGTTGGCGGGCAATCGCCGGCCTTTGGCGTCGTAGGATTCGGGTTCCGGCACACGCTCCACCGTAGCCGGAATGAGCGCGTAAGGACGCCTCAGATAGTGGTGCTGCAAGGGCGGCGCGTAAATCTGGGCGATGAAGGCGAATTCATCCTCGGTATAGGACTGCGCCGGGTCGAGATGCTTGGGACTGTCGGTAAACGCCGAATACAACACATTCTCTCCTGCCTCCCGCGCCGGGTACGGGTCATTCCAGGTTTCGCCGCAAGCGGCCAGCAGCAACAAAAAAGACAGACAGAAAAAACGCGGCATGGGAGAGAAGAAGGAATTGCCAAGGGTATACAGGATAACCGCCATTTTACGTAAGCGGCAAAAAGCAAAACCCTGCTTTTTGCCGGGTTGATTTGAGTTTGAAGGCAGGCAAAGCCTGCCTTCAAACCATGTAAAAACAACGAAAAACCAGCGCGGTCTTGATGTTTCGTTGCCTTTTCCCCAAAAAAAGCAGGCTTTGCCGCGCAAAAGCAGGTTTTTACTTTTTGACGCATCCATTTAGAATCACGGCTTTTCCTGCGCCGCGAAATGTCATGCCTGCATCCGCCGATACGTCCCACGCCGCCGACCTGGCGATCCACGCCCGCTGGATTGCCCATCCATCACATACCCTGCTGGAACAACACGCGGTCATCGTCGCCAACGGGCGCATCGTGGATATCCTGCCCAGCCGCCAGGCGCGCGAACGTTACGCGCCCGCGGAGGCAATGGAACTGGACGAGCATCTGCTCATTCCCGGACTGATCAATCTGCATGCCCACGCCGCCATGAGTCTGTTGCGCGGCGTGGCGGACGACATGCCGCTGATGCAATGGCTGAAGGCGCGCGTCTGGCCGCTGGAGGCGGCGCTGCTGTCGCCGCGCTTCATTGCCGAGGGGACGGAACTTGCCTGCGCCGAAATGCTGATGGGCGGCGTGACCTGTTTCAACGACATGTATTTTTTCCCGGAGGCCGCCGCCGAAGCCGCTGTGAGTATCGGCATGCGCGCCGTGCTGGGGGTTACGGTGCTGGAATTTCCTTCCGCCTACGCCCATGATGCCGCCGATTATCTGGACAAGGGACTGGCGGCGCGGGATGTCTGGCGCGAGCATCCGCTCCTCCGTTTCTGCCTCGCGCCGCACGCGCCCTACAGCGTCAGCGACGCAAGTTTTGAGCGCATCCAGACGTTGGCGGCGCAACTGGAGTTGCCGATACACCTGCACGTCCACGAAACCGCCGAGGAAATTCGCCGTCATCTGGAAGAACACGGTTGCCGTCCCCTGCATCGGCTGGATCGGCTGGGGATATTGGGGCCGCAACTCATCGGCGCGCATGCCGTGCATCTGCTCGCGGACGAAATCGCCACGCTGGCGCGCAACAACTGCAACATCGCCCATTGTCCCGCCTCCAACCTGAAACTGGGCAGCGGCTTCGCGCCGATTGCCGAATTGCTGGAACAGGGCGTCAACGTCGGCCTGGGCACGGATGGCGCGGCCAGCAACAACCGCTTGGACATCCTTGCGGAAATGCGCCTCGCCAGTTTGCTGGCCAAGGGCGCCAGCGGCGACGCGCGTTGCCTTCCGGCCTGGCAGGCGCTCGACATGGCGACGATAAACAGCGCTCGCGCGCTGGGCATGGAGGAAGAAATCGGCGGCATCGCCATCGGCAAACGCGCCGACCTCGTGGCGGTGCGCATGGACGCGCTGGCGCTTTCGCCCTGCTTCGATCCGATCTCGCATCTGGTCTATGCCGCCGGACGCGAAGATGTCAGCCATGTCTGGGTGGATGGTTGCTGCCGCATACTGGATAAAATGTTGTTACACGGTGAAAAAACATCCAGTTTGAAAAATTGCGCCCGTCTGTGGCAGAATCGCGTTAGCGCCTACCTGAAACCGAATGCGGATTGAACTCACATCCATCCCGGTTCCATGTATTCTCCTCAACGTTTTGAACCACTTTCTCAAGGAACTGAAATGATCGGAAAACTCTCACGGAATTTCGTCGTCTGCGCCCTGTTGGCGGGCATCGGCATCACCGCCGCGCAAGCCCAGGAGCGTGTTTATGTCATCGACCAGCGCGGCAACGTCGCCACCAGCGGCGCGGGACTGTGCTGGCGCACCGGCTACTGGACGCCGTCCGCCGCCGCCAGTGACCCCGCCGGCTGCCAGTGCGATCGCGACATCGTGCCCGCCGACAAGTGCTCTGGCGTGACGCCAGTCGCCGCCAGGCCTGCCGTCCAACCGCGTCCCGACGCGCCGCGTCCTTCTGGCGGCAAGGTCACGCTGGCGGCGGACGCCCTCTTCGATTTCAACAAGGCCGCGCTGCGTCCGGAGGGCAAGGCCAAGCTGGATGAGGTAGTCGCCCAGTCCAGCAAAATCCAACTGGAGGTCATCGTTGCCGTGGGTCATACCGACCGCATTGGCGGGGATAACTACAACCAGCGGCTTTCTGAAAAACGCGCCAATACGGTCAAGCAGTACCTGATCGACAAGGGCGTCGAAGCGAATCGCATCTACACCGAAGGCAAGGGCGAAACCCAGCCGGTGACCGGCGATGCGTGCGGCAACCTGGGCGCGGAAAACGGACGCAACAGGAAGCTGGTGGAATGCCTGCAGCCAGATCGCCGCGTGGATATCGAAATCATCGGCACCCGCTGAAACGACTTTCCTCCTCTTGCAAGCCCTGCGTCACGCGGGGCTTTTTCTTGCCTTTCAGGAGATTTCCGCCGTGACCGACACGCCCAACGCTGACCCCAGGGAACTTGCCAAATTCAGCGAACTTGCCCACAACTGGTGGGATCCGGGCAGCGAATTTCGCGCATTGCACGCAATCAATCCGCTGCGTCTCGACTGGATTGCCCGAGGCATCGATCTTGCGGGGAAAACGGCGCTCGATGTTGGCTGCGGCGGTGGTCTGGCGGCGGAAGGACTGGCGGCAAGAGGCGCGCGCGTGACCGGCATCGATCTTTCAAAAAAACCGCTGGAGGTTGCCCGTCTGCACCTCTTGGAAAGCGGCCTTGCCGTCGATTACCGGCAGGTTTCCGCGGAAGCGCTCGCGCGCGAATTGCCGGGGCATTTCGACGTCGTCGTCTGTCTGGAAATGCTCGAACATGTTCCCGATCCGCAAGGCATCCTCAACGCCTGCCGCCAACTGTTGAAACCCGGCGGAAAGGCTTTTTTTTCCACGCTGACCCGCAATCCCGCCTCCTTCCTGCTGGCCATCGTCGGCGCGGAATACGTATTGAAACTCTTGCCCAGGGGAACGCATGACTACGCAAGATTCCTCCGCCCTTCGGAGCTTGCCCGTTACTGCCGCATCGCCGGACTGGAGCCGGAGCCGCCCATTGGCCTGAGCTACAATCCGTTCACCCGCCGTTGCGCCCTGACTCGGGAAATTTGCGTAAATTACCTGATGGCCGCCACCCGGCGAGCGGACACCGTGCCAGCATGACGACGGTCCTTCGTTGGCCCTGCCAAAGTGTGCGCCCCATACGACCGTATGGACGGGTGGTAGTGGTTTCGTTGCCTTTCTACCAAAAAAGGGGGCAGGTTTTGCCTGTCCTTTTTTGCTGACTGAACCGGCAAAAAGTAGGTTTTTACTTTTTGCCGAGTATTTCAAACGCCCACAAAAATATCGCGGTAGGCGGTATGGAGTGTGGTAAAAAGCAGCGGGAACAGTAGGATGAATCCCAATCCTAGGGCGCACAAAGAACAGAAGTCCCGCCAGCAGCGGCGCAGACAGGGTAAGACAGAGGAAATTCTTCTGGTACGCCGCAACGCTGGCGGCCAGCGCCGTACCGGCGGGCATGGTGTGCAGCACGGCCAAGGAATAGCGCGAACAGTCCGATGACGTTGGCCGCCTGGAAAAGCAGAAATGCGAAGAGGAAAAAAAGTGGCGACAGGAGCAGCATGATGAGCTGGCCGAATTGCCGGAGGCAAAAACGCCGCCGTAAAAAGCCGATGCCAGGATGTTTGGCGCGTTGCCGACGGCAAGCGGGAACAAAAAGACCATGCCGCCCAAAAGAATAATCCTAAATTCCTCAGTCCCCTGCTATCGACCCCCGATAACCTGATTGGGCAGAGCGAGAAAGAATGGATTTCTGGTTTTGCAGGCGAGGAATTGCCTGATGATGTAACGCACGAGGGCGC
>JAITRP010000159.1 GCA_031288305.1 Zoogloeaceae bacterium
GGGAAACGCTGATAGAGCGAGTTAGCGCAGGAGGTCTTGTTAACCTGACGACAGCGACCGACAAGACGACGGAGAAGTTTCGTTACCCAAAAGCCCAAAACGATCTTTTCATCGTCCGCAGCTGCAAGATTCCGCACCTTAAAATCAATTGGTTGCAAAGCGCCAATCTTCGTTTGGAGAACTGCGAGATTGGTCAACTGGAAATTCGAGATGGTCAGATCGGCAAGCTGGAGATTGTGAAGACGAAATTTGATCGTCTTGATCTTTCCCGCACGGTGGCCGCCGAATACGCGCTGGACGCTTCGGGGGAGATTGTTGACACGGGCAGCAACTACGACAAGGCCACAGGCAAGGCCAGGAAGAAATGAAGCCAGTCCGCGCTTCGCGTCCAGCGGCTTTCCCGTTCACTTTGCCGTTCCGATGACAGGGAACCGCCGTCTGGATTGCCGCGTCGCGCAGGGGCGCGCTGCGCGCGCCTGCTTGCCGTCGCGCTACGCCTCGCAAAATGACGGGGCGTTGAGTTTCGTTGTCTTTTCGGCAAGATGAACTGGCGCAAAGCAGGTTTTACCTTGCGCCACATCTTGCTACGCGGCGGCGTCCGCGCCGCCGCCCCCGGGCATCTTCTTGACCAGCTTTTCCTTGATGCGGGCGGATTTGCCGGAGCGGTCGCGCAGGTAGTAGAGCTTGGCGCGGCGCACGTCGCCGCGGCGTTTGACCTCGATTTTGGCGACCAGCGGAGAATAGGTCTGGAACGTGCGTTCCACTCCCTCGCCGGAGGAAATCTTGCGGACGATGAAGGAAGAATTGAGACCCCGGTTGCGCTTGGCAATCACCACGCCTTCGTAGGCTTGCAGGCGTTCGCGGTTGCCTTCCTTGACCTTGACCTGCACGACCACCGTATCGCCAGGCGCGAATTCGGGGATGCTCTTGCCCAGGCGGGTAATCTCTTCCTGTTCGAGTTGTGCTATCAGATTCATGTGAGTTTCCTTGTTGAATTTCATTGCTCACCGCATTGCTCATGATGGATTTCCGCCATGAGTTGCGTCTCTTCCGCGCTCAACGCGCGTTGCGCCAGGAGTTCCGGCCTGCGCTTCCGGGTTCGCGCCAGCGACGCTTTCAGCCGCCAACGACGAATTCTGGCATGGTCTCCGGAAAGCAGAACTTCCGGAACCGCCTGTCCCGCATATACCTCGGGACGGGTATAGTGCGGGCAATCCAACAAGCCCGACACAAAGGAATCCTCCACAGCGGAAGCCGCATCGCCCAGCGCGCCGGGCAATTGGCGGATGAGCGCGTCCATCAGCAACATGGCGGCCAGTTCGCCGCCGGAGACGACGAAATCGCCGACGGAAATCTCTTCTTCCACCACGCGCTCAATCAGGCGTTCATCCACGCCTTCATACCGTCCGCACAACAACACCAGGCCGACGCCCGCCCGCATGTCCGCCGTCATTTCGACGGCTTTCGCGTGATTCAGCGGCACGCCCTGGGGCGAGAGGTAAATCACTCGGCTCTGCGTCACCCCGCCGCTGGCCTGTTGCCGCGCCTTGGCCGCGCGGATGGCGGCTTCCAGCGGCGCGGCCTGCATCACCATGCCGGGGCCGCCGCCGTAGGGACGATCATCGACAGCGCGCCAGGCGTTGTCGGCATAGTCGCGCGGATTCCACAAGGCCAGCGACCACAGCCCGGCTTCTTGCGCCTTGCGGGTAACGCCAAAACCGGTAAGCGCGGCGAACATTTCCGGAAAGATGCTCACGCAATCGAAAACGGCCTTCACCAGTCCGCTTCCCAGTCTACCCGCATCCAGCCCGCGGCGGGATCGACTTCGCGCACAATGGCCGCGACAAAAGGCAGCAGGCGCTCCGTTTCGCCATCCTGCACCCGCAACACCGTATGCGCGCTGCTGGCGATACAACCGGTCACCCGTCCCAGATTCGCGTCCTTGCCGTTGATTACCGCAAGGCCGATGAGATCGTCCCAGTAAAATTCGTCATCGGCGGTCGGCGGCAGGGCATGGCGCGGCGCGGCAAGCCAGCATCCTTTCAGGTTCTCCGCCTCGGAACGGTCGGTTATGCCCGCAAAACGAATCCATAAATCCTCGCCGCGCGCCTTGCATTCTTCCGCTTCCCTCTGCCGCCACGGGCCGTTTTCCGTCGCCGACAGATGCCACACGGAAATCTCGCGCCAGTTGGCCGCGTCATCGCCAAAGACCTGCGCCTTCACCCAGCCCTTGACGCCATAGGCGGCGCGGACGCGCCCCAGAACCAGCAGTCTTGAATCTTCCGTCATGACAGGGGGGCGGGCGGGAAAAACGCACGGCCATTGCCGACCGGGCAGGAAATCAGGCGGTCGCCGCAGTGGTCTTGGCGACGTATTGCTTTACCAGGCGGGTGACGGTGGGCGACAGTTGCGCGCCGTTTTGCCGCCAGTAGGCAAGGCGGTCCAGCGCCACGCGCAGATTTTCTTCATGCGCGGCGGCAACCGGGTTGTAGAAACCGATGCGTTCCACAAAACGTCCATCGCGCCGGTTGCGGGAATCCGCAACGACCAGATTGTAAAAGGGGCGCTTCTTCGCGCCGCCACGAGAAAGACGGATGACGACCATGAGCTTTGTCCGATGAATGAACCGAAAGGGGCAAGATTATAAGGGAAGACGCCGAAATGTCAAATGTTCCGGCACTTGCGGGTGCGATCCAAAGTGGAGGAAAAATCGCCTAGAGTCTGTTGACAATCACATCCCTCTTAATGCCAATTAAATTACGATTACAGGAATTTCGTTTGCATTCAATGCGTTACAGAGGGGACTGTTCACCCGTTTCATTTTCTGATTATATCCTGGTTTTTGCACAAGAGATTGGAATGGTTCGAATGGTTCTACGGAATGACCAATATCGACGCATTGAGAAGCTCTTGCCGGGAAAGAAATGGATCCGGGGCGCACGGCTGCTGATAACCGGCCCTTCCTTGAAGCGGTGCTGTGGATCGCGCGAACAGGCAGTCCCTGGCACGATCTGCCGGAACAATCCGGACGCTGGAACAGCATCTCCGCATTTTGCCCGCTGGCCCAAAAAGGGCGTTTGGCAGAGGATTTTCGGGATATTGGCTCAGGATGCTGATTTTGAGGAAGTATTCATCGACAGTGCTGTCATACGGGCGCGCCAGCACGCGGCGGGCGCACCTAAAAAAAGGCGACCAAGCGATTGGGCGTTCCCGTGGAGGATTGAGCACCAAGATTCACGCCCTTGTCGAAGGACTGGGCATCATGGCCCGTTTCAGATTGACCCCAGGTCAGGCAGGCGACAATCCCCAGGCATTGTCTTTGCTCGATTGGCCGCGCGCCAATGTTGCGGGCGGATGTCCTTTTTTGCTCACCAACCCGGCAAAAAGCAGGGTTTTACTTTTTGGCGAACACTCTTTCTGACGAACACCTATTTCTCCGCCACTAGAATTATTGCTGGCTCTGCATTCAGAATTGCGCCCAAATCCGCATGAAGCCTTGAAAGCGCAGAAGTCGTGTCTGGCTTGCCAAAGATACGTTTGAAGAACGGAATTTCAGCGACGGGAAAGCAATGCCAAATGATATTTTCCGATGATGGAGGGTCACTTTTCGGATCATCAATGTTGCCGCAACCAACCCACAACGGAAACGGATTGCGTGAAAGCGTCAGGCAACGGCCAAAATCTTCGGCGATGACTGGCTCAACGTTATAACCGCGCAACTCAAGCTGATTTTTGAGCCAGACCGCAAGCTGCCGGCCATAGCAACCGGGACTGGTCTCCTCGTCTTCGCCGGGTTCAACGTCGAACAGACTTGAAGTGAACCAATATCCATCCATACTTCCTCCTGTCGCCTGAATCAAGCCGCGCCGCGAAACGGCGTCGGCTTGAATGGCGCGGGTTGCGCCTTGATCATGACTTTACTCCAAAGAAGGCGGGCTTTGCCGCCTTAACCGGGAGCGCGCTTTTTTCCAGGCGCATGCTGTCGGCGGATTGTCGCGCGATGCCGCGCCGGGCGAGTTGGTCGGCGCGTTCGTTGCCGGGATTGCCCGCGTGTCCCTTGACCCAGATCCATTCCAGTTGATGCCGGGCGGCAAGCGCATCCAGCGTCTGCCAGAGATCGACGTTCTTGACCGCCTTCCTGTCCGCGGTTCGCCAGCCGTGCTTTTTCCAGTTGTGTATCCACAGGCTGATTCCCTGCTGCACGTAGACCGAATCGGTATAGACGCGGGCGGCAACCGGGCGTTTGAGCGCCGAAAGCGCCTGTATCACGGCAATCAGTTCCATGCGGTTGTTGGTGGTGTGCGCTTCGCCGCCCCAGAGTTCGCGTATCTTGTCGCCGCGAACCAGCAACGCGCCCCAGCCGCCGGGGCCGGGATTGCCGCTGCATGCGCCATCGGCGTAAATCTCAATGGGCAGTCCGCTCATGGCGAACCTCCTTCATGTGTTTTGTGCGCGACAGGCTTCAACGCCTTGCCCGCAAGGTTACGCCTATCCCAGGCGGGCAGGATCAAGTGCATGCCCGCAACCCGCTTGACAGCGCGCAGCATGTAGACGCTGCCCGCGAAACCCCACCAGCGATCACCCGCAAATTCCATGAAACGCCAGCGCCGGAACAGCCATTGTTCGCTTCCGCAGGGCGGCGCGTACAGCCCGAACGCGCCCCGGTCTGCCTCGAAGCCAAGAAGTTTCAGCCAATCCTTGAGGCGCGGCACGGAAAGATAATGCGCGTTCCAGGGAAATCCCTGCTGCCGACGCGCGGCGGCGGACATCAGCCTGCGCCTCGCGCCCCAGAGCGACAGCGGATTGAAGCCGAGAATGAACAGATGGCCCTCGGGCCGCAGGATGCGCTCGACTTCACGCAGAATCTGGTGCGGTTCCGGATAAAACTCCAGCACATGCGGCAGGATCGCCAGATCCACGCTCTGCGCGGCAATCGGCAGATGGGTGAAGACGCATGCCAGAGCGCCGGGCGCGGCAAGACTGTCGTTCAGGATTTGACGCAGAGGCATCCGGTTGGCGCGCAAGAAGTCCCGCTCCGGCAGGCCGATTTGCAGCGCCTTGAAACCAAACACGTCCGCTACCGCCGCATCCAGCCGCGCAGACTCCCAATCCAGCACATAGCGTCCCTGCGGCGTGTGCTGCCATACGTCCAGGCCAGGAATCGACATGATGTTGTTCAGAAGACAGAAGACAGAGGACAGAGGACAGAATGCCCGCCAGGCTCGCTTTGTGGTCTGTAGTCCGCAGCGCGGCTCTGTCTTTCGTCCTCTGTCTCCTGTTCCCCGTCTTCTGTCTCCCGATCTTCCTCGTCGGGCGCGTCTTCTTTTCTCAATTCCTCCAGTCTTGCTTCCATTTTCTGGACATCCGCGAAGAAATCCGCTTCGGACTCCGGCGCGGTCACGCGCCAGGAAGGCGGAAACAGGGTTTCGAGATAGACGCTTCTGGCCAGGCGGTTTTCGGCCTTGAAGGGTTCATACGTCAGCCATTGCGCCACTATCACGGCAACCGCCAGTGAGAACATGATCGCCGCTTTTTGCCGCAGGCGTTTCACGCTGATGATATACAAATGTCCCAGGCAGATTGCCGCCATCAGCAGCCATATGCCGACAAAATCATAGCGCGCCGCCGCCGGACTGGAAAAGGCAAAGACCGCCCACGGCTGGAGAAAGCTGTAGAGCTGGAGGGATATACACGCCAGCAAGGCAAGCGTGGTGTGCCGGGCGACACGCGCCGCGCCCGACACGAGACGCGACAGCAAAGCCCACAAACCCACCCACAGCCCCAGGGACATCATCATGGGCAACACATCGTCCAGATAGTAGCTCAAGCTGTTTTCCCCGGTATTCATCGACCAGTGCATCACGACTTGCAAAAGCGGCGCGAGCGCCAGGAGAAACACAAGCCACGGCCACAAACGCCTTTCCTGGCGGGATTTCCGCTCGGCGGGCACCGGAAAATCCGCCTCGCGCGCGCGCAGCCAGGTCTGGCCGATGCGCATCAGGGTGTTGCCGTCCAGAGACAACGCCACATGCCGCGCGCCCGCTTCGTCATACAGGCCGTTTTGCGTCCCCAGATCCTCCGCCATGAGACCGCCATTCGCGTCACGAAAGACGCGCAGATGGCGCGGCGCGACATAGGGGTCGTCGATTACCAGCGCATTATCGTACCCGCGCCCGATCAGGAAATCGTCCGTCGGCAGCGGGTGACGCGCCGTTACTTCCTTGTGCCGCGACAAGAGTTCAATCCAGATCATGTTCGGCTTTCAACATGGCGAGAAACTCCCGGCTCATGGCGATGGCGTGCGCAAAACTCACGCCCGCCATCGCCAGTTTGGAAACCAGCGCCTCATCCTCCCTGTCCTGCGTCACGGCGGCCAGCGAAAAATCGTACAGGCCGGGAAAATCCCGATAGGCGCGCGCGCACCAGGTCAGGCGCAAGACGGGACGCTGCGGGTCCGCCGCGCCGGACAGAAAATCCTCACGGCAATCAGAGACGGTTATGCCGCTGCCGTAGCCCGAACCCGAAAAGCGAAGCGTCCCGTAATAATCGCTCACCGCGCGCGCAAATTGCACCGCGTTGAGATCGACGCTCTTCAGATGCGTATGCGCGATGTTCGCGTTGCCCGCGTGATGGACGTCATTCGACAGGTAAATCCCGGTATCCGTGCCACAGGAAGAACCGTTGATCCGCACTTTCGGTTTGGGGCGCTCGTCGCTGTTGGTTTCCGACCAGCAATCAAACCACGCGGCCTTGCTTTCCGGCGCGCGATACGCGCCAAAAACGGCCTGCCGGAACCCTTGCGCTTTCAGCGCCGAGAAAAAATCCTCCTGCCAGCGCAGCACTTGCGCCACGATTTCCTCGCGCACGGCAAAGGCTTTCATTTCCTCGCGTTTCTTCGCCTGCTCAAGCAGACGATGGGCGGCTTCGGCGGGCACCAGGAAACTGACCAGATCACCGCCGATGCGCTTGGAAACATTGACGCCCGCCACGCGGTTCTTCCGGGTGACGACCGGCCCGCCGCTCATGCCGGGATTCAGCGCGCCGGTAAAATGCACCTGCGCCTGATAACTTTTTTCCACCAGCCCATTGTAGGTGCCTTCGACAATGCCAAACCCCATATCCAGCGGATTGCCCATGGAAAAAAGCCGTTCGCCCTTGGTGAGCTTTCCCGCCGTCGCCGACGCGTCGAACTCAAACGCCGCAAAGCGGGTTTGCTGCGGCGCCTCCAGCCGCACCACGGCAAGATCATTGATCACGTCGATGGCGTAGAGACGCAAGGCGCCGCTCGCGCCGTCGGCGGCGGCATATTCAAGCCGGTAGGTTTCGGGTTCCAGCGCATATCGCGAGATGACATGGTAATTGGTAATCGCCAGGCCGCGCGCATCGACGATGAACCCGGAGCCAATGCTCGCCTGTTTCTGCGTGGATCGGAGCAGGGTGCGCACTTGCAGCAACCGGGGCTGGGCGGCTTTGAAGATCTGCTCGGCGGCGGAAGAGAGTTCACGCGCGCTCCCCGGGGCAACCGCTTCCGCCTGTGCCCGCGCCGCGCCCGCAACAAGACACAGACAGAGCATGAGGACGGGTCTTTGCATAAAAACGCGCATTGTTTTCCTGTTCATCCTGACAAATGGTTCAGCATCATCGCACAGAACGGCGGAACATGTTCTGGACCGTGGCGCGCGGAGCGCGATCCAAAGTGGAGCAACCCGTACGCGCGCGCTCCCGTCTCGTCAAAAGCGAGGAACATAGCGACACGGCAATCCAGGCGGATACCCTCTCGTCAAGAAGTAAAACCCTGCTTTTTGTGCGGCAAAGCCGCGTTTTGCCACGCAAAACCAGCCTTCGGCGGTCCTGCGGCCTGTAGCCTTGTGACGGTTTATCTTGGAAATGGATGCTGTTTTTTGCCGCCTCCTCATTCATAGCGCACGTCCAGTATCTCGTACTCCCGCACCCTGCCCGGAGCCTGGACATGGGCGATGTCGCCGGCGTATTTGCCGATCAGGGCGCGGGCAATGGGAGAAGCGATGGAAATCTTGCCCGCCTTCACATTGGCTTCATCCTCGCCGACAATCTGATAGGTTACCTTCTCGCCGGAATCCTGTTCTTCCATGTCCACGGTCGCGCCGAAGACGCAGCGGCCATCGGCGTCCAGCAGCTTGGGATCGACGATCTGGGCATTGGCGAGTTTGCTTTCGATCTCCTTGATGCGCCCTTCGATGAAACCCTGCCGCTCCTTGGCGGCGTCGTATTCGGCGTTTTCCGAAAGGTCGCCGTGCGAACGCGCCTCGGCAATGGCGGCGATGACGTTGGGACGATCCTCGGTTTTCAGGCGTTTCAATTCCGCGCGCAGATTTTCCGCGCCGGTGCGCGTCATGGGGGTTTTACTCATGAAAGATTCTTTCCGGTTGCAATGAAAAACCGCCGGCAGCCCGAAGGCTTCCCCGGCGGCCCAGGTTCACGCGGCTATTCTAACGCATCGCGCAAGGTCTGGATCGAATCCGCCGTCATCCGGAACGCGGCGCAAGGGGATAAATTTCGTCATTACGAGAACCGAACCGCGGACACACGGCAATCCCCATTATCCCGCGCGTCAAGGTAACCTTGTCCGAATCACCTGATCGGTCGCGTTCGTCCCCTTGCCAACGCCCATCGCCGCCATTGCCGATAACGGCAACAAACCAAAGGCCGCAAGGAGAGCGCATGGCGAGCGCCCAATCTTCTGTCTTCCAATCGCCGTATTTGCTTCATAATTATCGCGTCTTCCATTCCGTTTCCTGCATGACATCCATTTCCTCCCCCCACCATGTCGCGCTATCGCGTGTCGACGCGCTCCCGGAGGCTGTCGTCGCGGCGATGACGGATTTGTATCTGGCCTGGTATGACGGCACTTCCCCTGAACTGTTTCGCGGCGACTTGCGCGAGAAGGACGAGGCGATTCTGCTCTATCACGAAAACCGGCTGGTCGGATTCACCGCCCTGCAAACCTGGAATACAGAATGGCGCGGCAAGCCGGCGCGCATCGTCTATTCGGGGGACACCATCGTCGATCGTCCGCATTGGGGACAGCAGGCGCTGGCGTTCGCCTGGATTGCCCGCGTCGGACGGATCCAGCGGGAAGCGCCGGAATCGCCTCTGTACTGGTTCCTGCTCGTCAAGGGGCATCGCACCTTCAAGTACCTTTCCGTATTCGGCAAACGCTTTTTCCCGCACTGGCAGGAGGATTGCCCGGAGTTGCGGGCGCTTGCCGAACAACTGGCGCGTGAAAAATTCGGCGCTTGCTACGATCCGCAAAGCGGCGTGGTGCATTTTCCCGTTTCCCGCGGGCATATGAAGGCCGGGATATCCGAACCGCGTCCCGAAGAACTGACCAAACCCGCCGCGCGTTTTTTCCTGCGCAGGAATCCCGGCTACCGGCAAGGCGACGAACTGGTGTGTCTGTGCGCGCTGGAAGCCGCCAACATGAAACCGCTCGCCGCGCGAATTTTCAGCGCCGCATGAAGGATGCCGCTTGCACGCTCCGGCGCTGGCTCGAGGACTTGCTGGCCCGCAACGCCGATTGCGCCTATCTGCGCCGCTACGGCAGCCCGCGCGCCCTGGAAGACTTCCGCGCGCGGCTTCCCCTCTGCCGCCATGAAGATGTCGCGCCCTGGCTCGAACGGGTGGAGCGCAATGAAGCCGATGCGCTCTTCGCCGGACGCCCCGTCGCTTTCGAGCGCACCGGCGGCAGCGGCGGCGGGGTGAAGCGCCTGCCCTATTCCGCCGCGGGACTGCTCGATTTCCAGCGCAATCTCTCCCCCTGGGTCGAGCGCATGCTGCGCGACATTCGCGGGCGCGTCTATTTCGCCACCAGTCCGGCCGCCCGCGCGCCGGAATACATCGGCGGCATTCCCGTGGGCCTGCCCGATGGCGCGTATCTGGGCGAGGATCTGGGGCGGCGGCTGGCCGCGCGCTCCATCGTCTCCCCGGAACTTCTCCGGGAAACGGACATGGCGGCGTGGCGGAAAAAGACGGTGGAAGCCTTGCGGCAGGCGGACGATCTGGAACTCATTTCCGTCTGGAGTCCCACCTTCCTGCTGCGCCTTCTGGAGGACATTCCCGATCCCGCGCGCGCCTGGCCGCGGCTCAAATGGGTAAGCTGCTGGATGTCCGGCGCTTCGCGCCCGCATGCCGAGGCCTTGATCCGCCGCCTGCCGCAGGCGCGTTTCGAGGCCAAGGGATTGATGTCGACCGAGGCCGTGATCAGCGTGCCGGACGCCCGCGGTCAGGCCGTGCTGGCCGCGCATGGCTTTGTCGAATTCCTCTCCGAAGGAATGGAGGAACCCGCCGGCGTCGAGGCGCTTGATGCCGGCGCGATCTACGAAACCATCGTGACGACCGCCAGCGGCCTCTATCGCTATCGCACAGGCGACCGGGCGCGGGTTTTGCGGCGCACGGCGACGGGATGGCCGGCGCTGGAATTCGTCGGGCGCTCGCTGTGCTCGGACCTCGTCGGCGAAAAGCTGGAAGAGGCGTTCGTGTCCCAATGCCTCGCGCCGCTCGCGGAAGAAGCCTTGCTCGTGCCGGATGTCCGGCGTCCGGGCTATGTCCTGATCAGCGCGCGGGCACTGCCGCCGCAGGCGCTGGCCGAAACGGAACAACGGCTTGCCGCCAATCCGCAATACGCCTACGCGCGCGCGCTGGGACAGCTCGCGCCCCTGCGAATGCGCGTCTTCCCGCAGCCCTTTGCCCGCGTGGAGGAAGTCCTGCTGGAGCGCGGCGCCAGTCCGGGCGTCCTCAAGGCAATGGCCCTGCGCCCGGAAGCCTTCTGGCTGGAATGCTTTGGGGAGCAGGGGACAGAGGATTGAGAACTCGTTCATCGTAAAACCAACTCTGGTTTGAAACCCCGCCCGGAAGAATCGGTGCGAAGGTGAGACCCCGGCCTGAAGGCCGGGGGATCAATCCGTAGCCATTGGGGAGGGGAGAGAAACCCCTTCCCAATGACGTTGGACCGGCAGACCTGAAGGGCTGCCGCTAATTTCTTGCTCGTCCCTGGTTCCTTCTGGCGCGGCCTTCGTTCTATCCATCGGACATTGCGTCAAGCATCCTCCTGCTCCCATGGCGGCACAATCAAGGCGGCGGCTTCCGCGATCCAGGGGTCGGGATCGGCGCGGTAGGCTGCCAGCCGGGGGCGTGATGGGCGCAGAGTTCGCGCGCGGATTTCAGGGCCTGGGCGACCGCGCCGGGATGGAGCAGGCCCGTGGCCTCGATGGCGCGCAGCAACTCCACCGCCTCTCCGGGCGGCAGCAGGGAGACCACGAGACGCGCCAGCAATCCGGCCTGCCAGCGACGCGCCAGCAAGCGCCGCGCCAGTTGCCGGGCGAGCTGTTCGCCGACGCCGCTCACCGAGCGTCCTTCCTGGCGGAAGGCTTTTATCACGCTTTGCAGCGCGGGCGCGCTGGTGAGCGCGCCGAAGATCTCGGCGGGCCAAGTGTCCTCTTTCCCGCTCGCGCTCTTGATGAGCACGGCGGCGGCGGTCTGGCGGCGCGCCGCGTCCGGGTGTTCGAGGAAAAGCGCCACGCCCGCGCGCAATTCCGGCCCCAGGCGGCCAAGCGGCATGGCGTGCAGGCGATACAAGGCGTCGCTTCGCGCCAGGGCGTCCGGGTGGCGGAGCAGTTTGGCGAAATGCGCGTCGAGCCGTGTCCTGGCGAAGGCGGAAAGGCCGTCCTGGGGAATCGGGATGGTGGCGCGGGCAAACGCCGCGTTCGCGCTCGCCGCGGCGTCCATGAGCGTCCACGCTTCGGGGCGATGCAGGTGGTTCCACAGGGCGCGGGTCAGCGCGATCCGGATGTCCTGATGCTGTTCTTCTCCGGCATGGGTCATGAGAAAGCGAAACGCGGCTTCGCCGTCGAATTCCCCGGCAAGGCGCAGGATTTCCTTGGCGACGGTCAGTTTGTTGCGCGGCGCGCGCGCCAGAAATTCCAGCGCGCGCGCTTCCGGCATCGCGAGGATCGCCCGGCGCAGCGCGTAGATGGCGACCCGGCCGCGTTCGTCCTCCAGCGCCGCGATCAGCGCCTCGACGCCCCGTCCGCCGTCTACACGGCCCAACGCCTCCACGGCCCTGTCGCGCAGCGCGACATCCCGGGCATCGACGCGGGCAAGTTCGATGATCGGCGCGATGTCTATGGACGGCAGCGCGGCCAGATGGTTGAGACTTCGGAAAAGCGCCCAGGCCGAGCGTTTCGCGCTTTCCAGGATACCCAGATGGGATTTTGCGTACACTTGCTGTTGCAGGGCCGTCCACCGGAAAAAGCCGCCGGGTCTCGGTCCCCTTCCAAACAAGGGGAACTCCTGGCCGCGGCTGCGGCTGAAGCGTCCCGGATATTTGCGCGGCGCAAGAAAGGGCGTGAGCAGATCCTGGCGATGACGATGGAGATGATTGGCCAC
The DNA here is from genome assembly GCA_031288305.1 of Zoogloeaceae bacterium. GTDB lineage: Bacteria > Pseudomonadota > Gammaproteobacteria > Burkholderiales > Rhodocyclaceae > Azovibrio. Next base: position 12,424 of record JAITRP010000159.1, read on the forward strand.
TCTCGGCGCCAGGATCCAGCCCGCGTCCTTTGCCAGGAGTTCCGGAATCATCCGCCGGACTTCACGCTTGAAGCCGACTTCCCACAGGGTATCCAGCGCGTGGCGGGCGGGCGCTGCGCGCTTGTCGTTGGTGATCTCGCCGAGCAATTCCGCAAAGGCGGGCACGGCCCGGGCGCGATGACGGAAACAACCGATCAGGTGCATGACGAAATAGGGCCGGTCGCGCTTCACCCAGATGAGAAGAAGCGGCATCAGCGCCTCGGCGAGCGCGGGCATTTGCCGGTCAGCCACTCTTTCTTCCAGGGACAGGGAACCGATGCGCCCGAGGCGTTCGACGACGGCGGGCAGGGTCTCGACAACAAAACGCGCCTGCCAGGGCAGCATCCTGAACAGGAGGTTGGCGGCATGTTCCATGGTCGCGGCGGAACAATCCCGCGCCTTCAGCGCCGCCTTGATGATGCTCTTCAGTTTGGGCGGATGGGCTTCCCGCCAGCGCGAGGGCGGCAGGCGGGACAAGGCTCCCAGCATCTCCATCCGCACGGGATCTTGTTCGTGTTCGCGTTTCAGGCAGAAATCGAGCATGGCGTCCGTGGCGGAATCATCGAAACGCACGGCGCGCGCAATCGCCGCCACGGCGGCGGCGCGAATTTCGCCGTCGGGCTGGGAAAGATAGGGACGCGCGCATTCCAGCGCCTCGGCAAACGCCAGGCAACCCAGATAAGGCAGGCGTTGCAGCGGCTTGTCGGCCAGTTCGACCGCCGTGAAGGCGCGGCGAGCCTCCGCTTGCCGCAAGGCGGCGGGCAGCGCCTCGACATGGCGAAGCGGCAGGACGCCGCTGGGCCAACGCCAGGATTCCCCGTGTGATTCGTATATGCTCCGGCGCTGTTCCGGCCTCAGCTTCTTGAAGACGCTGGCGAAATCGTCGATGAAATCGGCATCGAGCAGGGCGCGCAGGGTATCGATGTCCAGTTGGCGCAAGGCATGCGCCGACAGCCGGACGCGCAGGGCGGAGCGTTTCCGGGCGACCAACGCCCCGGCCAGCGCGGGGTTGCGATTCAGATAGCGTGACACCGGCAACTGTTCCAGGGGAATGGCAGCGGAAGCCTTGAGAAGGAAGTCCTCGCCGATCTTCGGCGCCGAACGCGCCATTTCGAGCAGGCAGGTGTTGACAGCGTTGATGACGTGCTGGGCAAGCGCCGGGCCGCGCGCCAATTCCCTTTGCAAAAGATCGCGCGCCACGCGCGGCAGGCGGCGGGCCAGGACACGCCAGTGCGCTGGGCGAAGACAGGCGACGGTTTCCGCCTCGCCAAGTCGCGCGAGGAGAAAATCTTCCGAGGTAAAGGGCAGGATGTCCACCGCCGCGTTGCCCTGGAGCGCGCAATGGACGGCATCGTTCACCGCGTGACGTCCGGCCCGATGGAGGGCATTTGCCAGCAGGACGCGCCGCTGCGGAGGCAGCCCCGGCATCCGCGCAATCAGCATGGCTTCCGCCCCATGCCGGGCGGCAACGGGCAGGATGAAGCGCGCAAGGGATTCCGACGGATCGAGGAGGAAATCCGCGATCTGATCGGCGTCATGGGAGGCAAAGGTGGACATCAGCGCCAACAGCCGCTCGTAATGCGTCTCCGAGCGCGCGAGGGCCGCCAGTTCCGCGCGCAACGCGCCATCCTGGCGGGAAGCCCGGCCAATCTCCGACATCGCCTGCCAGCGTTGCCCGTGCGTCATGGTTTCAAGCCGCGCCGGAATGCTTTTCGGCGCGTGAAGGGTGAATGTCGTCATGGTCTGTCCTGAGGTCAGCAAGAATGGGTTGCGATCATGCCGCCATGTTCGCGTGAATCCTGGCGGCGATATAGGAAAACATGGGCGGCTCGATTTTGTCTCCTGCCGCGATAGCCACTGCTCCATCCGCGCCCGCTTGCGCGCCCTGCCTTCCTCGCTCACGCGCCGCGTTTCCGGGCGGATCGTTTTTGCGTTTTCATTTCCAGTTTCCTTTCAGTGCCCTTTTCCTGGTGGGCATGGCGGGACTCGAACCCGCAACAAGCCGCCTCCGGGCGGAACAAAGGCGCGCGGGAATGCTTTACACGCGCCATACGTGGAACCATTGCGCAGACCTCATGACTGCATCCTCAAATACCGCATCCCGCCAAGGCTTTCGGTTTTATCCTTCACCGGTTTCGTCACATCGTTTACCGGCCTCGCCCGCTCGCGTTCATGCCCAGGAACAACCGGATGGGCACCGCCCATCCGAACAAAACTCACCCCGCCTTCAAACTCACCAGACCATTCAGCACCTGATCCAGCCCGCCGAAGACGGAAATGCGGTCGATGCGTTCGGCCACCCGTTCCAGCGTTTCCAGTTCCTTCAAGCGCAGGGCGACGGGGTTGTCCTCCATCACCTTGGCGGTGTTCAGCAGCGAGCGCGTCGCGGCGGTTTCCTCGCGGCGGCGGATGACGTTGGCCTCGGCGGCCTTTTCCGCTTCCACCACGCGGGCGAGGATGTCCTTCATCTCGCCCGGCAGCACGATGTCGCGCACGCCCAGGCTGGCGACCTCGATGCCGAACCCGGCCAGTTTTCCCTGGACGTGCGCCGCCACCATTTCGTCGATGTCCTGTTTGTTTTCCAGGATGGCGTCGATGCTGCGCGTGCCCACAGCGGCGCGCAGGCCGAACTGCAATTCGCGGTAGAGATAATCGACAGGCTTGCCGATGGCGGCAAACGCCCTCGCCACGTCGGTGAAACGCCAGCTCGCCACCAGATTCAGGCGCAGGCCGACACGATCCTTGGTCAGGATTTCCTGCCCGCTCACCTCCATGACTTGCAGGCGGGTATCGACCAGTTCCAACTGAATATCGCGGTTGAAACGCCAGAAGGCTTTCAGGCCGGGTTCCAGCAGGCGGTCGACCTGCCCGTCGATGCGCAACACGCCGATGTGATAGGCCGGAACCTGCGCCGCCAGGATGCCTTCCAGCCCCGCCACGGCGCGGCTTTTCAGGTTGGCGGCGTTGAGCCGGATCGTCATCCCGGCGGGCAATTCCGCGCCCGCGTCCAGGTTGAAACGCTCCAGCCGGTGCGCCTTCAGGCCCTTCCAGAGAAAGCGGCGCGCGCCCGGCGGCAGGACTTCCACCAGCACGTCGTTCTCGAAGCGCAGCCCGGCCTCGTCCTCCTTCAAGGTCATGACGACAAAATGTTCTTCCGCCTCGGCGGGACGGTTTTGCAACAGGTAATCGACCACCGCTTCGGCGGACATCACCGTATCCTGCGCGTGCGCGCTCACCGTGACCTTGCCGCCAAAGGGCAGGAAGCGATAACGCCCCGGCCCCAGGATCTGGCGAAAGTCGCCATCGCGCATCAGGATGCCTTTTTCATTCACGCGCACCACGAATTTTTCCAACATGTTCATGCTCCTTCTTCAAGTGCCGGCGGGTCGCCGGCCCGGCGGGCTGCCCTTTCGGCGCGGATGGGGAGGCAAGAGGCTGGGGATGACAGGCGGGAAACGCGCGCCGCGTCCGGGCGATACCGCCGCCGCGAACCCCTTGCGCATCCTCCCGCCCGCCGCCTTCGCGTCTCGAACCTTGCCATCGGCGCGGGCCGGGCGTCTGGCCGGGCCAGCGGCGGAGGTGTTATCCCCCGCGACCGGCGGTACTGCATACAGACAAAAGCCGTTACAGGGCTTTGGTTTTGGAGTGGGAGTTGAACCCACGACACATCGGCGTCAACCGATTGCTCTACCCGATTGAGCTATCCAAACGGGATGAAAATCGGGAATCGAACCCGGACAGGGCAAGTCGCCCTGGCGCCTGCTTTTCACCATGAACACGACCATCGACGGCGGCATACGCGAACGCGACATGGCCTTCACGCACCGGCAGGGCTTGGGAACCCTGGCCTGTCAGCACTTGTCGAGAGCGAGTTCAGTGATGTCTATGCGAAAGCCGTGCCAGCCTGCGGGAGGATGATGCAAGTCGTTGAAAATAAAACGATTCTTGATTTTCGGGCACGAAAATGCGTGGGAATTTTCCGCTGTTTTCGTGGAATAACAGATATTGTGTTATTTTTTTGTATAACGCTGTTGCGGGGCAGGTCAGGATGGATTGCCGCTCATTTCGTCAAAAGCGAGGGCGAAGCCCGCGGCAATCCAGACGGTTTTTCAGTTTGTCTTGCCATTCCAGAAACCGAACCGCCGCCTGGATTGCCACGGCGCTACGCGCCTCGCAATGACGAGGTGGGGAAAATTGCCGCATTGCTTCGCTCCGAAACGAGGTGGGGGAGATTGCCGCATCGCTTCGCTCCGAAGAATGAAAAAACATTCCGGGTTCAGATTGTGTCCGCATTTGAACCCGAAACGCTCTGGGTTTTCTTCTCCGACAGATAACCGATATTCTTGCGGCAGGCCGGAAGGATGACGGAAAATATGACGAAATTCAGGAACGGCGTCGTGACCAGAAGAATCAGAGCCACGGCGTTTGCGCTGTCCGAATAGTTCCCTTCCGCATCCTTGACCAGCAGATTCTTCAATTCCGGGAAGAAATATGCCAAGGTGAAGAAAATGATCGCGGATTGGAACCATGCAAGGCCAATGGAGAAGATGAATAGGAGTTCACAAACATAATTGATTCCATCGTGAGAAAGCATCGTGCCGCATTTTTTGCACTTGGCGCCTTGTCCATGAAAGCGGATGAGCCACATGGCTCCATAGTTGAATCCACATTGCGGACAACATTTTTTCCTGCGAACAGCGGGGTCTTGCGTCATGCTCGCGGCCTCCTTCATCCTGGACTGTTTCATCCGTAACGCACGGAGCAAAATATCTCGCCGGTTTTCTGGATTGTAATACGTCAAGGCGGGGTGCAATCCAAAGTGGAGGAAAACCTGTGCGTTTACCTCCAACTTCGTCAAAAGCGAGGCGCGGAGCGCCGTGGCAATCCAGATGGCGGTTCAGTTTTCTGGAACGGCAAAGCAAGCGGAAAGGCCGTCTGGATTGCCACGG
>JAITRP010000077.1 GCA_031288305.1 Zoogloeaceae bacterium
GGGGTTTGCATCCCCTCCCCAATGGCTACGGTCGAAACCCCGGCCTTCAGGCCGGGGTCTCACCTTCGCACCGCCCTGAAGGGCGGGGTTTCAAACCGGAGTTAGTTTTACGATGAATCAAGTCAAAAAATAGTCAAAAGAGCGCGGCAGCATCCAAACGTTTACCCTTGCCCGCAAACGGCATGCTGCAAAAGCCGCACAAAAAGTGGTTTTTCGCTTTTTGCCGTATTACCCCTATAACACCGCCCCCAGCCACTTGCGCGCCTCCGTCTCGTCCATTCCCGCGCGTTTCCTCCAGTCCTTCAGTTGATCCTCGCCGATTCTGGAGATGGCGAAATAATGGGCTTGCGGGTGCGCGAGGTAGAACCCGGCGATGGAAGCGGCGGGGGCGATGGCGCAGGATTCGGTGAGGGTCATGCCGATGCGCCGTTCTGCTTCCAGCAGACGGAAAATCTCGCGCTTGGCGCTGTGGTCGGGGCAGGCGGGATAACCGGGCGCGGGACGGATGCCGGCATAGTTTTCGGCGATCAGGGCGGCCTTGTCCAGATTCTCCTCTGGCGCATACCCCCAGATGTCGCGGCGGATTTCCCGGTGCAGCCACTCGGCGGCGGCTTCCGCCAGACGATCCGCCAGCGCCTTCAATAAAATACTGTTGTAATCATCATGCGCGGCGGCAAAGGCCTGTAGACGCGCTTCCATTTCCAGACCGGCGGTCACGGCGAAAAGTCCCGCCCAGTCGGGAATGCCCGTGTCTTTTCCGGCCACGAAATCGGCAAGCGCCAGATTGCGGCGCTCGGGAGGTTGTTTGTGCTGCTGGCGCAGACCCAGCCAACGGCCTTGCTCCGTTTCGCGCGTTTCATCCGTATAAAAAACCACATCGTCGCCTACGCGGGCGGCAGGCCAAAGCGCATAAACGCCCTTGGCGGCAAGCCAGCGTTCGTGGATGATTCTTTCCAGCATCTTCTGGGCGTCCGCATGAAGTTGGCGGGCGGTTTCGCCGACGATGGCGTTTTCCAGGATGGCGGGAAAACGTCCGGCCAGATCCCAGCCCTGGAAGAACGGCGTCCAGTCGATCAGTCCGGCCAGCCTTGCCAGATCGAAGGAAATTTCCCGCACGCCCGTCTGCCGCGGCGCTTGCGGCCGATAGCCGTCGTCCTGCCAGACAAAGGCGTTGGCGCGCGCTTCGGCGAGCGTAACCAGGGTTGCGCTCTTTTTCCCCGCATGCTGCGCGCGTAAGTCGGCGTATTCCTCCGCCAGTTCGGCGCGATAGCCAGCTTCCTGTCCGGCGGAAAAAAGACGGGTGACGACGCCGACGGCGCGCGAAGCGTCCGGGATATAGACCACCACGCCCGCCTTGTAATCTGGCGCAATCTTTACCGCCGTGTGAATGCGGCTGGTCGTCGCGCCGCCAATCAGGAGCGGCACGGCAAAACCCTGGCGCTGCATCTCGGCGGCGACATGGCGCATTTCCTCAAGCGAAGGCGTAATCAGGCCGGAAAGCCCGATGGCCTGCGCCCCATGCTCGCGCGCGGCATTCAGTATCTTTTCGCACGGAACCATGACGCCCAGATCGATCACTTCATACCCGTTGCAGCCCAACACCACGCCGACGATGTTCTTGCCAATATCATGAACGTCGCCCTTGACGGTGGCGATGACGATTTTACCCTTGCTGGATGCGCCGGTACGCATCTTTTCCGCTTCGATGTAGGGAATCAGGCTGGCGACCGCCTGTTTCATCACGCGCGCGGATTTCACCACCTGCGGCAGGAACATCTTGCCCGCGCCAAAGAGATCGCCTACCGCATTCATGCCGCGCATCAAGGGGCCTTCGATGACCAGGAGCGGCGGCTTGCCCTCGGCTTCCAGCTGGGCGCGGATTTCTTCGGTATCGGCGGCGACAAACTCGCTGATGCCCTTGATCAGCGCGTATTCCAAACGCTTTTCCACTGGCCATTGACGCCAGGCAAGGTCAGTACCGCCAGATTTGCGCGCCGTCTTGTCCGCATGAACATGCTGGGCGAAATCCACCAGCGCCTCTGCCGCGTGGGGAACGCGGTTCAGCAGCGCGTCTTCCACCTTTTCCCGAAGTTCGGCATCCAGATTGTCATAGACGCCGAGCATGCCCGCGTTCACAATGCCCATGCTCATGCCGGCGGCAATGGCATGACAGAGAAATACCGTATGGATGGCCTCGCGTACCAAATCATTGCCGCGAAAGGCGAAAGAAACATTGGAAACGCCGCCGGAAACCTGGGCATGGGGCAGGTGTTCGCGGATCCAGCGGGTAGCGTTGATGAAATCCAGCGCATAGTTGTCATGCGCCTCGATGCCGGTGGCGATGGCAAAGATATTGGGATCGAAGATGATGTCCTGTGGTGGAAAGCCGATGCCAATGAGCAGTTCGTAGGCCCGCTGGCAGATGTTGATTTTGCGTTCAAAACTGTCCGCCTGGCCTTCCTCGTCGAAGGCCATGACCACGATGGCCGCGCCGTAGCGCCGCGCCAGTTTCGCTCTTTCGATGAACCGCTCCTCCCCTTCCTTCATGGAAATGGAATTGACGATGCTTTTGCCCTGGATACACTTCAACCCGGCCTCGATGACCGCCCAGTCGGAAGAATCGAGCATGATGGGCGCGCGGGCGATATCTGGCTCGGAAACCAGCAATTTCAGGAACCGGTCCATGACGGCAACGGAATCCAGCATGGCCTCGTCCATGTTGATATCGATGACCTGCGCGCCGTTTTCCACCTGTTGACGCGCCACGGCAAGCGCGTCGTCATAGCGATCTTCCAGGATCATGCGCGCGAAGGCGCGCGAACCCGTGACATTGGTGCGTTCGCCAATATTCACGTACAGACTCTGCGGTCCGACATTCAGGGCTTCCAGGCCGGAGAGCCGCAATTCCGGTTCAACGGCTGGCACGACGCGCGGCGCGATGTTTGCCGCCGCCCCGGCAATAGCGGCGATATGCGTGGGCGTGGTGCCGCAGCAGCCGCCAACGATATTCAACAGTCCATGCTTCGCCCAGTCGGCAAGCTCCGCCGCCAGGTCTTCCGGCGTTTCGTCGTAGCCCGTTGGCGACAGGGGATTGGGCAATCCGGCGTTTGGATGCGCGGAAACAAAGCGGTCACAAAAGCGCGCCAATTCTGTTACGTAGGGACGCAGTTCCTTTGCTCCCAACGCGCAATTGAAGCCGAAGGAAAGCGGACGGACGTGGTTCAGGGAGTTCCAGAAAGCTTCCGCCGTCTGGCCGGACAAGGTGCGCCCGGAAGCGTCGGTGAGGGTTCCGGAAACCATTACCGGCCAGCGTCTGCCAAGGCGCTCGAAGAATGTTTCCAGCGCAAAGAGCGCCGCCTTGGCATTCAGGGTGTCGAATATCGTTTCCACCAGCAGCAAATCCGCGCCACCCTCGACCAGACCACGGATGGCATCCAGATAGCTGTCCGTCAGTTCATCGAAACTGACATTGCGCGCGCCGGGATCATTTACTTCCGGCGAAATGGAAGCCGTGCGGGAAGTCGGCCCCAACACCCCAGCGACGAAACGCGGTTTTCCCGGTTGCCGCGCCGTATATTCATCGCACAGTTCACGCGCCAGCCGCGCGCCCGCAAAGTTCAGTTCGAAAACCAGTTCCGCAAGGTTATAATCCGCCTGCGAAATGGCCGTCGCGTTGAAGGTATTCGTCTCGATGATGTCCGCGCCCGCCACCAGATACTGCCTGTGAATTTCACGAATGACTTCCGGACGGGTCAAGACGAGCAGATCATTGTTGCCCTTCAGGTCGCGTGGATGCTGGGAAAGACGCTCGCCCCGGTAGTCCGCCTCGGTAAGACCATACCCCTGGATCATGGTGCCCATCGCGCCGTCCAGAATGAGGATGCGCCGCCGCAACAGGTCGGTAATCTCGGCGCTACGGTCAATTTGCATATCAGGAGTTCCGGAAAGTCAGGAAAGACGGCAAGTGTACCATCCAGCGGCTCGATACAAGTCTGTGCGTAAACTGGGGAAAACCTCTGGATAAAAAGTAAAAAGACACTTCACGCAGAATTTATTCCCCTTTCACCCACAGCCTGTCCACAATTTTCATGGGCAGAAAAAATTATCCAAGTTATTGAATCGTATGGGCTTTATCTACTTCATAACAGACTTGTTCCTGGCTTGTTGTAGTTGTGTTTTATAAACATAAGAAACCAAGACAACGCACTGGATAGGTTTTGCTTTGCGTTTTCACGGTTCAAAGCCTGGCTTTATTCGACGTACATAATGAGAGGAAAATCAAAGCATGTTGGCAATCATTGGCGGAAGTGGTCTTACGCAGTTGTCCAGTCTGGACATTCGGGAGCGCAAGGTGATTCGTACGCCTTATGGCGAGCCCTCCGGCGTTTTGAGTTTTGGCCGTCTGGACATGCGCGACGTGCTGTTTCTTCCTCGGCACGGATATGGTCACAATATCCCGCCGCACCGCGTCAATTATCGCGCCAATATCTGGGCCTTGAAGGAATGCGGCGCGCGTTGCATTGTCTCGATTGCTTCCGTCGGCGGAATTCGCGCCGATCTCAATCCCGGAGACATCGTGATTCCGCACCAGATCATGGATTATACTTGGGGACGCAAGAGTACCTACTTTGACGGTACCGACATGCCCGTAAAGCATGTGGATTTCACGCATCCCTACGATGAAGAATTGCGGCGGCAACTGGTATTTTCGGCGGCGGCGGCGGGCATTTCCGTTTGGGATGGCGGCGTCTATGCGGCAACGCAGGGTCCGCGCCTGGAAACGGCGGCGGAAATCGATCGTCTGGAGCGTGACGGCGCGGAAGTCGTTGGCATGACCGGCATGCCGGAAGCCGTGCTGGCGCGCGAGCTGGAACTGGCCTATGCTGCCATCAACCCGGTCGCCAACCACGCCGCCGGACGCGGAAAAAGCGCCGAGAGCGTCCGCTTCGAACATCTGGGTGAAATCCTGCAAGAAGTCATGGGCCGGGTGCGGATCATCGTTGAGGGGGTTATTGGTGTGATCGGCAAAGAGTAAAAATTTACTTTTTGCCGGTTCAGTCCGCAAAAAAGGGCAAGCGGAGCTTGCCCTTTTTTAAGGTAAAGACAATGAAACCCACTATCGCACGATCTGTCGGTCTGTTGCAGCTTTGTCCTTGCAGGCTGCAAAGCCGCACAAAAACAGGTTTTCACTTTTTGGTGACGCACACATGCCTTTCCATGATGTAGTCATCCATGACGAAGCCGCCGCCGATGTCGCTCGTTACCGCTTCGCGCGGCGTGAAGCCGTATTTTCGGTAGGCGGCAAGCGCCTGCGCGTTGCGCTTGTTGACCGCCAGTATCACGCAAGGGTAGCCCAGTCCGCGGGCGCGGGCGATGACGTGGTCGATCAGCGCGCCGCCTGCGCCCTGGCGCTGGCTTTGGGGGCGGATGTAGAGTTTGTCGAGCTTGTATTCTCCCTTGTGGATTTCGCAGGCGGCAAAACCAGCGCGGAGTTCTCCGTCGAAGGCTTGATCCATCCATTTGTTGGCGTCTTCCAGATCGGCAAGGAGCCGCCGGTGGTCGTAACGCTGTTCGAGCATAAAGTCGATTTGCGCCTGCGAGATGATGCCAGGATAAGCCGCCTGCCAGGCTTCCCGCGCCAACGCGGCAATGGCGGGAACATCCGGCGGCGTTACGGGGCGGATGAAAAATCTGGACATGCTGGCCTCCTGATATGCGCGTCAAAAAGTAAAAAACCCGCTCTCGTGCGGCAAAGCCCTCGCGGACTGCAAAGCCGCATTTTGCTGCGCAAAACCCGACCCTGCAAAGGGGTTGAGGACAAGGCAAGGCTTCGCACAGACCGGGAAGACCCAACGCAAATCCAGCGCGGCCTTGGTGTCGCGCTGGATTTCTCCCGTTGTCTTTCTCCCAGAAGAAGGCAGGCTTTGCTGGATGCAGTCAAAGCAAAGGGGGCTGTGCGCTCGCCTCCAACCTCGTCAAGAGCGGAGGAGTGGAGCGGCCTGGCAATCCAGGCGGCGATTCAGGTTCTTGAACATTACGGAGAATAAAATTCCGCTGCTCCAGGCGGGCGGGTCTTGAAGCGCCGGTGCAGCCAATAATATTGTTCCGGCATGCTCGCTACCTGGGTTTCGATGAAACGGTTGATGCGCAGAGTATCGGCTTCCACACTTTCGCCGGGGAAATCCTCCAGCGGCGGCAGGAGGTCGATGGCGTATCCCTTTGCCGTCAGGCGCGCGACGCAGGGAACGACTTTCGCGCCCGCCGCCCGCGCCAGGCGAGAAACGCCGGTGATGGTGGCGGCGGGCACGCCGAAAAAGGGGACGAAAATGGATTCCCTGCGCCCGAAATCCATGTCCGGCAAATAATAAAAGGGCAATCCCTGACGCATGGCTTTCAACGCGCGGCGCATTCCTTCCTGTCGGGAGAGCAGTACTGGAGCATTGAAGCGTTTGCGTCCTGTCAGGAACATGGCGTCGAACACCGGGTTTTTCTGGCTGGAATAAACGCTGACCACGGAAGACCCGAAGGCCACGGCAATGCCCCCCGCATCCAGTCCGACGAAATGCGGCGCGAGAATCAGCGTAGGGCAGCCATCCGCCCGCTTGAGATGTTCCATGCCGGAAAGATGAATCAATCGTTCTAGGCGCGGACGCGAAGCCCACCAGAGCAGGGAACGGTCAAGCAGGGATTGGGCAAAACAGATGAAATGTCGCCGCAGCAGCCGCTCGCGTTCGGCTTCGTTTTTTTCGGGAAAGCACAGGCGCAGGTTGGTACGCGCCACCTGCCGCCGCGAGCGGCCGCAATGGAACAACATCGCGCCCAGCGCCCGCCCCGCAAGGCGCAACAATGGCAACGGCAGCCAGTGCAAAAGCCAGAGCGCGACGACGCCCAGCCAGGCAAACAGGTTTTGCAGCAGTTTCATTATTGCTCTGACGCGGTGGGCGCGACGGCTTCTGGATCGCCCTTGTAGCCTTTGTAGCGGTTATAGCCCCACAGGTATTGCGTCGGACAGCAACGAATCAGGCGTTCGATTTCCTGATTGATTTTCTGCGCGCGCGTAAGCGTATCCCCCGTTATTGCCTGACTTGGCGGACTGTAATGCAGACGGTAGCCGCGTCCTTGCGGCAGGCGTTCGCCCCAGACCATCAGCACGGTCGCGCCCGTTTCGGAGAGCCTTGCGGCCAACGTCATGGTATAGGCGGGACGCCCGAAAAACTCAATCCAGGCGCCTTCGCCCGCCTTGGGCGCCTGATCGGGCAACATGCCCACAGCCTCGCCCTTCTTCAGCGCCTTGATGAGCGCGCGCACACCGGATAAGTCAGCGGTCGCCAGATGCAGTCCGGGGCGTTGGCGTCCGGCGAGGATCATCCGCTGCAAGCTTTTCTGCCGGGGCGGGCGATAGAGCACGGTAAGATCGCCAAAGGCGGCGGCGCAATACTGGGCGGCGATTTCAAAGCAGCCGAGATGCGGCGTCAAAAACAGGACGCCCCGCCCCGCCGCTTTCGCCGCCGCGACATGTTCGCCGCCGGTGATTTCGACAATCTGCGCATTGGCTTCCGCCTGGCTTTTCATCCAGATGTGCGAAATTTCCAGCGCCTGCTTGCCTGCTTCCGCTGCCGCCGGCCAAGCAAGGTTTGCGTCCAGGCCGGCCGCCCGCATGTTTTCTCGCAGGTTGCGCCGATAGCGCGGTGAGGCAAGATAAACCAGCACGCCCGCCAGCGCGCCCAGACGATGCGCCCAGACAAGCGGCAGACGACTCAGTGTCTTGAACAGGAAAAACATGAGACAAAGACTTGCGCCACAGAAAAAAACAGTTAAGATTACCAGATTCGCCGAGTTAACCAGACAACTTGCGGGGCGAAACGAAAATACCGCTAAAGCGTCGCCGCTTCTTGGGTCGGAGCCGGTAACGCCGGAAAATCCTGACCCAAGGAGTTTTTTATGAGTGAGTACCTGTTCACTTCGGAGTCCGTCTCCGAAGGCCATCCCGACAAGGTCGCCGACCAGATTTCCGACGCCGTTCTCGACGCCATCCTGGCAGAGGACAAAACCGCCCGCGTCGCCGCCGAAACCCTGTGCAACACCGGCCTGGTCATTCTCGCGGGCGAAATCACCACTCGCGCCAATGTCGATTACATCCAGATCGCGCGCGACGCCATCCAGCGCATCGGCTACGACAACACCGATTACGGCATCGACTACAAGGGCTGTTCCGTGCTGGTCGCCTATGATCGGCAAAGTCCCGACATCGCCCAGGGCGTAGACCGCGCCCACGACGATCCGCTGAACCAGGGCGCGGGCGATCAAGGGCTGATGTTCGGCTACGCCTGCCGGGAAACGCCGACGTTCATGCCGCTGCCGATCTATCTCGCGCACCGTCTGGTCGAGCGGCAAAGCCAGTTGCGCCGCGATGGACGCCTGCCCTGGCTACGGCCAGACGCCAAATCGCAAGTCACCCTGCGCTATGTGGAGGACAAGCCGGTCGCCATCGACACCGTGGTGCTCTCCACTCAGCACGCCCCTGACATCGCGCTGGAAACCCTGCGTGAAGCCGTGGTGGAAGAAATCGTCAAGCCCGTGCTGCCAAAGGAACTTATCCGGGGCGAAATCAAGTATCTGGTCAATCCCACTGGCCGTTTCGTCGTTGGCGGCCCGCAAGGCGACTGCGGCCTGACCGGGCGCAAGATCATCGTCGATACCTACGGCGGCGCGGCGCCGCACGGCGGCGGCGCGTTTTCCGGCAAGGACCCGTCCAAGGTCGACCGTTCCGCCGCCTATGCCGCCCGCTATGTCGCCAAGAACATCGTCGCCGCCGGTCTGGCGGAACGCTGCCTGGTGCAGCTTTCCTACGCCATCGGCGTCGCCGAGCCGACTTCCGTCATGCTGGAAACCTTCGGCACCGGCAAGGCGAGCAACGAAAAACTGACGGCGCTGACGCGCGCGCACTTCGATTTGCGCCCGAAAGGCATTGTGCAGATGCTGGATCTCCTGCGTCCCATCTACGAAAAAACCGCCGCCTACGGCCACTTTGGCCGCGACGAACCGGAATTCACCTGGGAAAACACCGACAAGGCGGAGGCGCTCGCCGCCAGCATTTGAAGGCGCGGATCAGAAGATGAAGGACAGGGGACTGAAGACAGAAATGTATGCGATTCCTTCACACAAACGCCTGTTTCCAAGACGCTCCTTTTTCGTGCTGCTCGCGTTTTTGCCGACGTTGTTGTTTGCCGGGGAGCGAAGCGTGTTCCAGGGGACGCTGGAGGGCGTCGGCACGGTGGTGATGGAACTGGAAGCTTCGACCCAGGAAAGCGCCGAAGCCGTCGCGAAAGAATTCGGTACGGAACTGGACATCCCGTTCGAGGCAAGAAACGTCTTCGTCGGGCGGTATTTTTACGCGCGTCATGGCGTGGATATTCCTCTGTTTGGCACACTGGGGCGGATGACCGAACCTTTGCCCTCCACCGAACGCTATTCCAAAGACACGGGGAAAAGAAGCGATTCCCCCAAGGCATATTGGGAGGGCAGGATCGTCCAGGGGCATTTTCGCGGGCAATGGCGGGATGCCGCGACGAACCGCGTTCGCCGTTTCGACTTGACGCGCGTGGCGCGCTACGATCCGGAAAAAACGCGCCCCGATGCAATACAGGCGGTCAGCGAGGCCATCGTGGGCGGCGTGGGCAGCGGCCTTGCCTATGACGCGGAAATCAACCCGCAACAGACGCCCTACGAATACTTGAAGCTGCAAGGCTATGCCGTACCCGTGGGCGAGATCATTCCCGGCCAGACAGACACGGTTGCCTGGCAGGCGCACCGCGACCCGCG
>JAITRP010000080.1 GCA_031288305.1 Zoogloeaceae bacterium
GGGGTTTGCATCCCCTCCCCAATGGCTACGGTCGAAACCCCGGCCTTCAGGCCGGGGTCTCACCTTCGCACCGCCCTGAAGGGCGGGGTTTCAAACCGGAGTTAGTTTTACGATGAAAAAAACCACTCTTCAATTCGGTGCGTATATATTGGGTATCCTGATTTTTTCCGTGGCGGCATACTTCATCCTGTTCGGCTCCCGGAGCGTGTCTGTCGTGAACAAAATACACAAAAGGAGAAAGAAAATGTTTTCAAATTTCAAATGGAAACCGCTGGTTTTCATCGCATTCCTGTTTGTCGCGTCGGGTTGCGCTTCCAGGCTCGATGGCGACGCCTACGGGCGGGGCGAAGCGCGGCGGGAAATGCGCGTTACCTTTGCCACCATCGAAAGTGTGCGCCCAGTGCAAATCGAAGGCACGAAATCGCATGTGGGCACGATGGCAGGCGCGGCGATAGGCGGCATCGCCGGCAGCAGCGTCGGCGGCAACAGCAGGGAATCCGCAGCTGGAGCGGTGATCGGCGGCGTACTCGGCGGCATCGCGGGCAGCGCCGTGGAAGAAGCCGTTACCCGCGAACAGGGCATAGAGATCACCATACGGCTGGACAATGGCGAATATCGCGCCGTGGTGCAGAGCGACGACGGCGAGAATTTCCAGCCAGGCGAACGGGTACGGCTGGTCAAAGGCAGCAACGCCACAAGAATCACGCGCTGAGGATGCTTCAAAAAGTAACCCCCGCGCTTTTTTGTGCAGCTTTGCAGAGCCTGCAAGGGAAAGCCTTGTCTGGTTTCGTTAGACCAGACTTCGGCCTTGTGCCAGTTCAGATGGCAAAACAGGCGTAGGGGCGTATTGCATGCGCCCGGAACACAGAGCGGGCGCGGAGAACGCGCTCCTGCATTGGAGGAAAGGCAACGCAACTCCAAGGCGGGTCTGGTTTTGCGTTGAATTTTTTGGCTTGAAGGCGAATTCGTTACACTTCTCGTCCATAATGCTTCGACTGTCTGCCTGTATGCCGAATCGTCCGGGGGATGCGACGGTACGTGTCGTTGGAAATGTCACGACGAAAACTTGCGTGGCGCGAAAAATGGCTTGCCAAACGTCTGTGCCTGTCGATAATGGCCGGAATGTTTCTGTCGCCATGAATTCCATTTGTTTCCGTCCTCCTTTCATCGTAAAACTAACTCCGGTTTGAAACCCCGCCCGAAACCCCGCCCTTCAGGGCGGTGCGAAGGTTGAGACCCCGGCCTGAAGGCCGGGGTTTCGACCGTAGCCATTGGGGAGGGGATGCAAACCCCTTCCCAATGACGTTAGACCGGCAGCCCTGAAGGGCTGCCGCTAATTTCTTGCTGTGGTCATAAAAAAGCCGCCGGGAGAATTCCGGCGGCTATCGGCGCGCGACGCGCTCAACGCGCGGAGGCAAGCAGATAATCCACCGCGGCCTTGACCTCCGCGTCCGACAAGGACGGATTCCCGCCCTTGGGCTGCATGAGCGTTCCCTTGCCGTTCAGGGCGGAGGCATACAGCGCGTCTTCTCCCCCCGCCGCCAGACGAGTTGCCCAAGCCGCCTTGTCGCCCTTCTTGGGCGCGCCGGCAACGCCAAGGTCATGACAGGTGAAACAGAGCGAAGCATAAACGCGCGCGCCATCCTTCTCTGCCGGCGCCGCCGAGCTTTCCGTAGCCGCCGCGCTCGCCGCCGCCGCAGGAGCTTCCACGCTTTCTTCCTCCGGCAAGGTCTGCGCGCTTTCGCTTGCCGCCGCTGCCACATCCGCCGCCGCCTCGCCCTGCAATGCAAAACGGGCCACCGGCGCAATGCGTTGCGCCGCGCCTTCCGCGGAAGGCGTCGCCTCGCTCTTTAACGCCAAAGGCGCGGCAAACGCCAAAAACAAGCCCGCCGCGATCACGATTACATACAAGAGAGTCCGGTTCATGCCATCGTCCTTCATCTGTGGATTGGAGAGTCTGATTATACCGCCTGCGCGCAAAATGGAGGAAATAATGGACGCTGCCCGGCAAAACCAGTATCATCGCGCCCCACTGTGCGCCCGTAGCTCAGCTGGATAGAGTACTGCCCTCCGAAGGCAGGGGTCGGACGTTCGAATCGTCTCGGGCGCGCCAGTATTCTTCATGTCGTTAGCCTTGCGGCGTAAGGCTGAGGCTGCTGCATCGGGCGCGGTGGCGCAAACGGCGGACATTACTGCCAATAGGGTGCAAGCGGCTTTGGCGTAGGATAGCCAGAAGCTGCGTTTCTTCTCGTCTTTTTCCCGTTCTGCGTTTGCTTGCGCGATTATGCGCATTGGGTCAATGCCTAGTATCTTGGCTAGCTGTGTGGCCGTGTAGTCGTCCATTATGCGCTTGCCGCTTTCGTAGTAGCTGAGGGCTGCTTCTGTTAAGTTCAGTTCTTTTGCCAGTTGTGCATTGGTTTTTAGCTTTAGCTTCGCTTTGGCTGTGTGCATATAGTCCGTTGTCTTCATGGTGTGGTCTCCTGGCGGCTTTGATTTTTTTCAGGATATTTTTTTTCTTAGCGGTTGACAAGTTTCTTAACATTCGCTAAGTTTGCATCTGTTACTTAGCGCATGTTAATGGAAATGCAAAACGCACAGTCTGTAACCTGCTTCGTTTCTGGCTTTGGCATTTCGTCATATGACGATTGCTGCTCTGATTTCCTCCGTGCTCGGAAGTTCCCGCGCGTGGAATTCTATGAGCCTGATTCCAGCGGATTTCAGGGCGTTTCGTTTGAATTCGTCATTTTTCTGGCGGTCTTTGCGTTCGTGCGTCGAATCTTGCAATTCGATGACTGCCACAACGTAGGCATCTTTTCTTATGACAAGAAAATCTACGCTTTTCATTCGGATCTGATTCAGGGCGCTCCATCCGCTTTTTTTCTGTTTGTCATACAAGAAGCTGCTCATCTGCACTTGAGCGAGGATCGGGTATTCGGGAAGTGCTTCGAGCAAGCGGTAATAGAGGATTTGTTCAGCATCCGTCATGACGCGCTTGGGTGCGTATTGATACTGATCGTCGGGGGCAGTGGTTTGGTTTTTTTGTTTCAGGGCGTTCAATGTACTAATGATCAGTGCTATCAGCATGATGGCGGACAGTGCCATGAGTGTTATTCCCATTCCCATTTGGAATCTCCTTGTTTAGTGTTTAGTCATGATGACATGGCGCTGTTGTTCCTGCAAGTGGCGTCGCTGCACAGATTGAGGGGTGGTTTGCCATGCGTCGCGTAGGTTTTCCTCGTGAGTTTCTGGATGTTGGCTCGCCCCTGGTCTTTTTTGCTCCTGGGCATTTGCCGGAAATTCCGGAGCATTGGTCTCCTCGTGGCCGCTGGCGTTCTGGCGCCATGCACACGTTCTGCGATGATTATAGGCAAGAGTTCTTCTGGCGTCGTCCGTTGGATGGGGCGCTTGTCGCGATGGCGGCGGGATTCGTCACTGCTCCCGATTTCTCCGTTTTCCAGGATGACCCGCCAGAGTGGGCGGCGTATCAATGCTGGCGGTCGGCGGTGGTTGCCGCGTACTGGCAGTCGTTTGGCGCGCGCGTGCTGCCCGTAGTGGCCTTTGGAGGCCATCCTGAGCGGTTTGTTCCCCGCGG
>JAITRP010000108.1 GCA_031288305.1 Zoogloeaceae bacterium
GGGGTTTCTCTCCCCTCCCCAATGGCTACGGATTGATCCCCCGGCCTTCAGGCCGGGGTCTCACCTTCGCACCGCCCTGAAGGGCGGGGTTTCAAACCGGAGTTAGTTTTACGATGAAATTCAAAATGCCTGAAGACAGACAGGGCAAACGCTTTTGTCCCCCTCCCCCCTTTGCGGGGGAGGGGTAGAAAGATTCCGGCAGGCAGCCACGCAAAATTGCGTCGATTCAACGTGACTGGCTACTACATCCAGACGAACCAGGCGAACAGGCTCACCAGGATGGTGGACGCCACGACCAGCCCGAAGCCGGCGCGGATCATTTCCCTTTGCTCGATGTGACCGGCGCCGAAGACGATGGCGTTGGGCGGGGTCGCCACCGGCAGCATGAAGGCGCAGGAAGCGCCGATGCCCATGACGAGCGGCAGGATGTGCGGCGGCATGCCCAAGCCTTCGCCGACGGCGCCGAAGAGCGGCACCATCAGCGCGGCGCTGGCGGTGTTGCTGGTGAATTCCGTCAACAGGATGATGAAGGCGGCCGATACCGCGATGATGAGGAACCAGTGGCCGTTGCCGATCAGATCGCGGATTTCGTTTGCCAGCGCGAGGCTGGCGCCGGAACTTCCCAGGATGGCGGAAAGCGCCAGGCCGCCGCCGAACAGGAAGAGGATGCCCCATTCGGTGTTCGTCTGGATCTGCTTCCAGGTCGCCACGCCCGAGACGCCGATCAATACTGCCGCGCCGAGCGCCACCAGGGAATCGAATTGCTTGATCTTGCCCAGCGCCTCGCTGATGTGGGCGCTGAAGATCCAGCACAGCGCCGTCAGGACGAAGATGCCGACGGTGATGAGGCGCGGCTTCGTCCAGACGAATTCATGATTTTCCACTGCGACGCGATGGTTCAGGTTGGGCCGGAAAACGAGGTAGAGCACGCCGATCATCAAGGGGAGCAGGACGATCATCATCGGCAGGCCGTATTTCATCCAGCCCATGAAATCCAGCTTCAGGTAAAGGGCGACGATGGCGTTCGGCGGCGAGCCGACCAGGGTGCCCAGGCCGCCGATGCTGGCGCTGTAGGCAACGCCCAGGAGCAGGAAAACGTAAGCGCCGCGCTCCTTCTTCGCGTCCAGATTGCTCAAAAGACCCAAGGCCAGCGGCAGCATCATGGCGGCGGTGGCGGTGTTGCTGATCCACATCGACAGCGCGGCGGTGGCGAGAAAAAGCATGATCGCCGCGCCGCCCAGATGCCCGCGCGCCAGAAAGAGCAGGCGGTGGGCGATGAAGCGGTCGATTCCCTGGATGTGCAGGGCCGTCGCCAGCGCGAAGCCGCCGAAGAAGAGAAAAATGGTCGGGTCGGCAAAGGGTTTCAATGAGGCCGTCACGTCCATCAATCCGAAGAGCACCCCCAGGATGGGCGCCAGAAGCGCGGTGATGGTGATGTGCACCGCCTCGGTCAGCCACAGGACGCCGACGAAAAAGAACATCGCCAGCCCGGCGTTGGTTTTCGGCTCATAGGGCAGGAATTCATGGAGGAGAAAAAGGGCGGCGATGTCCGCCGCCAGGATGAGAAACTCCTTCCTGTTCGCGATCCAGCCCCGTGAAAGGGCAGGTTCCATGCTCTCCAGATTGTCGGTTTGGGTTTCGGCTTCGGTTTGTGTGTTCATGAATGGCTCCTGAAAAAATATTTGATGGCAGTCAAACTCTGTGGATTGTTTGCCGAAGATTGCGGGGATTGCAAGCCCGCAGACGGGCATGACGCGCTCCCGCAAACGGCCCCTTGCGCGTTTGGGCGGCAAGGGGGCCAGGGGATGACAACGCGCTTCGTTGAAAAACGAAGTTCTCTATTTTTTTATTTCACCTTTGCCCGCAAGCGCCGCGCCGCCTCGACCATGTTGGCAAGCGCGGCCTTCGTTTCCGGCCAGTCGCGGGTTTTCAGGCCGCAGTCGGGATTGACCCAGAGTTGTTCCGCGGGAATCACGGCCAGCGCCTTTTCGAGCAGGCCCTCGATTTCCTCGACCGAAGGCGCGCGCGGCGAGTGAATGTCATAGACGCCGGGGCCGATCGCGTTCGGGTAATGGAAATGGCCGAAAGCCCGGAGCAGCTCCATGTCGGAACGGCTGGTCTCGATGGTGATGACGTCGGCGTCCATGCTGGCGATTTCCGGCAGGATGTCGTGGAATTCCGAATAGCACATGTGGGTGTGGATCTGTGTGGCGTCCGTAACGCCGGAAGCGGCGATGCGAAAGACGCGGGTCGCCCAGGCAAGATATTCGCCCCAGTGTTCCCGGCGCAGCGGCAAGCCTTCGCGGATGGCCGGCTCGTCGATCTGGATGATGCCGATGCCGGCCTTTTCCAGGTCGACGACTTCATCCCGGATGGCCAGCGCGATCTGTTCGGCGGTCGCGGCGCGCGGCTGGTCGTCGCGCACGAACGACCATTGCAGGATCGTGACCGGCCCGGTGAGCATCCCCTTCATTGGTTTTTGGGTCAGGCTCTGGGCAAAACGCGACCATTCGACGGTCATCGGCTGGGGACGCGAGACGTCGCCATAGAGGATCGGCGGTTTTACGCAACGCGAGCCGTAGGATTGCACCCAGCCATTGGCGGTGAAGGCGAAACCGGCCAGTTGTTCGCCGAAGTATTCGACCATGTCGTTGCGTTCCGCCTCGCCATGCACGAGCACATCCAGTCCCAGTTCTTCCTGGACGGCAACGGCCTCGCTGATCTTCTCTCGCAAGGCCGCGGTGTAATCGGCCAGGTTCGTTTTCCCGCTGCGAAAAGCGGCGCGCAGGGCGCGCACCGAGGCGGTCTGCGGAAAGGAACCGATGGTGGTGGCGGCAAAAAGCGGCAATTGAAAACGCGCCGCCTGCGCTGCGCGGCGCGTGGGATAGGGCGATTTCCGCCGGTCGATGTCGGCGGGCAGAGCGGCAATGCGCGCCGCGACTTCCGGGGCGTGTACGCGCGGGCTGGCCTTGCGGCTTTGCAGGGCGGCGCGGGATTGGGCAAGCAAGGGGAATCTTGCCGCCAGCGTTTCCTTGTCGGCATTTTCCCGCGCCGCGTTCTTGAGCGTTTGCAGTTCCCGCAACTTTTCCACCGCGAAACTGAGCCAGGAACGCAATTGCGCATCCAGGCCTTTTTCCGCCGCCACACTGAACGGCACATGCAGGAGCGAGCAGGAAGGCGCAAGCCAGATTTCGCGCAATTTTTGCAGCCGCCCGGAGCGCAAGAAGTCCAAGGCCAGATCCAGATCGGCGCGCCAGATGTTGCGCCCGTCGATGAGGCCGATCGAGAGCGCCCGGTGCGCGGGCAGCCAGTCGGCCGCCAAAAGCGCGTCTTCCGGCGCGCGCGCGGCGTCGATGTGCAATCCCGCGACCGGCAGGCGGCAGGCGAGATTGAAGTTTTCCTTCAAGGGCGAAAAATAGGTCGCCAGCAACACCTGCGCGTTCGCGCTGGCAAGCTGGTGATAGGCGGGTTCAAACGCCTGCTGCCAGGAAGAAGGCAAATCCAGGCCGAGAATCGGCTCGTCGATTTGCACCCACTCCGCGCCCTCGGCAGAGAGGCGCGCGAGGATTTTCCGATAGACGGGCAGGAGTTTTTCCAGAAGATCGAGCCGGGAGAATCCCGCCGTCTTTTCCTTGCCCAGCCACAGGAAGGTCAGCGGCCCGATCAATGCGGCCTTGACGGGATGTCCCAGGCGTTTGGCCTCGGCCAGTTCGGAAAAAATCCGCTCGCTGGCGAGGGCAAAGGCCGTGTCGGCGGAAAATTCCGGCGCCAGGTAGTGGTAATTGGTGTCGAACCACTTGGTCATCTCCAGCGCCGGGCAGGATTTTTCATCCCCTTCGCGGGCAAGGCCGCGCGCCAGCGTGAAGCAGCGGGAAAGTTCGGGTTCATTGCCGGAAAAGCCAAAGCGCGCGGGTTCGCAACCCAGCAACTGGATGTGGTTTGCCATCTGGTCGTAGAAGGCAAAATCCCCGACCGTGACGAAATCCAACCCGGCCTCGCGTTGCAAGTCCCAATGCCGGGCGCGCAGGTCGCGTCCGGTCTGTTCCAGTTCGTCGAGGCTGATTTCGCCCCGCCAGTGGCGCTCCAGCGCGAATTTGAGTTCACGGTTTTCGCCCATGCGCGGAAAACCAAGGAGGTGTGTGCGTAAGGTCATGAAAATTCCCGCAGGATTTGAAGAAAGGGTTATTGAATTCCGCCAGGGCCGGACGCCTGCTGGCTTGCCGCGTCATCGAAAAAGTCCAGTACCCGCTGCCGGAAATCCCGGGCGCTTTCCCGGCAGAATGCATCGAGGGTTTCGGGGTCATCGCCGGCAAGGGCTTCCTGCATGGCATCCCTGTGGCGACGCGCGCAGTTTGCCTCGATTCCGGAAAGCGCCGGCCCGACGCCCGCGCGCAACTGGTCATGGAGACTCTGCGCCGCAATCACGAAGGGACGCGCAACCTCGAGGCCAGAAGGCCCCCGGTAAGGACGGGAAGCAGAAGGCATCTCCACGGCGGCAAGGCAGAGGGAAGCGTTTTCCTTTTCTCCATGCCGGGAAAGGGCGAAGCGGCGGATCTTTTCCAGGGTATCGAGCAAATTCTCGATTTCGGCGCGCGCGTGATCGGGAACCTCGTAACCGCCCTGAGCCTGTGACCGCGCCGCCAGCAGTTGTTCGCGGGCAAGGTTTTCCAGCGCCTGGGACAGCGGCAGATGCCCAACGCCGTACTGCGCGGCCAGCGCGGTTTCATCCAGCGGCGCGCGAAACAGGAATTCGTGCGCGAAAAGACGCGCGCGAATATCGTCTGCCAGCGCGCCGTCCAGGGCGCGCCGGTGAAAAATCCGGGTCTGCGCAGTTGTCGTCGAAGTCATAACGTGTGCGTCAAAAAGTAAAAAACCACTTTTTGCCAGGCAAAGTTTGGGGTGGAAGGCAAAGCGATCTTCGCCTTCCACCCGGAAAAACCAACGCAAAACCAGCCCGGCTTCGGGGTTGCGCCGCCTTCCCGGAAAGACGCGGGAAACCAAGCGTTTCGCGACCGGTTCCGTCCGTCTTTTCTGGAATTATTCGCAATATACACATCAAATCATTTACCATGAATACTAAAATGGCGTAGGATTGCAAAGGTGAACCGGTTATTTTGCGAATTTTGCGAATAACCAAACGCCCAAATGGAGGAAACAAGGAATGCGCAAGAGTTTCATCGGCGTGCGCTTGAAACGTTTTCGGGAAGAGCGCGGCCTGACGCAGGTGGCGCTGGCGCGCGCGCTGGAGCTTTCGCCCAGTTATCTCAACCAGTTGGAGCAGAACCAGCGACCGCTGACGGTCGCGGTGCTCTTGCGGCTCAATGCCGTGTTCGGCGTCGATGTCCAGCGCTTTTCCGAAGACGACGAGGTGCGTCTGCTGGCGGGCTTGAAGGAGCTTTTCAGCGAGACGCTGGCGGAAGAAGCGGTGTCGCTTGCCGAAATGGAAGAAATGGCCGCCCACATGCCGGGGGTTGCCCGGATGCTGATTCGCCTGGGACGCCGCCAGCGTGAAATCCAGGAGCGCGAGACCATGCTGGCGGCGCGACTGGGGCAGACGCAGGGCGAGGACGCGCTACTCCTGAAACCCATGCCCTATGAAGAGGTGCGCGACTTTTTCTATGACCGTCACAATTACATCGACGCCATCGATACCCAGGCCGAACGCGCCTTCGACGCCTGGCGGTTGAAGCCCGGGAATCCGCGAGACGGCCTGGAAGAACGCCTGCGCCAGCAGCACGGCGTCCATGTGGCGCAAGTGGCCGAAGACGAAAAAGGACAAGGGGACGCCCTGCGCCAGTTCGATCCCGAACAGCGTCTCCTGAAACTCTCGCCCTACCTGCGCCCCGGTCAGATGGCCTTCCAGATGGCCACGCAACTGGCCTTCCTGGAAGCAGGGGAAACCATCGCCGCCATTGCCGATGAAGCAAGGCTTTCCAGCGTCGAGGCGCGGCGGCTTCTGGGGATTGGCCTGGCCAACTATTTTGCGGGCGCCTTGATCCTGCCCTACCGCAGGTTTCTTGATCGGGCAGAACGGCTGCGCTACGACATCGAACGCCTGGCGCATGAATTTGGCGTGGGTTTCGAGACCGCCTGCCATCGGCTTTCCACCCTGCAACGCGCCGAGGCGCGCGGGGCGCCCTTCTTCTTCGTGCGGGTCGACCGGGCGGGCAATATTTCCAAGCGCCAATCCGCCACCGATTTTCACTTTTCGCGCATTGGCGGCTCTTGCCCCTTGTGGAATCTCTATGAAGCCTTCCGTCACCCCGGCCGCGTCCTTACCCAACTGGCCGCCATGCCCGATGGCCGCGCCTATTTGTGGATCGCGCGCGCCGTCTCGCACCGGCGTCCTGGTTATGATTCCCCCGCCAAGACTTTTGCCGTCGGCCTGGGCTGCGACGTCCGCCACGCCGGACGTCTCATCTACAGCCGGCGGCTCAATCTGAAGGATGCTGAAAACTTCACCCCCATTGGCGTCGGCTGCAAGCTCTGCCCGCGCGAAACCTGCCTCCAGCGCGCCTTCCCGCCCATCGGCGCGCCGCTTTCCGTCGACGAAAACATCCGCCATTTCGCGCCGTATGCGGAGCCGTACGGCAAAAACTAAGAAGCTGTCTCGAAAAATGCAAATTCGAGGTCATGCTCAAGCTCGCCGCGTTTCCTTTGCTGCTCAAACGCATTGCATGATGTTTCTTTAAGACAGCTTCTTGGAACCTGTTCATGGTCTCTGGCTCTTCGCGGTCTCTGTTCAATCTCTCCCGCCTCGTCAAAAGCGAGGCGCGATTCAATTTCTGGATTGCCGCATCGCTGCGCTCCCCGCTTTCGACGAGGCGGGGGAAGCCGCGCCAGAAGGAATCAGAAGCCACGAACCGGCTCTTCGCGCCGCTGAATTGTAACGATCATCATGGCATGACGCGGTTCAGGGAATGGGAGATCATGGACAGGATGTACAGGATGACAGGATGAAACCAGAACCCGCCAAGGGTTTTCATCCTGCCCATCCTGTACATCCTGTCAAAAAAAACAGGGAACGACAGAAGGCGGATCGGCTGCCGCGCTCGCGCCCCTATATCCGTCCTCCGTCCCCCGATCAGAAGGCGTAGTTCATGCGCAGGCTGCCGGTCACGCCCTCGCGTTTTCCCGTGTAGCCTTGCAGGCCGACATCCAGCGTCAGGGGTTTCGCGCCCGTGGGATTCAGCGTGAAGCCCGCTTCCGCGAAGCCGGTGTTTCCCGCGAGTCCGGGTGTGGGCAGGCGGTAGCCGTGGGCGCTCGCCTTGGCCTTGCCGTCGTATTCGCGTTCCCAGGCCGCGCCCAGGTAGAAGCGGGCGGCCTGGGTCATGTCCAGGCTCCATCTCGCGCCCAG
>JAITRP010000110.1 GCA_031288305.1 Zoogloeaceae bacterium
GGGGTTTCTCTCCCCTCCCCAATGGCTACGGATTGATCCCCCGGCCTTCAGGCCGGGGTCTCACCTTCGCACCGCCCTGAAGGGCGGGGTTTCAAACCGGAGTTAGTTTTACGATGAAACTCAAAATGCCTGAAGACAGGGCAAACGCTTTTGTCCCCCTCCCCCCTTGCGGGAGAGGGGAAGCTACGGTTCAACGGCTTTGCTCTTTTGATCTGCCCCTCTCCCGGCGCTGCGCGCCACCCTCCCCCACAAGGGGGGAGGGGGACAGGAGGGCTTCCGGCGGGCAGTCACGCCAAATTTGCGCGATTCAACGTGACGGACTAGTAGAATAAAGGCAACGCAACCCGCTGCCCATCTGCGCGATCCTGTAGGGGCGCGCTGGTTTCGCGTTGGATTTACACGGTTTGAAGCCAGGCTTTGCCTGGTTTCAAACCCCAAATTCAAACCGGCAAAAAGTGGGGGTTCACTTTTTGACGCACACTCCAAACTGGCAAAAAGCGGGTTTTCCCTTTTTGACGTACACTCATGCCATGAAGACACCACAAAGCCGCTGGCGGAAAAGCATAAGACTGCGCATTCCCTTTCACGACCTCGATCCGCTGGAAATCTGCTGGCACGGGCACTATGTGCGCTACTTCGAACTGGCGCGCGTGGCCTTGTTGCAGTCGCTGGATTACGATTATCCGCAGATGCGGGAATCGGGCTATGCCTGGCCGGTGATCGAAATCTTCATCCGCTATGCCCAGCCGCTCCACTATCAGCAAGAAATCGAAGTCAAGGCGTTTTTGACGGAATGGGAAAACCGGCTCAGGATCGACTATCTCATTTTCGATTGCGCCACTGGAAAACGCCTCACCCGCGGTTACACCGTACAGGTCGCGGTCGACATGCGCATACGGGAAATGTGCCTGGAAAGCCCCGCCATCCTTCTTGAAAAACTGGGTCTTCCAGCAAGAAATTAGCGGCAGACCTTCAGGTCTGCCGGTCTAACGTCATTGGGAAGGGGTTTCTCTCCCCTCCCCAATGGCTACGGTCGAAACCCCGGCCTTCAGGCCGGGTCTCACCTTCGCACCGCCCTGAAGGGCGGGGTTTCAAACCGGAGTTGGTTTTACGATGAAGAATTCCTTTATTGCCGTCCCTGGGCGCAGAGCCGTTTTGCTGCTGCTGCTTGCCCTGCCCGCGCTTTGTTGCGCCGCCGAGAATCTGCTGGAAGAGGTCAGGAGCCGATTGACGTCCTCCCCGGTGATCCGCGGTGAATTCCAGCAGACCCGCAAGCTTGCCCAGATCAAGAAACCGCTGGTTTCCCACGGCCGCTTCCTGGTCGCCAGGAATTATGGCGTTCTCTGGGAAAACACCCGTCCCTTCACGCAGATCACCCGCCTGACCCACGGGGAAATCCTCCAGACGGACGGCAAGAAAACGCTGATGAAACTCGACGCAAGCAAGGAACCCGTGGTCAAGATCGTCAATGGCATCCTGTTTTCAGTGCTCTCCGGCGACGTGGCGGCTCTGGCGCAAACCTTCGATTACCACGGCAAGGCGGAAGGCAAGAACTGGCAACTGGAATTCACGCCCAGGGACAAGAACCTCGCCCAAATGATTCGCGCCTTGCGTCTGGCCGGAGAACGCGACATTGCCAGCGTGGAAATGGAAAACGCCGCGGGCGACGTCACGCGCATCGAATTCCGGGCGCAAACCTACGCGCGGGAACTCTCGGCGGACGAACAAAAACGTTTTGAATGACAGTTGCTTCAGAAGAAAATGCCGATGGAAAGCCACGTCCGCCGTCATCGCCTGTTGGCCTGTTTCTGGCTTCTCCTGCTGCTGCTTGCCGCGCTGTTCCTGTTTTTCGAGCGCGCGGCATGGTCCGCGCGAGTGGATGCCGACCTGCTCGCCCTGTTGCCGGAAGACGAACGGCATCCGGCGTTGAAAATGGCGCAAAAGGCGATCTCCGCCCAGGGCGAGCGGCAACTGGCGCTGCTGGTCTCGGCGCCGGACGCTTCCCGCGCCCGGCAGGCGGCGCGGATGCTGCGCGCTTCCCTGGCGGATTCCGCCCTGACGGAACAGGGCGGCGCGGCGGGGATCGCGGACGACGCGGCGGCGGGAGGGGCGTGGCTTCCCGCCGATTTCTATTTTCCCTACCGGCAAGGCTTGATGAGCGCCGCCGACCGGGAATGGCTGCTTTTTGCCACGCCGGAAGAAGCGCGGGAGCGCGCCCTCGCGCTGGCGTACGCGCCTTTTGCGTCCGGCAGCGTTTCCTGGCTTGATGATCCCTTCGGCTTTTTTGGCAACTGGCTGCAAAGCCTGGCCGAAGCGACGCCGCTTCGGCCATCCGGCGGCGAACTGATGCTCGAACGCGACGGGCGCTTTCATGCGGCGCTCCTCTACGCCCTGCCGGGCAGCGCCTTTGACGCACAGTTGCAGGAGGCGCTGATGGCGCGGCTTGACGCCGCGCGGCAGATGCTGCAACAGGAATTTCCCGAAGCGCGGCTGCTGCGCGCGGGCGTGGCGCTGCACGCGGCGGCGGCAACGCGGCAGGCGCGGGAGGAAATGCGCTTGATTGGGATGGGTTCGCTCCTCGCCTGTTTTCTTCTGGTCGGCCTCGTCTTTCAGAGCGCGCGCGCCTTAAAACTCGTTTTGCTGTCGCTCGTTTCCGGCGCGCTCGTCGCGTTCCTGGCCGTGTTTTCGCTGTTCGCGCGAGTACATCTGCTTACCCTGGTCTTTGGCGCGAGCCTGATTGGTGTGGCGGTCGATTACGCCATTCTGGTTTTCGCGCAACATCTGGGCAATACGGAACCGGTCTGGGAACGCTTCCGGCGTTTGCTGCCGACCCTGTGCATGGTGCTCCTGGCTCCGGCGCTTGCCTATCTGGCGCTGGCGCTCACGCCTTTTCCCGGATTGAAACAGATGGCGATTTTTGCCGTCTGCGGCATTTTTGGCGCGTGGATGAGCGTCGTCTGTTTTTATCCCTACCTGTTGCCGCAAACCCTGCCGCTGCCCAGAAACGCGCACTGGATGGGCAGGCTGCTCGATCATTGGCCGCGCTGGCAAAACAGCGGAAAAGCCTGGGGGCTGATGTTCGTCCTTGCCGTCTTCATCCTCGGCGGACTCCTGCAATTGCGGGCAAACGACGACATTCGCAGCCTGTTTGCCGGGGATCCCGGCCTGATGGCGGAACAGGGCGAAGTCTTGCGCGTTCTGCAACTGCCCAGCCCGGCGCAGATGTTCCTGCTTTCCGCCGAAAGCGCGGAACAATTGTTGCAAAGGGAAGAAAACCTGATCGAACAACTGCGCCCCCTGGTTGCCGCGGGCAAAATCGACGGCTTCGAGGCGACGAGCCGCTGGCTGCCCTCGCAAGCGCGGCAAAAGGAAAATCGCGCCGGGCAAGAAAAGCTGGCGGCCAGCCGCAAGGCATTGGCAAGGGAGATGGAACTCGCAAAGGACTGGGCGGAAAAAACGGACGCGCCCCTGCTGACGCCAGAAGCTGGCTTGAGCCTCCCCATGCGGCAGGCCGCCGCGCTCTGGCTGGGAGAAACCCATCCGGGGAAATACGCCAGCATGGTGCTGTTGAAGGGCTTGCGAGAAAAGGAAACGGCGGCGGCGCTGGCGCAATTCACTGGCGAAGGCATAAGCTGGATAGACCAGACGCGCGACATTTCCGACCTGATGCAGCGCTACCGGCGCTTGCTCACGCAAACCCTGCTCGCCGCCTGCCTGCTGCTGCCTCTGCTGCTCTATCCTTTCTTCCGGCGCGAAGTCTGGCGTCTCTTTGCGCCGGTGCTGCTGGCAGGATTGACGACGCTCGCCGTCATGGGATATCTGGACGTTCCCGTGCAGATGTTGAGCATACTTGCCCTGCTGCTCACCCTGGGCATGGGCGTCGATTACGCCATCTTTCTCGCCGCCCGCCAAACCCACGCCCATACCCTGCTGGCGACGACGCTCGCCGCCACGCTCACCCTCGCCTCCTTCGGCCTGCTGGCCCTTTCCGCCACGCCCGCGCTGCGCGCGCTGGGCCTGACGGCCACCCTGGGCGTGACACTCTCCTGGCTCCTGACGCCGGTCTTCAGGCGCGGCGCGGGAAATCAGCGATAGACCTCTAAGAAGCTGTTCGTCGTAAAACTAACTCTGGTTTGAAACCCCGCCCTGAAGACCGGGGTTTCGACCGTAGCCATTGGGGAAGGGCGGGCATCTTCCCTCAACAAGAAAACAAACGCCGTGCGGATTTAGAGCCTGTTCATAGTCTCTGGTTCTTCGCGGTCTCTGTTCCATCTCTCCTGTCTCGTCAAAAGCGATGGGCCGCAGACTGTGGCAATCTCTCTTCCCTCTCGTCATTGCGAGGGCCGCAGGCCGTGGCTTTTCCAGGCGACCTTCCAGTCTGCCCGGATGTTCCGGGTAATCGCGCCACCGCATGGATTGCCACGGCGCTGCGCGCCTCGCAATGACGAGGTGGAGAAAATTAACGCTGCGTTTGTTCTTCGCGCGGACAAGATTTCCTCCACTTTTAATCGCACCCAGTTTTGGAGGGGCGGGCATATAGAAGACGGAATCAGGGTTAGAATCCGCGCCTGGCTCTGACGATCTCTGAACCGTATGCCATCCAATCTCTCCGTGCTGCCCACAGGGCGCGCATCCATGTCCGCCAGGATGAAGGCGGGGTTGGGCGCCCTGTGGTTCCTGACGGGATTCAGTGTGCTGCTCGCGCTTCTGAACCTGGCGGGCTTGTTTCGGAATACCCGCTTTGGCGCGCTTTCCTCGTTTCTCGTGATGATTGGCGCAATTCCCCTGTTGGCGTTCCTGTTCGTCTGTCTGTGGGGCATTTCGCGCGGGTATCGGACTACCGCAGTCCTGGCGCTGATCGCGCCTGTTTTTCTTTCGCTGCCACTCGTCACGGAAATCATCGCGTTTGGCACCCTTGACAGTATCAGAGTGCTTCTGGAATACAGCCATGATGAGGACTCCTGGTTCCTCTGGTTTCTCATCCTTTTCCGGCTCCTCATGCTGGCGGTGCTGGTGGCCGCCTGGCCGCTGGCCTTTGGCGCGACAAACCCCTTTCCCCGCGTTTTTTCCCTTTTCGCCGGAGGCTTCAAGGCATGTCTTGAAAAATGCCTCGGAAAATGGCGTGCGCGCTGGAAGCGCCGTCAAGCGCGGATTCATGCGGAGGAGGCAAGGGCGCTGTTCGAGGCGGTCGCCGCCCTGCGCCAGCGAGCGGGCATGCCCATTGCGAGCGTCATTGCCAGCTATGACGATATTGTGCAACGCTACGGGCAGGACGAAGCGCCCGCCGTCCGCGACTGGGTGGAAAAGGCGCTCAAGGAAAAGAATGCGATCCTGTGCGCGCAAGAACAGTCTGCCACGACCCATTCTTGATACTCAAGAAAACCCGATGCCCGCCGATCTTCCCGTGCCGCCCGCGCCGCGATCTGTCCCCGGTTGAGACAGAACCTGGGGGATATCGATCTGGCGCCCTCAAATCGAATTCTCCGGCATACAAGGGGGCGGTTCAGTATGCCTCCGCGCCGGGGATGGAGGACAGAGGACGGATGCAGAGGCATGGCGCGCCCTGCCCTCGCCGGGCGAGACCGAACGGCATCGCGCCCGCGCGTCTTCCCCTCTCTGCGGGGAAGGGGTCAACCCTCTCCAATGAAGTTATTCCCTTTCCAAATCATCCGTAACTTTGAACAACGAAAAAAACTACGCAATCAGCGCCATTTTTCGTCTTAAAAACGCGATTTGCGTTTTCAGCGGCAGGGATTTGGGGCAAACGTCGTGGCAGGCCAAAAGCGACATGCAGCCGAAGACGCCGGTATCGTCGCCAATGAGTTCGAAGTAATCATCGTCGTCGCGCGTATCGCGCGGGTCGGCGCGGAAGCGGACGATTTTGCCCAGGCCGACCGCGCCGACGAAATCCGGGCGCATCTGCGCGGTGCCGCAGGCGGCGACGCAACAGCCGCATTCGATACAACGATCCAGTTCGTAGATGGCTTCGGCGGTCTCCGGCTGCATGCGCTCCTCGATGCGCCCAAGGTCGGGTTCCGTTTCCCTGGCGTGCAGCCAGGTTTCCAGGCGCTCGCTCATGCCGCGCATCCACTTGCCGGTGTTTACCGAAAGATCGCCTATCAACTCGAAGAAAGGCAGCGGCGTAAGCGTGGTTTCCGAAGGCAGATCGGCGACGAGGGTGCGGCAGGCGAGCCGCGGGCGGCCATTGACCATCATGGCGCAGGAGCCGCAGATGCCGGCGCGACAGACAAAATCGAATTGCAGGGTCGGATCCTGATGTTCGCGCAGTTCGTTCAGGGCGATGAACAGCGTCATGCCGTCGGCTTCTTCCAGCGCATAGCGTTGCAAACGCGGCTCGCTTTCGGCCTCCTGCGGGTTGTAGCGCAGGATGTTGAGGGTGACGCGGCGAGATGGGTTGGGCGTTTTTTCGGCGCTCATGGCGTTCTCCGGCGGCATTTATCAGGCGCGATTCCTGGCAAGCCAGGATTCACAGCGGCTCATCCAGGCGTTCGTTCCTGCCGCGCAACCGGGCGGGAAGTTTGTCGAGGTAGGGCATGAGTTCCTGTTGCAGGGCGAAGCGGTCGCCGCCCGCCAGTTCCACGTGATTGCGGATGCGCTCGACGGCAAACTGGCGGGCGGCGGCATCTGGATGCTCGATATGGTTTTTCGCGCCATAGCCGCGCCAGCCGGGCGGCAGTTCCATTGCATTGACGTCCAACGCTTCATACTCCAGACGC
The DNA here is from genome assembly GCA_031288305.1 of Zoogloeaceae bacterium. Taxonomy (GTDB): domain Bacteria; phylum Pseudomonadota; class Gammaproteobacteria; order Burkholderiales; family Rhodocyclaceae; genus Azovibrio. Next base: position 6,738 of record JAITRP010000110.1, read on the forward strand.
GGCAGGGTAGCTTCCTCGTTCGCCTCCCTGGGCCAGAACGCCAGGGTGCGTTTCAGCCAGTCGCGGTCGTTGCGCGCGGGGAAATCCTCGCGGAAATGCGCGCCCCGGCTCTCGGTGCGCTGATACGCGCCGTAGGCGATGGCAAGCGCCAGTTTCAGCATGCGGCGCACGCGATAGGCGGCGACCAGTTCCGGGTTGCTGCCCCAGGTCTTGCTCCGGACGCCGATATGGCGGCTTCTCTGCAACAGGCGTTGCAGGTGGGAAACGCCATCCTGCAAGCCATCGGCGGTGCGAAAAATGCCGACGCAGCGGGTCATGATCTCCTGCATTTCGGTACACAGCCTGAAGGCGTTCTCCTCGCCGGGAGAGGCAAGCAAGGCGAGAAGTTTTTCTTCTTCGCGGCGCGCGCATTCCCGCGCCAGCGCGACTGGCGCGGCAAGGTCGTTTTCCGGGGCGTCACAGAAATCCGCCACGGTCTCGCCGACGATCATGCCCGCGACCACCGTTTCCGCCACCGAATTGCCGCCCAGCCGGTTGAAGCCGTGCAAATCCCAGCAGGCGGCTTCCCCGGCCGCAAACAAGCCCTTGAGATACGGCGATTCGCCCGTATGCCGGGTGCGCACGCCGCCCATGGTGTAATGCTGCGCCGGACGCACGGGAATCCATTTTTCCGCCGGGTCGATGCCGAGGAAGTATTCGCAGATTTCCTTTACTTCCCGGAGATTGTGCTCGATATGACGGCGCCCCAACAGCGTGATGTCCAGCCACAGATGCGGCCCGAAACGCGAGGCGGCGCCCAGACCCTTGCGGATGTGCTCTTCCATGCGGCGGGAGACGACATCGCGCGAGGCGAGTTCCTTTTTTTCCGGCTCATAGTCGGGCATGAAGCGATGCCCTTCCGCGTCGCGCAACAGGCCGCCGTCGCCACGACAGCCTTCCGTGACCAGGATGCCCGCCGGGAAAATGCCCGTGGGGTGAAATTGCACCGCTTCCATGTTGCCCAGCGCCGCCACGCCAGTCTCCAGCGCCAGCGCGTGTCCCATGCCTTCGCAGATGACGGCGTTGGTGGTGACGCGGTACAGCCGCCCCGCGCCGCCGGTGGCGATGACCGTGGCGCGGGCAAGACAGGAGAAAAGCTCGCCTGTTGCCAGATTGCGCGCCACCGCGCCGTAACAGCGTTCGCCATCGTGGATCAGCGAAAGCGCCTCGCAGCGTTCCTGCACCGCGACGCCCTGGGCAATCGCCTGATCGCTGATGGTATAGAGCATGGCGTGACCGGTGCCGTCGGAAACATAGCAGGTGCGCCATTTTTTCGTGCCGCCGAAATCGCGCTGCGCGATCAGTCCCTGCGCCGCTTCGCGCTCGGTGATGGTAACTTTTTCATTGTTGATGATGACTTCGCGCTCGCCGCTCTTCACCCGGCTCCACGGCGTCCCCCAAGAGGCCAGCTCGCGCACGGCCTTGGGCGCGGCATGGACGAACATGCGCGCCACCGTCTGATCCGCGCCCCAGTCTGAACCGCGCACCGTATCCTCGAAGTGGATGTCTTCCGTATCGCCCATGCCCTTGACCACATTCGCCAGCGACGCCTGCATTCCGCCTTGCGCCGCCGCCGAATGCGAACGCTTGGGCGGCACCAGCGAAAGCGCCAGCACCTCGTGTCCGCGCCTTGCAGCGCCAATCGCCGCGCGCAAACCCGCCAGCCCGCCGCCAATGACCAATACATCCGTAATCCGCGTTTTCATGACGCGTTTTCCTTTGGGCCGCGGCGCGGAAAATCGCCTTCTGGCGCAAGCCGTTCCAGCCACGCGGGCAGTTCGGCGGGCCGGTAGCGTTCGCCGTAGCGTGCCTGGTGCTCAAAACCGATTTTCATGTACGCTCCCAGCGTCATCAATCCCAGGATGAGGAAAAACCCGGTCAATCCCCATTTCAGCTTTTTCAGGAAATTCCTGGAAAACCTGGGCCAGTTCCATTTCATCGCCAGCCGGTACAGGCCAATGCCGCCATGCGCTTCCACCGCCAGCAGCATGAGCAGATAAAACGGCCACAGGCCATCGCTCCACACGCGATCGGCGGAAGCGTAGGGGCCGATGTTCTGCGGCCACACCAGCATCTGGTACAAATGCGCCGAAGCCAGGAAAAAGAGCGCAAACCCCGTATAGACCTGCCAGATCCATAAGGCGCTGTCTTCGTGCCGCATGGCCCGGACATGCGCGCGCAGGACGCGGTATTGCCGGTAATTGGCGGGAAACTTGCGCAACGCCAACAGCGCGTGCAGGACAAACAACAGCAACACCCCCGCCGCCACGCAGGAAACCAGGCGCGGACGCGCGCCGCCGAAGAAGAAGTACCCCTCGAACATGCGGGTAACCGTCCACATGGCCGTCTCGCCCAGCAGGATGGACGCGACAAAGAACATGTGCCCCCACATGAACAAGGCAAGAATCAGACCCGTGCCGCTTTGCAGCAAATCCAGGCGCGCGGGCCAGCGGCTCTTGCGCAAATGATCCGCCAGGCCGGATTGGACAATGAGGGCGCTTGTCGACACAACAAAACTCCAGAAGATGAAACCAGGAAAGTCTTCTATTTTATGCTGCGCTGCAATAAATACAAAGCACGAAATGGAAAATAGGTGCAATCCAAAGCGGAAAAAACAAACGCAGCGCCACCACCCTCCCACGAGGGAGGCGCTTCGCTCCCGCTTCTTGCCAGCCTCTTTATCCAAAAAAATGCTGACGAGAAAGACGGTATCTACGATCATGCGGATAGTAGTGGTGGGTTTTCGTTGCCTTTCCCCAAAAAAGGGCAAGCTCCGCTTGCCCTTTTTTGCTGACTGAACCGGCACAAGGCTGAAGGCCGCAGGACAGCCGAAGGCTGGTTTTGCGTAGCAAAATGCGGCGAAGCCGCACAAAAGTGGGATTTCCACTTTTTGACGTTTTTACACCAACCAGTCCCTTGCCTCCCCTGGGTTGTCGAATACCTTCAGTTCCGCGCTCATGAAAGTCTGGGAGAGCCAGACGCTCCACACCACCCACTGACTGTCCGTGACCACGGCGATGCGGCGAAAGTCGTTGGCGTGGGCGCGGGTAAAGCGCAGGTCTTCCAGCGCCACGTCCAGCGTCGCGTCCGCCATCCCGGAGAGATCGAACAGCAAATCCACTGGCCCGTCGAAACGGATCTTGTAATTCACCACCTCTTCGAATTCCCGGTAATCCGCCAGGGTAAATTCGCCATACACATTGATGCTGGCCAGGTGCGGCTGGCAGTCGGTAACGATCATGAACGCTCTCCTCGTTGCGGTTGTGTTGTAAAAAATGTCTCCAGTTTACCCGTTTGCGGCGAGGCTATATCCGCCGCACCTTCGCGCCCAGGCGGGAGAGTTTTTCCGCCATGTCCTCGTAGCCGCGATCCAGATGGTAGATGCGGTCGATCAGGGTTTCGCCCCGCGCCGCCAGCGCCGCGACCGCCAGCGACGCGGAAGCGCGCAGGTCGGTCGCCATGACGTTCGCGCCCTGCAGACTGGCGACGCCGCGCACGATGGCGTTGTTGCCCTCGATCTGGATATCCGCGCCCAGCCGCTGCAATTCGGCGACATGCATGAAGCGGTTCTCGAAGATGGTCTCGCGTATGCTCGCCACGCCGTCGGCCACGCAGTTGATCGCCATGAACTGCGCCTGCATGTCGGTGGGAAAGGCTGGATAGGGCGCGGTACGCAGACTGACGGATTTCAGCCGCGCGGGCGCTTGCAGGCAGATGGCCTCAGGCGCGAGCTGGATGTCGCAGCCCGCCTCCATGAGCTTGTCGATTACGCTGTCCAGCGTGGCGGCGGCGGTATTCACAAGCCTGACCCTGCCGCCGGTGACCGCGGCGGCGCAAAGATAGGTGCCGGTCTCGATGCGGTCGGGCATGACGGCATATGCCGCGCCGATCAGCCTTTCCACGCCGTGGACGCGGATCACGTCCGTGCCCGCGCCAAGGATGCGCGCGCCCATGCGCGCCAGGCAATTCGCCAAATCCACCACCTCCGGCTCACGGGCGGCGTTTTCGATGATGGTTTCGCCCTCGGCCAGACTGGCGGCCATCATCAGGTTTTCGGTTCCCGTCACCGTCACCATGTCGGTACAGACGCGCGCGCCCCGCAAGCGTCCCGCCCTGGCGTGGATATAGCCCTGCTCCACCTGGATTTCCGCGCCCATCGCCTGTAGTCCCTTGATATGCTGATCGACAGGCCGCGCGCCAATGGCGCAACCGCCGGGCAAGGAGACCCTTGCCTCGCCGCAACGCGCCAACAGCGGCCCCAGCACCAGGATGGAAGCGCGCATGGTCTTGACCAGATCATAGGGGGCGCATGGGTTGTCCAGTCCGCTGGCATCCAGCGACATCACCGCGTCCGGCTCCTGCGTGACGCGCACCCCCATCTGCGCCAGCAGCTTGAGCAGGGTCGCCACATCCCGAAGATGGGGCAGATTGGAAAAAGTCATCGTCCCGCTCGTCAGGAGCGCCGCGCAGAGTATGGGCAACGCCGCGTTCTTCGCCCCGGAAATGACGATTTCCCCCGCAAGGGGCACGCCGCCCTCGATTGCCAGTTTATCCATGTCGCACAGTTCTGAGTTCTGAAATCATGAAAAACACGGGATTGTAACGCGCATGCGCCACGCCGTCAGTTTTACGCGCCGCGACGCGCGACCGACATGGCCCATGCGTTTTACGTGCGGTCATGCCGTGCAGCACAAGATGACAATTCCCGTTACAATAACAGCCCATCCGCCCACGGGTCAGCCAACGACTTGCCAGGAAAGGAGTCTTGGAACAGCAAGAAATTAGCGGCAGCCCTTCAGGGCTGCCGGTCTAACGTCATTGGGAAGGGGTTTCTCTCCCCTCCCCAATGGCTACGGATTGATCCCCCGGCCTTCAGGCCGGGGTCTCA
>JAITRP010000112.1 GCA_031288305.1 Zoogloeaceae bacterium
GGGGTTTCTCTCCCCTCCCCAATGGCTACGGATTGATCCCCCGGCCTTCAGGCCGGGGTCTCAACCTTCGCACCGCCCTGAAGGGCGGGGTTTCAAACCGGAGTTAGTTTTACGATGAATAGCGACGAGTCCATGCAATCCCTGGTCATTCACGGCGATCAGGACGCTGAAAACGGCGCGGAAGAAACCGCGCTGGCCCCGGCCATTTATCCGGCCTCGACCTACAGCGCCCGTTCCCTGGCCGAATTCGCCCAGATGGCCAACCAGCCGCGCCATTCGCGCTACTACGCCCGCTACGGCAACCCGACGCAGGAACGCTGCGAGCGTCTGCTGGCGCGGCTGGAAGGCGCGCAGGCGGCGCTCATGATGTCTTCCGGCATGGGCGCGATGAGCACCACCTTGCTCTCCCGGGTGCGCGCGGGCGATCATATCGTGGCGCAAACCGCGCATTACATGGGCACCGCGCAATTGCTCACCGATCTGTTGCCGGGGCTGGGCGTGGACGTCACGCTGGTCGATCAGCGCGATACGGACGCCTTCATCGCGGCAACACGCGCAAACACCAAGTTGATCGTGCTGGAAACGCCTTCCAATCCGACCCTGACCCTGACCGATCTGGCCGCCATTGCCGCGTTCGCCAAAAGCCGCGGCATCACGACGCTGGCCGACAACACCTTTGCTTCGCCCGTGAACCAGCGTCCGCGTGATTTTGGCATCGATCTCGTGTTGCACAGCGCCACCAAGTATCTTGGCGGTCACAGCGATCTGATTGCCGGGGTGGTGTGCGGCGATGCCGATGCCGTGGAAAGAATCTGGGGACGCTCGATTGCGCTGGGCACGAACGTCAGTCCCTTCAATGCCTTCTTGCTGCTGCGCGGCTTGCGCACCTTGCCCATGCGCGTTGCCCGCCAGAATGAAAACGCCCTGGCGCTGGCGCGGTTTTTGGAGACGCATCCCGCCATCGCCCGCGTCCATTACCCGGAACTGGAAAGCCACCCGCAACACGCCCTGGCGAAGCGGCAAATGCGGCACGGCGGCGGCGTTCTGAGCATCGAACTCAAAGGCGGCGAGGGTGATGAACAGGGTTTTCACGCCGCGCAACAATTCGTCGCCGCCTTGAAGATGGCGCGTCACGCGGTCAGCCTGGGCGGCGTCGAGACGCTGGTGGTGCATGCCGCCTCGATGTGGGAAGCCAGCCTGACCCCGGAACAAATGCGGCGCGCCGACATTTCCCCCTCCCTGGTGCGCATCGCCGCTGGTCTGGAAGACGCCGCCGACCTGCGCGCGGACATGGCGCAGGCGCTGTCGAGAACCAGTTAGCAGACAGGCAACGCAGGCGTCACCCTCGGTGGAAAGACACTCAACCCTATAAAACCCGCGAAAACCCATCCAGTCTGCACGGTCTCGCAGGGCGCACTGCGCGGCCAGCAAACCATCATGATCGTCGACCGGGTGGATGGGTGGTAGTGGTTTTCGTTGTCTTTCCACCAAAAAGGGCGAGTTTCGCTTGCCCTTTTTTGCTGACTGAAGCGGCAAAAAGTGGATTTTCACTTTTTGCCGTATCCTCAATTGCAATTTTCCTGCACGTTCCGGCGGATGCGGTCGATCTCATTTTGGCGTTGCTGGTCGCCCATGAATTCACGATCACCTTTCTCGTTTTGCTGCGAAATGCGCGCGCCGGATTCCAGCATTTCCAGGTTGCGGCGCGAGCGATCACAGTTTTCCGCCTTCTTGGCGGCGTCGGCGGTCTCCTCGTTTTGTTTCTTCTCGGCGGCTCTCCGTTCTTCCTGACGTTTTTTGAATTCCAGATCCTGATCGTCCAGCGTTTTTATGACGCCATTGTCATCGGTGTCGGCGGGCGTGGCGGAAGGCACTGCCGTAGCTTTCTTGCCGGGTTGCGGCGTGTCGGAGATGATGGTGCGCCCCTGGGCGTCCTTCCATTTGTAGACTTCGGCCTGGGCGGTGGAAAAGGCGACGAAGGAGAGCAAGACGGCAAGCGTGAGCTGGATATGCATGGCAGAACCTTTTAGAAAGAGAAGGGTTGAACGAAATGCCGGAAGCACGGGAGGAAAAAATGGAAAACAGTATAATAACGTTTTATCACCCCGGATTAAAGACAATGCGATTGTTGCAAAAAGCGTTTACCTTCGACGACGTTCTGCTCGTTCCCGCGCATTCCAGGATTTTGCCCCGGGAAGTCAGTCTGGCCACCCGGCTCACCCGCAAGATTACCCTCAATATGCCGCTGGTTTCCGCCGCCATGGATACGGTGACGGAAGGGCGGCTGGCGATTGCGCTGGCGCAGGAGGGCGGGATCGGCGTCATCCACAAGAATCTTTCCGCCCGCGATCAGGCCGCCGAGGTGGCGAAAGTCAAGCGGCATGAATCCGGCATCCTGCGGGACCCGATCACGGTACATCCGGAAATGCCGGTGCGCGATGTGCTGGAACTTTCCCGCCTGCACCGGATATCCGGTTTTCCGGTAGTGGACGCGGCAGGTGTCGTGGTGGGCATCGTCACCAACCGCGACCTGCGCTTCGAGGCCAATCTCGCCCAACCGGTGCAGGCAATCATGACGCCGCGCGCGCGGCTGGTGACGGTGCCGGAGGGCGCCAACGTCGAGGACGCCAAATCGCTTTTGCGCGAGCACCGGCTGGAACGGGTGCTGGTCGTGGACGCGGCGTTTCGCTTGAGCGGCCTGATTACGGTCAAGGACATCACCAAGGCGACCGAGCATCCCGATGCCAACAAGGATGAGGCAGGCAGGCTGCGCGCGGGCGCGGCGGTCGGCGTCGGCGAGGGGACGGAAGAGCGGGTGAGCCTCCTGGCGGAAGCCGGCGCGGATGTGATTGTGGTGGATACCGCGCATGGGCATTCGCAAGGGGTGCTGGATCGGGTGCGCTGGGTGAAGCGCAATTTCCCGCAGGTGGAAGTGGTTGGCGGCAACATCGCCACGGCGGAAGCGGCATTGGCGCTGGCGGATATGGGCGCGGACGCGGTCAAGGTGGGCATAGGCCCCGGCTCCATCTGCACTACGCGCATTGTTGCGGGCGTGGGCGTGCCGCAGGTCACAGCCATTCAGGATGTCGCCGGGGCGTTGCGGGATATGGGCGTGCCGCTGATTGCCGATGGCGGCATCCGTTATTCCGGCGATATTGCCAAGGCTATCGCGGCGGGCGCGGATACGGTGATGCTGGGCGGCCTGTTTGCCGGCACGGAAGAAGCGCCCGGCGAAGTGGAGCTGTTCCAGGGGCGTTCCTACAAATCGTATCGCGGCATGGGTTCGCTTGGCGCGATGCAGGCGGGATCTTCCGATCGTTACTTTCAGGAAGGAACGGCCAATGTGGATAAGTTCGTGCCGGAAGGCATCGAGGGCAGGGTGCCGTACAAAGGTTCGGTGCTGGCGGTCATCCACCAGTTGATGGGCGGCCTGCGTTCGTCGATGGGCTATCTGGGCTGCGCCTCGATTGCCGAAGTGCACGAAAAAGCCGCCTGTGTGGAAATCACCGCCGCCGGGGTGCGCGAATCGCATGTGCATGATGTGCAAATCACCAAGGAAGCGCCGAATTACCATGTGGAGTGAGCAGAAGGCAAAGAGGATGGCGCGCGCTGCCGTTGCGTCCCGATCATGATGGCGAAGAATGTGCGCCTTCCCATCAAGATTTGCGGCCTGACGCGCGCCGAGGACGTGTCGGCGGCAGCGGCGGCGGGCGCGGATGCGGTCGGGTTCGTGTTCTACCGGCAAAGTCCCCGCTATGTCAATCCACGGACGGCGGCAGCGCTGGCGCGGCATTTGCCGCCGTTCATGGCCGCCGTCGGCCTCTTCGTGAATGCCGCCGAAGCGGAGATCGAGGCGGCGCTGGCAACCGTTCCGCTCAATCTGTTGCAGTTTCATGGCGACGAATCCCCCGAAGAATGCGAACGCTGGCAACGGCCATATATCCGGGCGGCGCGGGTTACGCCGGAGATGGATTTGCCTGCGTGCGCCCGCCGCTTTGCCAGCGCCCGCGCCCTGTTGCTGGACGCCTTTACGGAAAATTATGGCGGCGGCGGCAGAACCTTCGACTGGTCGCTGATTCCGCCGGAATTGCCCCTGCCGCTGATCCTCTCCGGCGGCCTGACGCCAGAAAACGTCGGTGAGGCGATCCGCCGCGTGCGCCCCGCCGCCGTGGATGTCTCCAGCGGCGTGGAAGCGGCAACAGGCATCAAGGATCACCGGCGCATGACCGGTTTCATCGCAGCGGCGCGGGCGGAGCTGGAATAAAGGAGTCATGCCGTGTCTCGCAAATCCGGAATGCTGGGCGTGAGATACAACAATGGCCGCGGGGCATGCCGCGAGATGACGCCGAAGCCCAGCTCCATCTTGGCAAGATGTACGCCGAAGGTTAGGGCGTTGAAAAAAATGACGCCGATGCCACCCGATGGTTTGAAAAAGCGGCGCAAGGGGGCGTAGTAAAGTGAAAGCGCCGCTGGCATGAGCGAGGCGGCGGTTTCCCCTGTCTCCAGAAGCGGTTTTGTTACAATGCGTCCTCCTTTTACCGGCGACGCCTTTTTTCTCCGGCGTTCCGTTTGCGGAGCTTTTTTTCATGCAAGATTACGACCTGCCCGATGAGAACGGCCATTTTGGCCCCTATGGCGGGGTTTTCGTGGCCGAAACCCTGATTGCGGCCCTGGATGAACTGAAAGCGGCCTACCAGACGGCGAAGGACGACCCGGAATTCCAGGCGGAATTCGCGCGGGAACTGAAATACTACGTCGGTCGTCCCAGTCCCATCTATCACGCCCGGCGGCTCTCCGAAAAACTGGGCGGGGCGCAGATTCTTCTGAAGCGCGAGGACTTGAACCACACCGGCGCGCACAAGGTCAACAATTGCATCGGCCAGGCGCTGCTCGCCAAACGCATGGGCAAGCCGCGGGTGATCGCCGAGACCGGCGCGGGCCAGCATGGCGTCGCCAGCGCGACCATCGCCGCCCGTTATGGCTTCGAATGCGTGGTATACATGGGCGCGGAAGATATCCGGCGGCAGGCGGCCAATGTCTATCGCATGAAACTTCTGGGAGCGTCCGTGGTGCCGGTCGAATCCGGCTCGAAGACCTTGAAGGACGCCCTGAACGAAGCCCTGCGCGACTGGGTGACGAACGTCTCCAGCACCTTCTACATCATCGGCACCGTGGCCGGGCCGCATCCTTACCCGGCGATGGTGCGCGATTTCCAGACGGTGATCGGCAAGGAATGCCTGACCCAGATGCCGGAAGCCTTCGGACGCCAGCCGGACGCGGTCATCGCCTGCGTCGGCGGCGGTTCCAACGCCATGGGCATTTTTTATCCCTATATTCCCCATGAAAACGTGCGCCTGATCGGCGTCGAAGCAGCAGGGGAGGGGATTGCCAGCGGGCGTCACTGCGCGCCCCTGACAGCGGACGCCCGACCGGGCATTCTGCATGGCAACCGTACCCGCCTGATGCAGGACGCGGATGGGCAGATCGCTGAAACCCACTCCATTTCCGCCGGTCTCGATTATCCGGGCGTCGGCCCCGAACACGCCTGGCTGAAAGACAGTGGCCGCGCCGAATACGTGGCGGTGACGGATGATGAGGCGCTTGCCGCCTTCCACGAACTCTGCCGCCTGGAAGGCATCATCCCGGCGCTGGAATCGTCGCACGCCGTGGCCTATGCGATGAAAATCGCGCCGAGGCTCACGCCAGAGCAATTGCTTCTCGTCAATCTTTCCGGGCGCGGCGACAAGGACATGCACACCGTCGTCGAAAAATCTGGGATTCGTTTTTGAGCGGGGAGAGCGCGTCACGTCCCTTGGCTTTGGCGCGTCTTCCTTGCTGCCTTCGGATGGCTAGGACTAGAAAGATTCTAGCCGCCGCACGGCGCTTATGCCCTGGTCTGGCGCAAGGTGCGCGTAAATCTCCGTTTGCCTCACGCTGGCATGGCCAAGCAGATCGCGCACAACATAGATGGATTCTCCCTGCATGACCAGCCAACTGGCAAAGGTATGGCGCAGGTCGTGAATCCTGAAATCCTCTATCCCCGAACGGCGCAGGGCCGTTGTCCACGCCGTCTTGAACGTCGTTATCCGCTTTCCTTCCTCATGGCCAAACACCCAGGGCGACATCAGGCCGCGCCCTTCCTGCCATTCGCGCAGCCGCGCCAGAACGCCCAGGGCGTCATCATT
>JAITRP010000129.1 GCA_031288305.1 Zoogloeaceae bacterium
TCGGCTCAAAGGCTTTCGCCGAATCTTCTCCCGCTTCGAAAAACTCGATCGGATGTTCTGTGCTTTTATCCATTTCGTCCTGATCATCGATGCTCTGCGATAGCGTGAACACGCCCTAGAAGGAATCAGGGACTATGGACAGCTTCTTGCAGTACCGTGCGAACGGGTAGCGGGTTGCGCGTTGTCTCTACTTCAAAAAAAGGGCGAGCGGAGCAGTCCCTTTTTTGCCGGCTGGAACGGCCAAAAGCGGGTTTTTTACTTTTGGCCGGCCATAAAAAACCTGACGGCCAGGTTTGGCGCGTCAGGTTTTGGTTGAAGGCGTGGTTATTGGTTATTTCTTGACGCTTTTCCGGGTTGCCGCCGTGGCGGCCTGGGTGGTGGCGGAGATCGCCTTGAGGTTGGCCTCCGTGATGGCGTTGGCCTGTTGCGAAAAGTCGTTGATGCGGTCGAAGAAACGGCTGGAGGCATCCAGCAGCGTCTTCACGGTCGCGGCGACAACGTCGCTGCCGGGCGCGGCGCTGGTCTTGTCCAGCGTGGCGGCGGCATTCCTGGAAATCTGCTCATACTGGCCTTCGGCGATGGCGGTGACATCCTTCTGGAAAGCGGTGGCCACCTCGTAGACATCACGAACATAGTTCATGCTCTTTTCCAGAAGGGGTTGGAACAAACTGACATTGGCGCGCGTGAATTCGGAAGCGTCCTTGATGGCCAGAAGCTGCTGGGCGCTGGTCACGACATCGCTCAGAAAGTCACGGGCCGCCGCCACATTGATCGCCGTCAAACGTTCCGCGCCATTGCAAGTGGAACGAATCAAGGGCAACAGGGCATCCGCGCTGATTTTCTGGGCCGCGCTCAGTTGCTCGAAATTGGAAGTGTTCATATGGTCTGTCTCTCTTGCAGGTCATGAATAAAACATCACAACCCCTCCACATACCTTTGGGATATATGGAGGGGGGGAAGGAATTGCGCAAAGAAGAATTATTTCTTCTTGGGCGCGGCGGCAACCGTTGCGCCCACCGCCTTGACCGTGGCGTTGGTGGCGGCGGCGACATTGGCTTCCGCGATTTCGGAAACCTGCTTGGCGGCCTTGTTCAGGCTGTCGAAGGCGGAATTGGTGGCGGCGATGGCGGAACGCACAGCGGCCACGGCAACGTCGGAACCCACCGGCGCGGACTTGCTCAGCTTTTCCGCCAGTTGGGCGGATTGCTTCTGCCAGTCGGTGAAGGCGTTGGTCAGTTGCTTGACCAGCGCGTCCTTGGTCAGATCGGTGATTTCATAGACGCTGCGCGTGTAGGCCACGGCCTTTTCCACGCTGGGTTGCGCCAGGGAGGCTTGCAGGGACAGGGCTTCCTGCGGATCCTTGACGCCAATGACGGCCTGGGCGTTGGCCACGGAATCTTCCAGCACGGAACGCACCGTGTTGAGATTCAACGCGGCAACGCGCTCGGCGGAATCCAGCGCAATGGTAGACAGGGACAGAAGGGAGTCGATAGCAGCGCGGCTGCTGGCGACGAATTGTTCGGGAGATGCGGTCATGATGTAAAACTCCTTGAAAATGTTTCGGAACGCAAAAAACGGTCTGATGTTGCAACGCAACATTTGCGGGATTATAGGGTTTGTCAAACCAATGTCAACCCTTGTCCTCTCTTCTCGCATTTTTCCCTCCACCCGGTCGGGAGACGCCGCTTCCGCGCCCTGGAATCCACTGTTTACGGGGATTCCCGCACATCCGGCGCAAGCGAGTCCTCAAGCTGCAAAACCTCCGGGGGCACAGATCCAGCGCCAGGTTCGCCTTCCGGCGCGGACTTGTTCCTGGGCTGGATGACGACCCGCACGCGCGGCGGCGCGGCATCCCCGGCATTGCCCTCGCCCGCTGTCGCCAGATAGCGTTCGGCGATGGCGTCGTACCAGATGTAATCGCCGCGCAACTGATCCGCGCCGCTTTTCACCCAGGCGCGATGGAAAAATTCGGCCACTTCCGTGCGCGTATCGTATTCGATGCGCTCGGCCTCGCCCTCCAACCATTCCTCGCGCCCTTCGCGCTTCTGCCGAAAGCGCGCCAGTCCGCCCGGCCCGGCGAAGGCGACGCCATGCCGGAAACCCGCCGCGTCCTCCGTCACCACGATTTTGTCGGAACGGATCGTCAATGTGCCTTGCGTAAGCACCACATTGCCCTCCAGCGTCTGCACCCGCTTGAGATCGTCAATGGCGATGCGCTCGGCTTCCAGGGCGATGGGCTTTTCGCGGTCCGCCTTTTCGGCGTACGCGGGGCTGGCAAGCAGCAGGAAAACGAGGGGGAAAAACAGGGGACGGGACATGCAATCTTTCCAAAAATCCGAGCGTTCAAAAAGTCAAGGGGTTCCGGGTTTTGCCTTGCGCAGGTATTCGCCGCGCACATTGCTTTGCAGCGCGAAGGTAGACTGACGCTCATCCACTTGCAGTCCCACGCCGGAAAGCCAGTTTTCCCCCTGGGTGATGCGCACCGGATGCCGATTGAAGGCCCTGCCCTCGTCCGGCAGCACGACAAGCTCCGGCGTGCGGGCGACCAGTTCGGGATTGCCGACAAAAGCCGCGCGCGTCAAGACCACGTCTTCCTGCACCAGCACCCGCTTGCCCTGTTCGGTGACAATCGCCGATTTGCCGCTCAAGGTGATTTCCGGCGACTGGGGACGATACGCGATCAGGCGCGGCATGCGCACATGATGGCTGTCGTCGTCCGGGTAATGTTCCATGTAATCGGCGACCAGCCGGTAACGCAGATTGCCGTCGGCATCGAAACGCAGCACGACGAAATTTTCGGCCTGCGCGTCCGGATCGTGGCGCGGGCGTTCTTCCGCCCGCGGTTGCGGCGGCGAGGCGCTTTCCTTCAGCCAGAAGGTCAGCGCGGCAATGCCGCACAGCGCCAGGATCGGCAACAGATTGGCGATGGTTATCCTGCGGGTCATGGTTCTTCGCGCCCTTGCGCCGCCAAAATGAAGTCGCAGACTTCGCGCACCGCGCCTTCGCCGCCCCTGGCGGTCGTGACAAAACCCGCATCCGCCAATACCCGCGCATGCGCGTTGGCGGGCGCGGCGGCAAACCCGGCGGCGCGCAACACGGGCAGATCGATGATGTCGTCCCCCATGTAGCCGGCGTTTGCCCAGGAAAGACGCAGCCGGGACAACAGCGCGTCCATGCAGGCGTATTTGCCGGCGACGCCCTGGAAAAGATGGGGAATTTCCAAATCCCGCGCCCTTGCCGCCACCGCGCCGGAAACGCGCCCGGTGATGATGGCCAGATCGATTCCGGCTTGTTGCAAAAGACGCAGTCCCTGGCCGTCCAGGGCGTTGAAGGCCTTGATTTCCTGTCCGTCCTCCGTGTAATACAGCCGCCCGTCGGTCATCACGCCGTCGATGTCGAAGGCCATGAGCTTGATTCTGGCGGCGCGAGCACGTAGTTTCATCCTTAGATCACCTTGGCGGCAAAGAGGTCGTGCATGTTGAGCGCGCCCAACAGCCGGCCGCCGGCGTCAGCGACCAGGATTTGATTGACGCGCCGGCGTTCCATGATTTCCACCGCTTCCACCGCCAGCTTGTCCGGCGCGATGCAGTACGGATTGGCGTGCATCAGCGAACCGATGCGCGCCTTGTGCAATTCCACGTCCTGCTCGATGGCGCGGCGCAGGTCGCCGTCGGTGAAGATGCCCAGGATCAGGCCGCTCGCGTCGGCAATCGCCGTCATGCCCAACCCGCCCTTGCTGATCGCCAGGATGGCCTCGGTGAGCGGCGCGTCCGGACGCACGGCGGGAACGCTCGCTTTCGGATGCATGACATCGCGCACATAGGTCAGCAGCCTGCGCCCCAGCGCGCCGCCGGGATGCGAGCGGGCGAAATCTTCCGGACCAAAGCCGCGCGCGTCCAGGAGCGCCACGGCGAGCGCGTCGCCCAGC
This sequence comes from Zoogloeaceae bacterium, assembly GCA_031288305.1. GTDB lineage: Bacteria > Pseudomonadota > Gammaproteobacteria > Burkholderiales > Rhodocyclaceae > Azovibrio. Next base: position 3,929 of record JAITRP010000129.1, read on the forward strand.
GCCAGCGCGGCGGTGGTGCTGGCGGTAGGCGCGAGATTCAGCGGGCAGGCTTCTTCCGCCACGCTGGCGTCAAGATGCACGTCCGCCGCGCGCGCCAGCGTCGAAGCCGGATTGCCGGTCATGGCGATGAGTTTCGCGCCCTGACGGCGCACGGCGGGCAGGATGCGCAACAGTTCCTCGGTTTCCCCGGAATTGGAGAGCGCCAGAAAAATATCGCAGTCCTGCACCATGCCCAGATCGCCGTGGCTGGCTTCGCCGGGATGCACGAAATAGGCGGGCGTTCCCGTGCTGGCAAGGGTGGCCGCCAGCTTGCGCGCGATATGCCCGGACTTGCCCATGCCGCTGACGATGACCCGCCCCGTTCCCGCCAGCACCAGTTCCACGGCGCGGGCAAAGGCGGCGTCGAGGCGCGGAATCAGGGCGCTGATCGCCGTTGCTTCAATACGCAAGGTGCGCGCCGCCAGTTCAAGGGCGCGATTACAAGAGAGATTTCCTGAAGACATGGACATGAGATTGCGTGGTTCTTGTTGCCTTTATCCAGGGAAAAGCAGTCCTTGCCTGTCTTTTCCCGCAAAATAGATCGGTCAAAAGCGGATTTTTGCTTTTGGACGCGGATGAGATTGGCGAGGATTATAACAACCCGCGCCGCCGTTCCATGAATACCCTGCAATTGATTTTGACGCTTCCGGGCACATCGGCGCTGGCGGTTGTCCTTTTCCGGCGCGTCAATCCGCCGCCGGCGCCGGGTTATCCGCAACGCGGCAACACCCGCAAGGACGCCCGCTTTCCCGTATCTGCCAACACCTGCGCGTCGCCCACCCGCTGCCGCGATACCCGCGCAATTCCCGGCATGGGGATCGGAGGACGGAAGACAGGGGACTGAGCGCCCGCTTTGCGGTCAGTGGGCGCGAGTTTGTCATGATGCGCTCCGCAGGCCCCAACAGACCACAAAGGCGCGCCGCGCCGCCCTGTTCTCTGAACGCGCTTGCGGACGGTAACGCAACCTTATATACTCGCGCCCTTGTGTCGGGGCGTGGCGCAGTCTGGTAGCGCACTTGCATGGGGTGCAAGGGGTCGCGAGTTCGAATCCCGCCGCCCCGACCATCCATAACCATCCATTCGCCAAAGCGTCTGCCGGGCAGATTGTCGGCGGACATGTCAAAAGAATCCAGCGCGAAATGCTTTTGCGGATTGCCATTTTCTCATGCGGCGTCTTCCCGCGCCTTTGTGATCAGCAATTCCCGCACACAACCACGGCGGTTGCCAATGGAATTGATCGCCCGCGCGGCGTCGATACGCGCGATGGCGTGTCTGGCGTAGAGAACGTCGAAGAAATCGTCATTTTCGTCCGCGTTCTTCGGATCGCTGTTGCTGGCGACAACCCACGCGCCGCGCTCGCTCATCGCGTCGATGAAACGCGCAAGCGCAATCTGTTCCTCGTCGCCAAAGCCGCTTTGCGCGTAGGCGGTGAAGTTCGCCGTCGCGCTCAGCGGACGGTAGGGCGGATCGAAGTAGGCGAAGGTGCGCTCGTCGATGAACCCGCGTGAAAGCCGATAGTCGCCGCAGACTATCGTCACGTCCTGCAACACATTGGAAACGGCGCGCAGATTTTCGGCGTCGCAAATTGCCGGATTCTTGTAACGGCCCTGCGGCACGTTGTACGCGCCTCTGGAATTCACCCGGTAAAGTCCGTTGAAACAGGTACGGTTGAGGAAAATGAACAGCGCGGCAAGTTCCATACGCATGTCGCCCGCCGCTTTCAATACGTTGAAACGCTCACGCCTGGCGTAATACATTGCCTTGCGCGTCGCGTCATCGGCAGCCCTGTATTCGGCCTCCAGCGCGGACAAGTCCGTGACAAGACCCTCCACATCGTCGCGAATGGTCGTATAGGCGTGTATCAATTCGCGGTTTATGTCGCTGATGAAGACATCTTCGAGCGCGTATCCGTTCAGCACGTCGAACAGCACCGCCCCGCCGCCGACGAACGGCTCGGCGTACTTGTGTACGCGCGCGCCCAACTCCGCCGGGTATCTGGCGTGAATTGCCGCCAGTATCCGCGACTTGCCGCCCGCCCACTTGACAAACGGGGAAGCGACCCCGCCTTTGCTCCCGCATGACATGATTTGTCCTGTACGCAAGAGACTCGGCCAAAAACGAATCCAGAGCCAGATTTGACCAAGACTGGCGGAGAGGGGGGGATTCGAACCCCCGTCAGGGTATTGCCCTGAACACGCTTTCCAGGCGTGCGACTTAAACCACTCATCCACCTCTCCGCGAAAAGAGGGCGCATTCTAGCAGATTGCGGGGTTGGGCGACAAAAAGTGAAAAACCACTTTTTGCCCTTTTTTGGGGAAAAGGCAACGCAACCCCAAGGCCGGACTGATTTTGCATTGGGTTCGCACGGCGAAATGCCGCTTTGCGGCTTTCTTGCTTTTTGACGCCCATGCCATTTTGCGCCGCTCACGCGCCGCCGGGCGCGGACGTTGTTTCCAGCGGGGCGCGGATGCGCTTGGCGAAGTCGCCGGGCGCGACGTATTGCAGGATATCCCGTCCTTTCTTGTCGATCACGATGTCCAGTCCTTTGTCCGGGTACAGGTAATGCGTCAGGCGCTCGCCTTCGGGCAGGGTTTCCGCCGCCGCGCCAAAGAGGCGCGTGATGGTTTCTTCCTCCAGGCGGGCGTTGGGAATCAGGCTGATGGCGCGGATGACGGCGTCTTCGGCGCGCGCGCGGTCGTCTGGATGCAATGTGAATTTCTTGTTGCTGCCTTCCCGGTATTCGCGCCTGAGCGCCCGCCCGCGCATGGCTACGATCTCTTCTTGCGACGCTTCCAGCGTGAGAATCAGCCGCCCCAGCAAGGGGCCAAAGGAACGTTGCGCACAATCGGCTTCCAGCGCGCCGACCTGCTCCGAAGCGGCGATGACCGCCACGTCAAAATCGCCGCCAAACAACGCCTTCGCGTCCGCCAGCCGGCTCTGTCCCGGCGTCAGACCGAAAACCTCGCTGTTTCCCGACGCATCGATCGTGATCTGCCAGGGCAGATTGCGATCAAGCCCCTCCGGCAGCGTCGCCGGCGTCATGAACAACGGCAACGCCAACGCCAGCACGACCAAGGCAAAAACTATGAGCACGGTTTTCATCGTAAAACTAACTCCGGTTTGAAACCCCGCCCTTCAGGGCGGCGCGAAGGTTGAGACCCCGGCCTGAAGGCCGGGGGATCAATCCGTAGCCATTGGGGAGGGGAGAGAAACCCCTTCCCAATGACGTTAGACCGGCAGCCCTGAAGGGCTGCCGCTAATTTCTTAAGGAAAAAGCGAATTGGACAAAAGACGGCGCATTGTAGATCAGAAGACAAGGACAGAAGAGCGAGCGTCCGCTTTGTCCGTATTCAGTGGGCGCGCGGCATGACGCGCTTCGCAGGCTCCCGCAAGGCGCAACGGATTGCGGACTGCAAAGGCCGCGCCAGCGGCCATTCTGTTCTTCTGTCTTCGGCGCGGAGACATGCTGAACCGCCCTCTCCCGGCGCCGCGCGCCGCCCTTGCGGGGCGCAAGCCCTCCCCCTGTTTTTTTGACAGGATGTACAGGAGCAAGAAATTAGCGGCAGCCCTTCAGGGCTGCCGGTCTAACGTCATTGGGAAGGGGTTTCTCTCCCCTCCCCAATGGCTACGGTCGAAACCCCGGCCTTCAGGCCGGGGTCTCACCTT
>JAITRP010000130.1 GCA_031288305.1 Zoogloeaceae bacterium
CGAAGCGCGCAGACCGGATGGGGTTTTCCTTTTTGACGCCTTTTTTATGCCGACAAGGGCAATTGTCTTTCGCACATGCTTGAAGCGCCGTGGTGAAGGCGGGGCTTATTACCGCCCAGATGGGAGGCGAGCGCGCAGAACAGGGCAGTGGCGTAAGGTAACGTTTCCAGGGCGAGGACGGCGATCCAGGCGCGGGCGGCGGGATCGGCCAGTCCGGCGCGCGCGCTCAGGATGCCAATGGAGAGAAGGAGCGCGGCGAGCAATCCCGTTTCCTCGCGGATGGGCGCGAAAAAGGCGAGGCCGCCTTTTTGTTTCCAGGCTTTGGGCGTAACCACGAATTCGCCTTTGCCTTTGAACAGCCCGGCGAAAATACCGCGCGCGATGGTGTGCGCGATGCCGGCGGAAAGGATGGACGCGCCGAGGATGTCGCGCCACGGACAGCGCATGGCGCGGCGGTAGAGGATGGGGCCAAGCGCGGCCTTGCAGGCCATGAAGCACAGCATGGGCACGACCAGCAGCGTCACGGGCAGACCGAAGGACCTGGGCGCGATGAGCATCAGGAATGTCCAGAAGAGCGAAGCGAAGACGAATACGAGTTGCAGCGCGTCGCCAAACCAGGAAAACCAGCCGGTGAGGAAATGGTAGCGTTGCGCCAGCGTGAGCTTGCCAGGGCAGATGAGACCGGCAAGGTGCGCCTTCAGAATCTGCATGGCGCCGAAAGCCCAGCGAAAACGCTGCGTCTTCAGGGCGGAAAAGTTGGCGGGCGTCAAGCCGCGTCCGCAGACGTGATCGACGTAGCGGGTGTCGTGACCCTGGCGCAGGAGGCGCAGGCCGAGTTCGGAATCCTCGCAGATGCACCACTCCGCCCATCCGCCCAGACGAATGAGCGGCGCCTTGCGGATCAGGGTCATGGTGCCGTGCTGGATCAGGGCGTTGCGTTCGTTCCGGTGGTGCATCCCGATGCGGAAAAAGCCGTCGAACTCGTGGTTGCACATGCGCTTGAAGACCTCTCCCTGCCAGTCGCGGTGCGCCTGCGGCGCTTGCACCACGGCGACGCCGGGGGCCTCGACGAAATGCGGAACGAGACAGGAAAGCCATTCCGGATCCACCACATAGTCCGCGTCGACCACGCCAACGATTTCCGCCCTTTTGTCGGTATTTTCCAGGGCAAAATTCAGCGCCCCGGCCTTGAAGCCCGGCCAGGGTTTCAGGTGATAGAAGCGAAAATTCGCTCCCATGCCCGCCATATGCCGCTCGACTGGCTTCCACAGCGCTTCGTCGGCGGTATTGTTGTCGATGACCAGCACTTCGAAATTGCGGTAGCGCATTCGCGCCAGACTTTCCACGGTCTCGATCACCATTTCCGGCGGTTCGTTGCAGCAGGCCAGGTGGATGGAAACAAAGGGTTCCTGTTCCGGGGGCAGGGCGGGCAGCGGCGTGAATCGGCGTTTCCACTGGCGCATGAAGAACATTTCGCCAAACTCGTAACCGTGGGTGAGCAGCACCGCGATGGTAAGCAGGGTAGCAACGATGAGCAGCGCCAGGGCGGCAAGGTCGCGCTGGCTCAGGTAATAGCCTTCATTGGGGATGTTGACGCCCAGCACCAGCGCCGCGACGCAGGCCTGCACCAATGCCGCCAGCCACAACCGTCCCGAAAAGCGCCAGTTGCCCAGCAGGAAGGCGATGAGAAACATCGGGAAAAAGGCATAGCGAAAGGCGTTCCAGGCTTTTTCCCGCCAGTGGATGTCGGGCGGCAACGCGCCTTCCAGGGGAAATTTCGCCTGGCGATCCGCGTCAAAGACACCCCAGTACGCGCCATCCCAGCCCTGCAATTCCATCTTCCAGGGCTGGTCTATGGCTTCCATGATGAAGTAATCGAGCTTTGCCGCGCGCTCGTCCGCGAGGAAAGCGCGGATGAACTGCGCTTGATTGGGCGGAGAAGGCACGGCGGCCTCGATGATGTCGCCATGACTGGGCCAGCCGATTTCGCCAATGACAATCTTTTTTCCGGGATATGCCTTGCGCACTTCGTCATGGCGCCGCATGGCGTAATCCAACGCGTCTTCCACCGCCACGCCTTCGTGATAGGGCAGAAGATGCACGGTAATGAAATCCACATGTTTGACCAGTTCCGGATTTTGCAGCCAGATTTTCCAGGGTTCGGCGGTGGAGACGGGTTTTTTCGTGGCCTTCTTGACCTGCCGGATAAGGGCGATCAACTCGTCCGCCGTCATGTTCTTGCGCTCCAGCGTTTCGTTGCCGACGATGCTTTGCCGCACATGCTTGTAGCGGCGCGCAATCTCGATGCCGGCGGCGACTTCGCGCGCGTTCTTTTCCGCGTTGGCGTCCAGCCAGATGCCGTTGGCGATCCGGAGATTGCGAAACCCGGCCAGCGGCACGATGTCGGCGTTTTCCAGGCTGCTGTAGGTGCGCAGGCGGCGGGTGTGACGCGCCAGCAAATCGAGGTCGCCCGCCAGTTCGTTCGCGTCCGGAAACTCCCCGGAAAATGGACTTTGCTCGCGCTGAAAACCGCCATAGGCAAAGCCCTTGATGTGGGCGCCGCCATCCACGACATCCAGGTTCCTGTTTGCCCACTCCCAGACCGCGTACTGGGCGCAGGCGACAAAGGCGGCGATGACCAGGGCGGAGAGAAAGGTATAGAGAAGGCGGGAAAGACGTAACATGGCAGACATTGAAAGATGCTCCACGCAGTGTGTGCGGCAAAAAGCAAAAACCTGGGTTATGCCGGTTCATCCTGGGTTTGCGGCCAGGCAAGGCCTGGCCGCAAACCGTGAAAACCCAACGAAAAATCAGCGCGGCCTTGGGGGTTGCGTTGCCTTATGGCGCAATCTGGAGGGATCATGACACTTTTGGGTGCCGCAAGGCGCATGCTGTCACGTTTTCTTACGAATGAACCACTTTCGGAAGGGTTTTGTCCATAACGCGCACAAATAGGGGCGCAATTGAAAGTTAGTACAGCGGGGAGGGGGGGGAGGGGTCAGGGGAAATCCACGCCGTTCAGCGGCTTTGCCCTTCTGAATTGCCGCGCCCCTCTCCCGGCGCTGCGCCACCCTCCCCCGCAAGGGGGTAGGGATAGGGAGCTTTCGGCGGGCAGTCACGCCAAAATTGCGTCACTCAACGTGATTGGCTACTAGGAGCAGCCAGGGATGCCGCTCTTGCGTATCCTGATTCCGCTGACGGCAATCGCCATCGTTGCGGGCTTCTTTGCCTATGCGCTCACCAGGGATCGCCGCTATCTCATGTTTGCCCTGCGCCTCCTGCAAATCGGCCTGGGCCTCGCCCTCGTGGTTTTCGCCCTGCTGCTTCTGGAACGGCTTGTCCTTGAAGCTGTCTTAAAAAATGTGAAATGAGGCTGATATAGGCAAAAACCTGTCTCAAAAATATCACGCACTCCGTTTGAGCAGCAGATGAATCATGGCGAGCTTGATCATGGCCTCGGATTGACGAGGGTTGATTTCGTGGCCGCGATGGAGTCCGCGGTAATTTGCCAGCCATGCGAAGGCGCGTTTGACGACTTCAAGCACCAGCCGAACATGGCGCGCGCCCAAGCCAGCAATTTTCCGCAGTAGCCGCCATCGACGCGGATTTCCTGGAGAGCGGAAATGATGCCAAAAAGACGGATCAACACGGCGCGCGCTCCGGCACGCTCCTGAATCCCCGCCGAATGAACCACGACGGTAAGGAGGGTTCCCATGCTATCTACCGCGATGCGCTGCCTGCGTCCCCTGGTTTTCTTGCCGGCATCGAAACCGCGCCGCCCCCTTTTGCAGCGCTCTTGACCGGGCGTGAATCATTGATGGCCGCCGACAGTTGCGCATTGCGCCCTGCTTCCTGCCGGACTGTCCCGCGCAAGGCGCGCGGGATGACATCCCAGGCGCCATCGAGACGCCAGCGCCGCAGGTACCCATGCACTGTCTTCCAGGGTAGAAAATCCTTCGGCAACGGGCGCCATTGGCCACCCGTTTTCAGAACGTACAACATCCCGTTGATTTCCGCCCGAAAGTCCTGTTTCGCTGGCTGGCCCTTGCCTCGCGCTGCCGGCAAAGGCTTCACTACGCTACGCATGGCTTCAGTACTGCCCGTTGCGCTTCGCCCGGATCGCTTGGGCACATCGCTTTTTCCTCCTGGAGAAATGCTCCTTACCTATACCGGCTTCATTTTACATTTTCTGAGACGGCTTCCCAGGCGCGCCTTCACCGAAGGCGTCGCGCTGTGGAGCGTGTAGCTAGGGCGTGTTCACGCTATCGCAGAGCATCGATGATCAGGACGAAATGGATAAAAGCACAGAACATCCGATCGAGTTTTTCGAAGCGGGAGAAGATTCGGCGAAAGCCTTTGAGCCGA
>JAITRP010000011.1 GCA_031288305.1 Zoogloeaceae bacterium
CGAAGACCTCGAACAGACCCTGCTTCGCTATTGCCTGCTCTACAACGAACATCTGCCCCAGGCCGCGCTCAACAGCAAAACCCCCATGGACGCCATGAAAATCTGGTACGCTTCTCACCCGCAATGCTTCAATCGCAAGCCCGTATCGAATCGTCCGGGATGCGACAGTTAGAGAAGTATGCAACGGGGGCTTTGACCAATATTTTCACAACAGTTCGGGCGATTACTTTGATTCTGCTGTTGAAGGATTAAGAACCATAGGGGCATTGGAAAGCCTTCGCCTTCTACTCGCCGCGAAAGAAGTCCTCTTTGGAGATGCGGCGGTTCCCGTCGATACCGGCGACAGACGTATATTTTTGGCTGCCGCCGATTCCGAAACCGAAAGCAATCGAGACGAAGCGTTGGATGCTTTGGACCGGGCTTTCTATGAAGACCCTGACAAATTCGCTGATCGGATGCGCGAGTTTGCCAAAAAACATGATTTACAGAAAAACTTCTGACCTGTTTGCCATTGTAGTGGCATCTCGCGTCAATCCATTCCAAGCCCGAATACGTTACAATCGGCGAATACTGGCGCAAGCTGCGGGAGGCCGCTGATGGCGACGAAGAAATCGGACGAGATCATGAAAACCAGGCCCCTGGTCAAGAAAATCACGCCCGTTTCCACGAAAATAGCCGCGCCGCTGCTGGCCGACATCCGCAACCTGGTCGAAGCCGCGCGCCAGCACGTGGCGCAAACGGCGAACGCCGCCCAAAGCATGCTCTGCTGGCAGGTCGGCCAGCGTATCCATCGTGAAGTCCTGCAAGAAAATCCGCAAGAAAGCATCCTGACATGACCGCCAAGAAAACATCGCCATCGCATTCGTGCTCAAAATGTCAAGTCTCGACTATGGCAAAGAAAATAAACTTGATGTACATCGATGCGTTGGAATATTTTCTCGGAGTTTTGACAGATGAGGAATTGGATAATTTTCGCATCAATGACACTGACTCCATGAACAAGGTCATTGAGGAAAGGAAAAAGCAATTCCTGATATTTGGACCAAGGAGCCGACAAAATGTCCTGGATGCCTTGGAATATCTATTGGTTTCCAATTCGTTTGAAAAACATTGGAAATATGTGATGTGTGGCCATATTCCAGTGGATGAAATCATTGATAAAAAAGGTTTCTTGCTGAAATTGTTCAAGAGTCTTTCCGGGCGGGAACCGGACGACAATTTCAATATTGATGATGTTGAATTGGATAACACGATTCCAAAAGGATGTTACAGTTTGCCAACCAACAAGTGAATATATATGACCGCCAAGAAAACATCGCCATCGCATTCGTGCTCAAGATTGAGTCTCGACGCTCCGCGCTGGTCTGAACTCACGCACGCCTACGGGAGCGCAAAGGACATTCCGCCGCTACTTGCGCAGTTGAAGAGCATTCCTGAGTGCAAAGGCGATGAAGAGCCTTGGTTTTCTTTATGGAGCGCCTTGGCGCATCAGGGCGATGTTTATACGGCCTCATTCGCCGTTGTTCCATTTGTCATTGAAGTGTTGGCCTCGAACCCAGCCCAGGCCAGCTATGTTTATTTTGATTTTCCCGCCTGGGTGGAAATTTGCCGCCAAAAGAATTCCACGGAAATTCCCGAAGACTTGGCGGACGCATATTTTTCATCCCTTGCCCGCTTGCCGCATCTGGTTTCCGAAGCATCCAATCGCCCCTGGGATCACGTTTTTCTCCGATGTGCCCTATCGGCAATTGCTGTCGCCAAGGGGCATCCTGCAATCGCCGAGGCAATTACAGAGTTATCGACCGAGGTGGCTGCCGATTTCGTGCAGTGGTTCCATGAACGCTGATGCCGCCATGAGCGCCAGCCCGGTTTTTTCCCGTTGGCTTGAGATTGTCCGGGCGGACGAAGAAATCACGGTCTGCCCGGAAGACATTAATCATGAGGCCGTTTCCAATCTGTATTGTTTCTCGCCTGGGGAAGAGGAAGACCCGGAGATCAACACAAGCGCCGTGCAGAATTTTTTACGCTTGGTCATTGAAAACAGAAAGGAGCTTTTACAAAAAATCAAAGGCCCGCAAATGCTGTTCTATTGCTGGCACGATGCCCAGTGCCGTCAATTGAGATTCAGCATGGTTTCAGCATCCCATGACCGGTTGCCTTTTGGCTGCCCGTTACGCCGAACCGATGACTTGCAAGAAATCGTCGATGCAACAGTGAATGATTGGCTGAATCCAGAGTACTTCAAAAACCCCGATACGGAACCTGACGAAAAAGAAGTTCCTTTCGTTCTCGATGTTTTTGTGATTTCTTTCTCAAATGCGACCAGCACCGCGTCCCATGTCTCCAAACTCGTCACCTGCGTGCACCTTCAGCCGATCGAAGCGGCAATTCGCGTTTCTGGTATTGGCGTGGTCACTTCAGAAAACTGGTGGAGCGCGGATTTGAGCGGCGGGTGCGTCTATTTTGCCTGTGTGCTCAAACGATCCCGCATCGAGTGCGGCTTCAACCTGCCGTCCTTTGTCGAGTGGTATGAGCACGATGGTCATGTCGCCGGTCATGAGGCCGGTTTTCATTGCACGCAATGCAATTCCCTGCTTGCCGGAGGTCTCAAGAAATATGGCGGCAAGTCATGGCCGCGTTAGATGGGATCGCCTTCGATGAGTTTGTTCACATACATCGAGATATTTTGCATGAACGCTTCAAATGGCGCAATGTCGATTAGCTCCAGATGCTCTTCGTCGTAGGCGGCAATGCGTTTTGTCTTGGGATTCCAGATAATCCAAAGGATAGAGTAATTATCGATCTCTCTTGAAAGGCGAAGCGCCGTTTGCCGCCCGATTTTGATCTCCGGCGCCTCGGCGAGCGCGAAAAAATCGACATACGACGGGCTATAACGGTTCGCGCCATCGATTTTCACGCGCCTGTTTTCACCCATCAAAAACGCGATCAAACTCTGCGGGAGATTGTATTTTTCAAGTTCCAGCAGCCTGTTTTGCGTATCATGAAATTGGGGCGGCTCAAGCGATTTGTAATAATCCGCCAAATCCTGATTGCCATACTCGACCGCCAGGTTGTATGGGCGCATTCCGTCGCCGTCCGCAAGCATGAAATCCGCGCCGTTTTCCACGAGATATTTCGCCATTTTCAGATCGGGCACGACACACAAGGGCGTGGGTTTATTTGGGAAAACCTGATCGGCTTTGTTGTAATTCACATCGACGCCGTTCTTAACGAAAAAATCCAATACGCCATACATTCTGTTCCACACGGCAGATCTGAACGCCTTGCCGCCATATTGTCTGACGCTGTGTCCAAGCGCTTCGATTACGGGGAGATTCTTGTATTTCTTGCCATACAGCGCCTCGCTGAAAGCGTCTGATTTAACATTGTTCAGCGCATGGATATTGGCGCCGTTTTTTGCGATGAATCTTACGATCTCCTCGTTGCAATATCTGACCGCATCCAAAAAAGCGGGCGACTCCTTGTCGTTCAGGTTCGCGCCGCTGGCGACAAGCAGTTTGATGATCTCGACTTTATTGGTTCTGAAAGCAAGCTCCAACGGCGCTACTTTTATGTGTTCTCTGAGCACGATTGGCTTGTTTATATCCAACCCGTTTTTGATATCGTTTTTCAGCGCGTTCATATCGCCGTCGATAATATGCGCCGCCTCGCTTGGGATCGTACTGAACAAGCCGAAGCCGTGTATCTTGATCATTTTCCAGTCTCCATTTCCCTTGAACTCTCGCGTGGATTGTACCGCTGTATAGAGGACAAAAGACAGAGCGGCGCTGCCACCTTGTAGAGGAGGGGCGCGCATCGCGCCAAACACGCGGCCACGGATTACAGACCACTGACCACAAAGCGAGCGCAAGCGAGCGTTCTGTCCTCCGTCCTCTGTCCTCTGTCCTCTGTCCTCCGTTCCCGACCGCCAACCGCCACCAAAGTTGGCGGCGCATCGGGGAAGAAGCGCGGGAAAACCGGTATGGAACGGAGGCAGGGCAGGGCGGGGGCGGCGTGCAACGCCTTGAACGCGGACGAAAGACCGCGAGGCGGGGCTTGGGCATGGGGATTGCTTTTCGCTCCCAGGCATGGAAGACAGAGCGGCGGCTGGCACGGTACCGTACTCAAGTGATCCGACACGGATTACAGACCACGGACCACAAAGCGAGCGAAGCGAGCACTCTGTCTTCCGTCCTCTGTCTTCAGTCCTCAGTCTTCTGATTGCGAAAGGAGCCGCCATGCGGCGGGGTCATGACTTCCCGGTTTGACGCGGCGCTCGCGGCGATTTGCGCGCAGGGCGGCTGGACGCTGCCTGAGACGGACGCCGGGGGATACGCGCGCGTTGCCTTGCGGGAGATGGAATTCACGCTGAGCGCGCCCGACGACCGGCATCTGTGCTTTCTTTATCCGCTTCCCGTTTCCGCTGCGCCGGAGGAAGCGCCCGGCGGGCAGGCCCGGCAGCTTGCCCGCATGGCGGCGGCGTCGGCATGGGAGAGGAAGGCCATCCTTTCCTTTTGCGAAGGGGCGTTCTACCTGCACGTTATCGTGGACATGGCGGCGACGAGCGTGGAAGAGATTCCGGCGCTCTGCCAGGATTTCCTGAACGATTGCGATTGGTGGCGGCAGAACCGTTCCTTCTTTACATGACAGCAAGATTCCCGATGCCAAACGACAGCGCACCCTCTCCCGGCCCCGCCGGGCTACCTTCTCCCGCAGGCGGGCGAAGGGACGGCAAGCGGCCACGCTTCATCTGGAAAGGCTTTTTTTCCACTTTCCTGGCGGGCGCGTTCCTGTTGTTCTCCGTTGCCGCTTCTGGACAAGATAGACAACAAGGGCAAGGTCTTTTCCACACGCCCTACAGTCATTTTTCGCGGCAGGAGCCGCTGGCGGCGGTGCTCATGGATTTTGCCCGGACGCAGGGGTTTTCCGCGGTGGTTTCCGGCGCCCTGGAGGGGAAATTGAGCGGGCGTTTCGAGAATGTCGCGCCGCGCGCCTTTCTGGAAAGCCTGGAACGCGCCTTCGATGTGCGCTGGTATCGGCTCGACGGCACGCTCTATTTCTATCCGGGCAAGGAATCCAGACGGGCGCTGATTGCCGCGCCGAACCTGGGCGATGAGGCGTTGTTCCAGCAGATCATGGCGCTTGGCCTCGTTTCTTCGCAGTTGCCCCTGGAAAATCCCCAGACCGGCAACGGCCTCCTGGCGGTTCGCGGGCCGCCCGCCTATGTGGCGCAGATAGAGGCCGCCGCGCAGGCGCTGGAGAAGGCGGCGGACAGGAACATCCTGCGCGTCTTCAAGCTGAAATACGCCACCGCCGATGACGCGACCATCGAGAGCATGGGACGCAGCGTGACGATTCCCGGCGTCGCCAGCATCCTGCGCGCCATGGTGCTGGGGCGCGATGTCGCCGGTTCCGCCGCGCAGACCCAGCCGGCGACGGTCGCCCGCTTGAAGGGCAGCGGTCTGACGGCGCTCGGCAAGAGCGGCGCGCCTGGCGAGGAGGCGGGCGCGGCGGATGCCGCGGGCGTGGCGAATGCGGCAAACCCGGCGGGCGTGTTGCGCATTGTCGCCGATCCGCGCATGAATGCCGTCGTCGTTCAGGATGCGCAATCGAGGATGCCATACTACGAACAGGTCATATACGATCTCGACCGGGCGACGCATCTCGTGGAAATTCACGCGGCCATTGTCGATATCGACAGCGATTTCAAGCGCGATCTGGGGGTGAGCTGGCAGGGGCGGCATGTGAAGGATGACGGCTACAGCAGCGGTCTCGATATTTCCACCGACAACAGTATCGCGGGCGGCCTGCCCAATGCCGGGGCGCTTTCCGGCAGCGGCCTCATCTTTTCCACCATCTACACCCACGGCGACAATTTCTTCCTCGCCCGCGTCCAGGCGATGGAAAAGAACGGCGCGGCGCGGATGCTCGGACGTCCTTCCGTCCTGACGGCGGACAATCTGGAAGCCTCGCTGGAAAACGTCACGACCTACTACATCTCGGTCAGCGGCTCGGATGAAGTGGATCTCTTCAAGGTGGAGGCGGGCACCGTGTTGCGGGTGACGCCGCACATCATCGAAAACGAGAACGCCGCGCCCTCGATCCGCCTTGCCGTGACCGTGCAGGACGACCAGGAAAACGCGGCGAGCAGCGGCATCGTCGGCAGCATGGCGATTCCGCCGATCAAGCAGACGAAGATCAATACCCAGGCCATCATCGACGAAGGCCAGAGCCTTCTGATCGGCGGCTATTATTTCGAGGAAAAGCAGGAGAGCAAAAGCGGCGTGCCGCTCCTGATGCATGTGCCGGTGCTGGGACATCTCTTTCGTTCCACGGAAAAGAACACGCGGCAGATGGAACGCCTGGTGCTGATTACGCCGCGCATCGTGCGCCTGGGCGAATTGCGCAATCTGCCGCCGCAGGTGACGGATACCGATTTCGGGCGCGCGCCGGGACAGGCGGATTACGCGCCGCCATCCACGCGAACCCCCGCGCGGACGGCGCTGCCGGAACCCGATGCGCTGCCGGAATCCGGCGGCGAGGAGGCCGCGCCATGAAGCCGCCCGTGCGACCCATCGTGGAATTGCGCATCCTGAGCGGGCCGTCGCTGGGCGCGGCCATCGAGCTTGCCGCCGGCGTCTACGTGATGGGCGCGGACGACGCCTGCGATCTCATCCTGGCGGCGGATACGAGCGTCGCGGACCGTCATCTGGAATTGCGCGTCCGCGAACAGGAAGGGGGGCTGTTTCCCGAAGTTTTGGCGCGTCCGCTGGAGGGCGCGATGGTAGTAAATGGCGTGGAAGCGCCGGAGACAGGCGTTTCGCTTCCTCCGGGCGAGGCGCTGGGTCTGGGATTCACGGCGCTCGCCTGGCGGCCCGTCGGCGCTTCCTGGGGTGTCATCACGCTGGCCCCGCTGGAATTCGCCGGACATGTCCCCGCCGGGAAAACGACGGAGACGCCGGAGACAAAGCCCGAACCTCGCGTAAAAACCCCGGAAGAACCCGTAACGGCGGCAGAAGACGCAAAGGCCATACCGAGCGCCGCGCCCGCAACGGAAGCAATGCCGTCTCCGTCTTCCCGCGCGCGTCTCTTGCGGGCGGGCGGGATTACGACCGTTTTGCTGGCCATCCTCTTCGTTTTCATCGTGGCAATCCTGGCCGGGCGCTCACCGCTGCTGGAAGCCGCCGCGCAAGACCTGCGCGCGGCGCTGGACGCGGCGGGCTTTCGGGAAATCCAGATAAAAACCCTTCCCGCGGCGCTTGCGCTGCATGGCGGCGTGGCGGACGATCAAGAATTGCGCCAGGTCTTTCGCCTGACAAAAGGGCTTCCCTTCCGGGTGCATGTCGAGAACCTCCGCGTCGGCAGCGACACGCTGCGTTTTACCCGCGAGACCTTCCAGACGCACGGATTTTTCCCCGAGGTGCGCTACCTTGAAGCGGGCGGCGATCTCGCGCTCGCGCTCTACCTGAAGGACAGCATGGTGGAAACGGGCATGATGGCCTCCCTCTCCCCGGACCTGCCGAAGTTGCGAACGGCAACCCGCAAGGTCGTCTATGCGCGGGATGTCGCGCCGGTGCTGGAGGCGGAACTCTCCCGCATCGGTCTTCCCGGCGAGCGGGCTGTCTATCTGGCGGGCAAGGTGGTCTTGCCTTTTCATCTGGACATCGAGGCGCGTCAAAAGCTGGACGCGGCGCTGGACGCGGCGCGGAAAACCCTGGGCGTTCCCGTCTTCTTCCAGGTGACGGAAACGGCGCCGGGGAAACTTCCCGGAGAACGAACGATCCGGACGAGCGCAATGGAAAACGTCCCGGAGGCAAACGGATTTTTTGGCGACGGCATCAATGTCGCCAGCGGCGCGGACGAACTGGGCGGCCTGAAGGTCATGAGCGTGACCCTGGGCGAGATTCCCTTCGTGACCATGGATGACGCGCAAAAATTCTTTCCCGGCGCGGTCTTGCCGGGCGGCGCGACGCTCGTCAGCATCCACGCCGACCGCCTGATTCTCCAGGCGGGCGAAACCACCCTTACCTATCCCCTGAAGGAGGAACCATGAGCACCGATACTTTCGTTTCCGCTTTTGACGTCTTCGCAAACGGCAAGGGCGCGGCAGACCCGGCAAAGGCGCGCGCGCTCCGGGAGGCGCTCTTTTCGCTCAGGAACGAAATCCGCCAGAAGATCGACCGCGGCTTGTCGGCTACCGAAATCGCCGCCGCCAAAAGTCTTCTGAGCGCGGCGCAAACCGCCGAAAACGTGGTGGAAAACCTTTCCGCCTGAGCAAGAAATTAGCGGCAGCCCTTCAGGGCTGCCGGTCTAACGTCATTGGGAAGGGGTTTCTCTCCCCTCCCCAATGGCTACGGTCGAGACCCCGGCCTTCAGGCCGGGGTCTCGACCTTCGCGCCGCCCTGAAGGGCG
>JAITRP010000154.1 GCA_031288305.1 Zoogloeaceae bacterium
GGCAGTACGGCCATATTCCATGTTGTCGTAGAGCGTCACGCCGCTCTTCAGGTCTTGGTAGCGGTTGTTGTCGCCGGAAAAGGGAATGTCCAGCCCAAATTCCCGGCTGTTCTCTTCCATTACCTGCTCCATGAGATGCAAGAATTTTGTCCGCGACATGTCATGCGGCGTCGACCTTTGCGTCGTTTAACCGTAAAATCCCGCCATCTTTGCCTGATAGTCTTTACAGCATATGAAAAAAGCTACTTTGTTTGCCGCGTTCCTGTCCTGCGCCGCCTTGTCGCGGGGCGTTTGCGCCAGCGGATTCCTGGCGGCGGAAGAGAACGCCAGCGGGCTGGGCGTGGCCTATGCGGGCGCGGCGGCCTCCGCCGACAATGTCGGCACACTGTATTACAACCCGGCGGGACTGACGCAGCTTTCCGGCGCGCAGCTTTCCGTGGGGCTGGTGGGCGCGCAAAGCCGTTATGAATTCGATAATGACGGCAGCGTCGGCCTTGTCGGCGGCGAAGGCGGACAGGCAGGGCAATGGCGCGGTTTGCCGCATGTTTATGCTTCCTGGCCGGTGAATGCGGATTTGTCGCTGGGCCTGGGGATTTCTTCTCCCTACAGCCTGGACATGGAATATGACGATGACTGGCTGGGACGCGACATGGGCGCGCGCGCGCAACTTTCTTCCCTCAACATCAATCCGGCGCTGGCCTATCGCATTTCTGACCGGGTGTCCGTGGGTCTGGGGCTGAATTATCAGCAAATCCGCCTGAAGACCGCTTTGAACGCGATGCGGGATTCCGATACGGACGGCGCCTGGGGCTGGAATGCCGGCGCGTTGTTTACCCTTTCGCCGGAAATGCGCCTGGGTCTGGCGTACCGCTCCGGGATGGAGTACCGGCTGGAAGCGGACGCCGCCAGCGTCTTGCAAGCCTTTCCCGGCGTGGATGCGCGTGGCCGCTTCAAAACGCCGGACGTATTTTCCCTTTCGGTCTGGCAGCAGATTTCGGAGCGTTGGGAAGCGATGGGCGATATTTCCTGGGTCAACTGGGAGCGTGTAGATGGGTACGATCATGGCAGTTGGCGGCTTTCCTGGGGCGCGGCGTATGCCTATAACGAGCGTTGGAAATCGAAATTCGGCATCGCCTATGATCGTTCGCCGATACGCGCGGCGGATCGCGCCGTCCTGTTGCCGGACGCGCATCGTCTCTGGCTGGCGGTGGGCGGGCAGTATCGCTTCGGCAAATACGCCACGCTGGATTTTGGCTACGCCTACCAACGCGCCAGGGAAGCGAGGATAGATCAGGCGCAGGGCGCGGGATTGCGGCTTCGGGGCAATTACGACGCCAGCGGTCATGTCATCGGCGTACAGTATAACCAAGGGTTCTGAAGACGAACGCAAACGGCACGAACGAAAGGCGGCGTGATGGCGACGGCAAATCTGCTGGGCTGGCGGGAAATCTTGCTTACCCTGATCCTATTGATTGTCGCCTACATGTTCTGGTTGATCTGGCGCATGCGCCGCATCAATCGTTTTGCCGAACGCGCGCGCCTCGAGGCGATGCGCGTGGAGCCGCAGGCATCCTCTGGCGAGACTGCCGCCGAGTCTTCCAGCGCGGAATCTTCGCCTGGAAGCGACGACAAACAAACCGAGGAGCGCGAAGACATGCCCCCCATTTACGAACGTCCCCGTAATCGCCCGCAGCAGACGGTATCCTCCGAAACGTTCGCGCCGCCAAATGTATCGTTTGCCCAACGGGCGTTCATGGCGGGCGTGGAGCGGGAGATGACGCAGTTGCGCGAGGAAATGGACGCCCTGCGCGGCGCGTTCGCCGCCTTGCGCAGCGACAATGAAAGCTGGCGTGATGCCGTGGAGCAGGAAATGCACAAGCTGCAAATGGCGCAAAACGCCGCGCCACTCTACAACGACGCCATGCAAATGGCGTTGCTTGGGCATGACGCTGTCACTATCGCCGAGCGTTGCGGCATTGCTCGCGCCGAGGCGGACCTGGTGGTGGCGCTGATCAAGCGTAAGGAAAAATCATGAGCGAGGACGATACGCAGGTTGTGGATACCACCGATGAGGAAGAAGAGGAGGAGGACGTAGAGAACGGCGTGGCGGAACAACGCGGCAAAATCATCAAGCGCCTGATGCTGGCGGCGGGCATGGTGGCGGCGTTGCTCTTGTTGCTGGCCTTTTTCGATTACCTTGCTCGTCCCGGCGAAGAAACGGAAGAACCGCCTTTTACCCAGCCCGTGCCCGTGCCCGGACAACCGCCGCTTATCCAGCCGGTCACGCCGACGGACGCGCCGACGGAAGTCCCGGAGGAAACGCCTCCGGAAGAAACGCCGCCCGATCCGCCGCAGGTCGAGACCGTGCCGGAATTGCCGCCCGCGCCGCCCATGATCACGCCCGCTGCGCCGCCGTCGGCGCCGGGCATCAAAACGACTGTGCCGGAAGCGCCGATGCGCGTCATCACACCGCCTTCCCCGCCGCCCGTCGAATATGTCGCGCCGCCGGAGAGCGCGCCCGTGGTGCCGGAACTCACCGCGCCGCCGGAAGTTACCTTGCCGTCTCCATCCTCGCCGTCCGTGCCGCAGGTTGCGGCGGCGGAGAACGCTCCGCGCCACGTAACACCGTCCGTGCCGCCGCAACGGAGGGGCGGTTTTCTGGTGCAGGCGGGCGTTTTTTCCAATTTCAAGCGCGCGGAAGACCTGCACAACCGGCTTTTGCAACACGGCATCCACGCCACACTGGAAACCCGCGTACAGGTCGGTCCTTTCAGAACCCAGGCCGAAGCGGAAGCGGCGCGTAAAAAAATGCGCGAATTGGGCATAGAGGGGTTGCTTTTGCCGCTGCCCAGAAACTGATTTTTCCCTTGATTGTTCCCGAATAACAGGAGCGTACCCATGCAAAAAACCATCATCGCCACCGACAAGGCGCCCGCAGCCATCGGTACCTATTCCCAGGCTGTCAAGGTGATTGATGCCGCCGCCACACTGTATGTTTCCGGGCAGATTGGCTTGAATCCCGCCAATCAGACTCTGGTCGACGGCATCGACGCGCAGGTCGCGCAGGTCTTTGAAAATCTGAAAGCCGTCGTGGGCGCCGCGGGCGGCAGTCTATCCAACGTGGTGAGACTCAACGTTTATCTTGCCGACATGACGCATTTCGCCAAGATCAACGAGGCCATGACGCGTTACTTCAGCGCGCCATATCCGGCGCGTGCCGCCGTGGGCGTCCGGGAACTGCCCAAGGGCGCGCTGGTGGAAGTCGACGCCATCGCGTGCCTGAACGTTTGAATACCCATGCGCGCGCACTTCCCGCTTTGCGGGAAAGCGGGAAACCGCTTGGCAAGTCCTCCGCGCTGACGGAAAAATTCAGGCGGCTGGGGATAACGCGCCGGGAAGACCTGCTCTTGCACCTGCCATTGCGCTATGAGGACGAAACCCGCGTCACGCCCATCAAAACGGCGCTCGATGCCGCGCTGTTCGGGAAAGGGGAAGAGGAGGCGGCCAACAGTGTGCAATTGCAGGGTGCAATCATCGACTGCCAGATACAGTTTCATCCTCGACGGCAGCTGATCGTCCGGCTTGCCGATGCGAGCGGCGCGATTACCCTGCGTTTTCTCCACTTCTATCCCAACCAGCAGGCCGCGCTTGCCGTGGGCAATCAAGTGCGCTGCGTTGGCGAAATTCGCCAAGGTTATTTCGGCGCGGAAATGGTGCATCCGCGCTTTCGCGTCGTCCTGCCCGATACGCCATTGCCGGAAAGCCTGACGCCCATCTATCCCACCACTGCCGGACTGGCGCAGCCGGTATTGACGGCGCGCATCGACAAGGCGATTTCCGATACGCCGCTATCGGAAACGTTGAGCGCCGAATTTCTCGCCAAGGCAGGATTGCCGACGCTTTGGGAAGCCCTTGTCTTCCTGCATCACCCGCCCGCCGATGCAAACGCGCAGTCCCTTGCCGCGCGCCAACACCCGGCTTGGCGGCGGGTCAAGCTCGACGAGCTGCTCGCGCAGCAAATCTCCTTGCGCCGGGCATACCGGGCGCGGCGCGAAATCGGCGCGCCGTGTCTTGCCGCCAGCGGCGAGCTCGCCGCCGCCCTCGTTCGCCAGCTTCCCTTTGATCTCACCCGCGCCCAGCGGCGCGTCTGCGCTGAAATCAACGCCGACTTGTGCGCGCCGCATCCCATGCAGCGCCTGTTGCAAGGCGATGTCGGCGCGGGCAAGACGCTGGTGGCGGCGCTTGCCATCTGTCAAGCTGTGGAATCTGGCTGGCAGGCGGCGTTCATGGTTCCGACTGAAATCCTTGCCGAGCAGCATTACCTGAAACTGAGCGGCTGGTTCGAGCCGCTGGGCGTGGAAGTTGTTTGCCTTGCCGGCAGACAGAAGGGCAGGACGCGCGCGGCGCGGCTTGCCGCCGCCCGCGCGGCGGGACTGATTGTCGGCACGCACGCCTTGATTCAGGAGGGCGTTGATTATGAGCGACTGGCGCTCATCGTCATCGATGAACAGCATCGTTTCGGCGTCCAGCAGCGTCTCGCCCTGCGCCAGAAGGGGAAAGCGCCGCATCAGTTGATGATGTCCGCCACGCCCATCCCGCGCACCCTGGCCATGAGCTACTGCGCCGACCTGGATGTTTCCGTTCTGGATGAACTCCCGCCGGGGCGCGTACCCATTCGCACCCGTCTGGCGCGGGATGGACGGCGGGAAAAAGTCATTGCCCATGTGCGCAGGAAAGTGGCTGCCGGGCAGCAGGCGTATTGGGTTTGTCCGCTGATCGAAGAATCCGAGAGCCTGCAACTCAAAACCGCGCTGGAAACCCACGCGCGGCTTACAGACGCCCTGCCGGGACTGCGTATCGGCCTGGCGCATGGTCGCCTGAAAAGCGCCGAGAAACAGGCGGTCATGGCGGAATTCGTCGCCGGGAAAATCGATTTGCTGGTGGCGACCACAGTGATTGAAGTCGGCGTGGACGTGCCCAACGCCAGCCTGATGGTCATCGAACACGCTGAACGCTTCGGGCTTGCCCAGTTGCACCAGTTGCGCGGCCGGGTCGGGCGCGGCGCGCAGGAAAGCAGTTGCGTCCTGCTCTACGCCGAACCCCTTTCTCCAAGCGCGCGCGCGCGTTTAAAAATCATCTTTGAAAACAACGATGGTTTTGAGGTTGCCCGTCAGGATCTGCAACTGCGCGGTCCCGGCGAATTCATCGGCAGCCGCCAGAGCGGCTTGCCCCTGCTCCGCTACGCCGACCTGGAAGCCGATGCCGACCTCGTGGAAACCGCGCGCGCCCTTGCCGAAACCCTGCTCGCCCGCTTTCCCGAAAAAGCCGATCAAACGCGCGAACGCTGGCTGGACGAAAAGGAAGCATTGCTGAAGGCGTGAAAACCGGCAAAAAGCATGATCCCACTTTTTGCCAGTTCAATGAGGCGGTGATACGTCGCTGCATATGCGAGCTTACTTGCTCCCGGATTGCTTTGAGCAGCGGAATGAACCCTTCAAACCCCTGGCGCCCCCGGTCGGAATCGAACCAACGCCTGATGATTACAAATCAACTGCACGACCTTCATGCTACAGGGGCGGGACAAGAGGGGATTATAGCTTCGAGGCTCCCACAAGCGCCAGCATTTGCCTACAATGGGCGCACTCCCTGACTTTTCGACTTCCTGATGAATACGCCCAACAATCCGACCGAAATTGCGCGCGAGGCGTTTCGCCAGTTGGCGGTGCGGCGCATCCTGCCCACGCCGGATAATTACCGCATGTTGTACGCGGAAATTTCCGGACTGGCGTCCGGCGGGGAAGCGTTTCCGGAAAGGGAACTCAAGCAACTGGCGCATGAACTGGGTCAGGCCGCGCCGGGACAACCACGTCTGGAACGGGATTTGAACGAGGCTGTCGCGCGCCAGGATTGGGAAGGCGTGCGCCGGACACTGGCGGGCGGATTCGGCGCGCTGGCGGAAATCCAGCAACTGGCCTGGAGCCGTTTGATTGGCGAATTGTTCCGGCAATGGGAAAACAAATCCGCCGACATCACGCCAGGCAAGAAGCGAGAGGCGCTGGATCGGGCGCTTGCCATTTCCGCCAGCAATCCCCGCGTCCTCTTTACGCGCCTGGAAAACCTGCAACGCGCCTGGGCGCGCGGCGAGGCCGCCAATGACATTCTCTTGACGGACGCCAATCTTCCCGAATCCGGTGCGGCATCCGTCAGTCCGGCGTCCGCGCCGGAGTCCGCGTCATCCGCGCCGGTTGGCGACAGGATGGCCGTGCTGCCGGAACTGCGCGAACTTTTTGCCTACACGCTGGAAAACTGCATCGCTCCCTTGCTGGCCGAGCAGCCCCGCTTTTTCAACGAGGCGCAGGCGCTCGCGCAGGCGGTTCGCCAAGCCGATTCCCTTGCCCAACTGGCGACGACGCAGGCCACCCTGAAGCAATTTGCCTTTCGTCTGGCGCTTTCCATCGAGGATCAGGCTGAATTGCGCGCCAGTCTGCTGAAACTCTTGCGGCTGGTGATCGAAAACATCGGCGAACTGTTGCAGGACGATCAGTGGCTTGCCGGACAAATCGAGATTGTCCGCGCCATCGTGGAAAAGCCGCTTTCCCAGCGCGCGCTGGATGACGCGGAACAGCGCATGAAAGAGGTCATTTTCAAGCAAGGCCAGCTAAAACTCAGCCTGCAAGAAGCCAAGGACGCGCTGAAACACATGCTGAGCGGATTTGTCGATCATCTGGCCTCGTTTGCCGGAGCGACTTCCGATTACCACGACGCCATGGAACAGTGCGCCAAACAGGTAAGCGCGGCCAACGACATCAATGAACTGGAATTGGTGTTGGCGGAGGTGATGCAGAAAACCCGCGCCATGCAGTTGAATGCCCAGAGGTCCCGCGACGATCTGCGCGCGACGCAGGAAAAGGCGGCGGCGGCGGAAAGGCGCGTCAAGGCGCTGGAACAGGAACTGGCGCGGACCAGCCATCTGATTCGTCACGATCAGCTCACAGGGGCGTTGAACCGGCGCGGGCTAGATGAGGTGCTGAACAAGGAAATCGCCCGCGCAAAACGGCATGAACTGCCGATTTGCCTTTCGCTTCTGGACATCGACGATTTCAAGAAACTGAATGACAGTCATGGTCACGCGGCAGGCGACGAGGCGCTGATCCACCTGGCCGCGGTCATCCGCGAGAGCCTGCGCCCGCAGGATACGGCAGCCCGCTTTGGCGGCGAGGAATTCGTCATCATCTTTCCGGAAACCGATCTGAAGGAGGCCGTTTCCGCCATGACCCGTCTGCAACGCAATCTCACCCGCCGCATTTTTCTTCACGAGAACCAAAGAGTGCTGATCACCTTCAGCGCCGGCATTGCCCAGCTTCAGACAGGCGAAAGCCAGTCTTCCGTTATCCGCCGCGCCGACGCCGCCATGTACGAATCCAAGAAAGCGGGCAAGAACCAGGTAATGGTTGCCGCTGCTTAGGAGGGCAGGGGACAGAAGACAAAGCGACCGCTGGCGCGGCCTTTGTGGTCTGTATTCTGTAGTCCGTGGTCGCGTGTTGGGCAGGGATGCGCTCCGTGGGTTCTTCTGATGACAGAGTACGAATTACAAAGACCGGAGGCCATTCTGTCTTCTGTCCTCCTGCCCAGCCGTTATCCATACGGATAGTTGTTTTCCTTTCCGATGCCGCTGCCCAGCTTGTGCCAGTTCAGTTTGCGGGTGCTGATCATGACGACGGCAAGGGCGGTGAAGAGCATTCCGCTGCCGATGAGCAGCGCGTTGTCTTCCGACTGGAGCAGGCCATAAAGCGCGCCGTAGAGGATGACCAGTCCGCCGCCGAAGGCCAGCGCCGGTTCACGCCCGCCCAGTACGCCGGAAAGGTAGAACACAATCAGGCCGATACAGGCGGCGGCGGAAAGCAGGTAGGCGTAGAGGAAGGCGATGTGCTCGGAAAGCGCGATCAACAGCAGGAAAAAAATGGTCAGCGCCAATCCGGCCAGCAGGTATTGCATGCCATGCAGGGGATGGCGGCGCAGGATTTCCCACAGGAAGAAGGCGGTAAAGGTGAGCACGATGAACAGCACGCCATACTTGATCGCCCGTTCGGATTGCAGGTAGAGGTTGACCGGCTCGATGAAATCGACGCCCAATACTTCCGTATTTTCACTATCCTGTTTGTCATTCAGGTTGAGACTGGAAACCATCCATTTCGCCTCGAATCCCGTAGCGTCGACACGCCGTTCATGCGGCAGGAAGCTCCCGCCAAAACTGGGATGCGGCCATACGGAAGTCAGTTTGAGGCTGTTGGAAAGCGCCGTGGGCGCGAAGGAAAAAGAATTCATGCCGGACAGTTTCAAGGGAAAGGCAAAGGCAAAACTGCGCGCTTCGCCCGGATCCAGCCTGCCCAGTTCCATTTCCAGATAGCTGCCGTAGATCGCGTGCGCCAGCGTATTGTCTTTGGGTTTGACAAAGCGCAGTTTCTGGCCGTTGACGTCAACTTCCGGGTCATTGCCGATGCCGCGCAAGTCCGAGACGCCAAAGAGCAATACGGCGCGCGCGTCCAGCAGTTTTCCATCCTCCGGTTTGAGGCGCAGAAGATCGGCGGGAAGATTGAAATTACCCTTCAGCATCATTTCCAGATGGTAAAGCCGCACCCGGTAGATGCCCCGCTGGCGCTCATCCATCTCGGCATCGCCCTCGATCTCCAATCGTTCGGCGGGCGCCGTCAGAACCCGCTCTTCCGGCAGGGGAACGCGGGTTGCCACGGTTTTGCCCGTCTTCTCGTCCTTGACGGCTTCCGGTGGTTTCTGCACCCGGTAACGCACGGCCAGCATCGGCCCGGCCAGGGTTTGCGCGCCAAACGACGTTTTGGCGACTTCCCATTCCACTTGTTTCTGGTATCCGCTGCGCTCGCCGATCTGCTCTTCCACCAGCATCAGGGGAATCATCAGCATCAAGGCCAGGATGACCATGCCCGACAGTTTTTTGAAAAGCGTCCTATTCATCATTTTTCTCCAGATTTGGTTGAACACATCCGCAGTATAGACAGGACATGTGTGCGGAACATGAAGCATCTGTGCGGCGAATGTGAAGCCCGGAAGCATGCGGCAAAACCAAGGGCGAGCAAGAAATCAGCGGCGGACTGTAAATTTGCATCGCTTATGATCCTTTTTTGCGCGCTTATGATCCTGAAAATGATAACGGCCTATGATCCTTTTTGCAAATTTTTGCATCCTTATGATCCGGTTTATGGCGTTGGCCTATCGTCTTCTCCTGTCGTTTCGCCCAAGCGCAACCGGATCAATGCCTGGGAATACGATCAAGTCCTGTACTGCCGCCGTAACGAAGTCGAGCGTCTGTTCCGTCGGCTCAAAGGCTTTCGCCGAATCTTCTCCCGCTTCGAAAAACTTGATCGGATGTTCTGTGCTTTTATCCATTTCGTCCTGAGCATCGATGCTCTGCGATAGTGTGAACACGCCCTAGCAAAAAAGGGCAGGCGAAGCCTGCCCTTTTTTGGAGTAAAGACAACGTAACCCACTACCATCTGCACGTTCCTGTAGGGGCGCATGCAGTGCGCCCCTACGACAATTGCACAGGCCGGATGGATTTTGCGGTTTATACGGTTTGAAAGGAGGCAACGAAAACCCAAGACCCGGCTAGGGGTACTGTTCCTTGGCGAAGCGGATTTCTACAATCTTTGCTTCGCCCAATCCCTCTTTCCATTCTGTCGGCACGGAACTGGCTTTGTAGAAGTGGTTGTGCTCTATCTACCAGATGTATCCGGGTTTAAGCGGTTTTCTGTTTTCTGAAAAGCCATATTTTGAAATAAAGACTGGAAGATAGCCCTCTTCTGCAATGACGGAGCCGGAAGAATCTTTGAACAGGACGAGCACTTTTACATACTCCAGAATGCGGTCGCCTTTGTTCTTTATCTTGAATGTGACGCCAGGAACCCTGTCATCAAGGATGCTCTCCATGTAACTGGCTTGAAAGTCGTAAAGCTCAACATTCTCCGCCAAATATTTTTGTTCCGGCGTTTGGCCTTGTGGTTGAGGCTGGGCTTGTCCTTTCGTATTTGCTTCTGTTCCTGTGGTTGCGGAAGATGTTGAAGTGCTGGCCGCAACTTCATCCACAGCCTGTTTCGTGCGATAAGCCCCGAGACCAAAACCGAGGAAAACAGGAATTGCAATCGATAGCAGAAGGATCGAAATCCCGTGACCGATACGCCGCTGGCAATTGCCACAATCCCAAGCACGAAGGCCGTAAAGAACAGCGGGAGATAGAAAATAAACGAGAACAACGATAAGAACATGAGCGCTACGCCAAGCGCCAGGCGTATCCACCCGCCAATGACAGCGCCTTGCTTCGGTGTCGAAACTTGTTGATCAGACATGTACAACCTCCTTCTTGCGATGTGAAACAACGACAACGTATCCACGCTCAACTCATATGCCATCAGGTTGCGCACCGGAATCGGCCAGTCTTTCTTGATGGACAGCAGTCGCCGAATTTTGCTGTTCTCGACACCACCCTTCGAGAAACCTTCAATCCTGTCCGCCTCTTTTCAGGTCTTGCAGGACATATTCTCCGGCATGTCGGCGGACGGCATTCCGCGAAAAACGTAGAGTTTTGTCAACAAAACTTTCCGACCATTGCCGAATGGTCAAAACCTCTACCTCTTTGTTTGGCGCAAGAATGCGTACTGCCCGAATAGCGGCGGGGTTGCCGCAGGATCGCCTGGGCGTGTTGATCGGTCTGGACGAGCAGTGCAGCAGCGCGCGCATCAGCCGATATGAAGGCGGGGTGCACGAGCCGCCATTCAGGATGGCGGAACAGATCGCGGCGGCGCTGAGGGTTCCGGTGGCTTATTTTTATTGCCCGGACGAAACGCTTGCCCGCTTGTTGTTGCTGGCATATTGCCTGCCGGAAGCGGAACGGGAACGGCTACTCGAAATGGCGCAGACGATGACAGAACCGTCATGAATGAGCACGAAAAGCTCCGCGGCCTTCGGTCTTGTGCCAGTTTGTCTTGGGGTTTGAAACCAAGCAAAGCCTGGCTTCAAGCCGTGAAAATCCAACGTACAAAACCCGTCCAATCTGTATGGTTGTCGTAGGAGCGCACTGCGTGCGCTCCTACAGGATCGTGCAGGGCAGTGGGTTGCGTTGCTTTTTTTGCTGACTGAATCGGCAAAAAGTGGAACCCCACTTTTTGCCGCCGTGTTTTACCGATATACCAGCACAGGAATCTGCGAGTGGGTCAGCACCTTGTTGGTTTCGCTGCCCAGAAGCAGGCCGCTGATGCCGCGGCGTCCATGCGAGGCCATGAAAATCAGATCGCAGCCGTTCTGGTTGGCGGCATTGATGATGGCTTCATAAGGGATGTCGCTGCTCGTGCTGACCGTCTGGCATTCCACGCCCGCTTCCTGGCATTCCCGCAGGATGAAGGCGAATACTTCCCTGGCCTGCTGCTCGGCCATTTCCGCGAATTTTTCCGGAGAAGTCGGGTCGATCAGCGCGCCTTCGCCAAAGTAGGTAACCGGATATTCCGGCTTGGCGAAAAAGGCCGTAATCCGCGCGCCCGTCTCGCGCGCGAAGCGCACCGCGTGGCGCGCCGTCTTGTTGGAAAGCTCCGTCCCATCCGTGGGCAACAGAATGTGTTTGAACATGTCATTCTCCTTTCATGGCGGTTGTTGTATGTTGTGTTTCGCAGGGGATCCATACCCATATCCCCGCATTATCCGCGAATTGCCGACATTGCGCGTATCCGTCTTTGGGCGCGGATATGGTATAAAGGCGAAACCATACGTCAGGAGACATTCCATGAGCAGCGCCAAACCGTCTTCATCAACCGAACACAAGGGCTTCGACATCAATGAGGCCAGTCCGCTGGAAACCTTGTATGACAATATCAGCAAGCATGTGGACCCTTTTGGCGTCACCAGCGCCATGCTCAACGCGCACATGGCCTGGCTGATGCATCCGCAGGAGCTTTCCCGCGCCATTACCGCGCTTTCCGGCGACCTGCTGGCATTGCAGGCGCACACCGCGCGCCGCGCCCTGGGCATCCCCTCGGAAGACGTGGTGTTGCCGCACGCCGACGATACCCGTTTCGCCGATCCGGCCTGGAGCGAATCCGCTTCCTGGGACATCATGAAGGAATGGTATCTGGCGTTCACCCATCGCTTGCAGGACATGTACTTCGAGACGCCGGGCATGAACGGCAAGGAGCGCCGCCGCGCCGCCTTCTGGCTGCGCAAATGGCTGAACGCCGTCGCGCCGACCAACTTTTTCTGGACCAATCCCATCGCCCTGCGCAAATTCGTGGAAAGCAACGGCAAGAGCCTGGCGAGCGGGACGCAGAACTTTTTCCGCGACATCAAGGCAAACAATATCCTGATGGTGGAAGAAGACGCCTTTCAGGTCGGCAAGGACCTGGCGACCACGCCCGGCAAGGTGATCTATCGCAACCGTCTGCTGGAAATCATCCATTACACGCCGACCACACAGAAGGTGCGTTCCGTCCCCATTCTCATCGTCACGCCCTGGATCAACAAGTTCTACATTCTGGATTTGACCGCCAAGAAGAGCCTGGTCAAATATCTGGCGGATCAGGGATTTTCCGTGTTCATCACCAGTTGGAAAAACCCCACGGCGGATATGTCCAGCATCGCCTTCGATGATTACCTGCTCGAAGGCGCGGATGAGGCGATAAGGAAAGTACTGGATTTCTGCCAGGTTCCCAAGCTGCACCTCGTGGGCTACTGCATCGGCGGCACGCTGGTCAGCACGTGGCTGGCCTGGGCCAACCGCCAGTATGGCCCAGGCAAGGTTCCGGCGGCGGACTGGACATTGTTTACCACGCTCACGGATTTTTCCCGTCCCGGCGACATCGAGGTTTTCATCAACGAAGCGGGCATCGACGCGCTGGAAGAGACCATGTCGCAAAAGGGATACCTGGATGGCCGCGACATGGCATCCTCCTTTCGTCTCCTGCGTTCCAACAGCCTGATCTGGCATTACTGGGTGCATAGCTATCTGTATGGCGAAACCCTGCCGCCCTTCGATGTGTTGTTCTGGAACGTCGATTCCACCCGCATGCCCTACGCCATGCACAGCTACTACCTGCGGGAGATGTACCTGAAGAACAACCTCGTCAAGCGCGACCACCTGACCATCGCCGGGCAGCCCATCGACCTGCATTGCATCACCCAGCCGCTCTACGCGGTAACGGCCATCGACGATCACATCGCGCCGTGGACGCAGTGCTATCGCATCCGCAAATACATCAACGAGAACGCGCCGGTGCATTTCGTGCTGTCGACTTCCGGCCACATCGTCGGCATCGTCAATCCGCCGGTCAATCCGCCCAAACGCGCCTTCTGGTCGGGCGAACCCGGCCCGAACGAGCGCTACGACGACTGGATGAAGCGCAGCAAGAAGCAACCCGGCTCCTGGTGGGAAGAATGGAAAGTCTGGCTGGAAACGCGCGGCGGCGAACTGATCGACGCGCCGCCCGTTTCCAATCGCAGATATCCGGCGCTGGCCGACGCGCCCGGCGTCTATGTGCTGGAAAAATAACACGGCGCTCCCGCTCCCATCCGCTCCCTTGTTCTGGCAAATGCCGGAATGAGGGGGAGGGGGGATTTGTCTGGCCGTCATTGTGATTCGTTCGGGCAACGTGGCGGATTTTCTGCTACCCTTGCCCGCCTTTTGACCGGTTGTGGATTTTGATGTCCGATTCGCGCGAACCGCCCGCTCCGCTTTCTCCCGCCTCCCGTTTGCCGCCGTTCGTCTTTCGCGGGAAAACGCTGTTGCCCATTGTGCAGGGCGGCATGGGCGTTGCCATTTCGGCTCGCAAGCTGGCGGGCGCGGTTGCGGCCGAAAATGCCGTCGGCACCATCGCCAGCGTCGATCTGCGCCACCACCATCCAGATCTGCTGGAAATGACGCGCCGGATCAAGGACCGGGAACTCAACAAGGCAACCATCTGGAAGGCCAACCGCATCGCCCTCGACCGGGAAATTCGCGGCGCGCTGGAAATTGCCCAGGGGCGCGGCATGATTGCGGTCAATGTCATGCGCGCCGTGTCGCAGTATCAGGAGTACGTGCGCCAGTCCTGCGAATCCGGAGCGCACGCCATCGTCATGGGCGCTGGTCTGCCGCTGGATTTGCCGGATTTGACGACAGATTTCCCGGAAGTCGCGCTTTTTCCCATTCTCTCGGATGTGCGCGGCGTCGCGCTGATTCTGAAAAAATGGATGCGCAAGAAACGCCTGCCCGACGCCATTGTCATCGAACATCCCGCCTATGCGGGCGGCCATCTGGGCGCGCAACAAAAAGAAGACGTAAACGATCCAAGGTTCGATTTCGATGTCGTCCTTCCCGGCGTCTTGCAGGTCTTCAAGGACATGGGTCTGGAATCCGAACATATTCCCCTGATTCCCGCGGGCGGCATCAGCAGCCACGCGCAGGTACGGGAACTTCTCGACATGGGCGCTTCCGCCGTGCAACTGGGAACCGCCTTTGCCGTCACCGAGGAAGGGGACGCGCATCTTGAATTCAAGAAGGTGCTGTTGGGCGCGACCGATGAAACCGTGGTGGAATTCATGAGCTGCGCCGGTCTTCCCGCGCGCGCCGTGCGCACGCCCTGGCTGGAAAACTATCTGGCGCGCGAGCAAAAACTGATGCGGGCGGCGGAAGGCAAACAGCACCAATGCACCCTGGCCTGGGATTGCCTGGTTACGTGCGGCCTGCGCGACGCCAATCCCAAGCATGGGCAATTCTGCATCGACCACCAACTCGCCGCCGCCGTGCGCGGCGAATTCAAGCATGGCCTGTTCTTTCGCGGCAAGACAAAACTTCCCTTCGGCCAGAGCATCCGCCCGGTACGGGATTTAATTCGCTATCTGACGACGGGTGAAGGTCTGGAGGCCTGACGCGCCAGGGAAGCGGCAAAAAGCATTCGTCCTTTGACACGAACATGACATGACCCGCCTGCGAGAAATCCCCTACAACTACACGTCCTTTTCCGATCGGGAGATCGTCATTCGTCTCTTGGGCGAAGAGAACTGGAAGATTCTCGATGAATTGCGCGGCGAGCGCGTCACCGGGCGGTCGGCGCGGATGCTCTATGAGGTGTTGGGCGACATCTGGGTGGTGGCGCGCAATCCCTTCCTCGAAGACGATCTGATCCTGCACCGCGACCGGCGCGAAGCCCTGATCGACGCCTTGCATCATCGCCTGAACGAAGTGGAGAAACGCCGCGAGGCAACGGCGGCGGAAGACCCGGATCGCAACGGCAAGGTGGAACGCTTGCTGGCGGCGGCATGGGAGGCCGTGCGCGCCTTCGAGGAACGTTTTCGCAAGGCGTACCGCCTGCGCCACAAGGTGCAGAAAATCCTCGGACGCCATACCCGCCGCGACAACATCGCCTTCGACGGGCTTTCCCGCGTCGCGCATGTGACGGACGCCACCGATTGGCGCGTCGAATATCCATTCGTGGTGCTCTGCCCGGATACCGAGGAGGAAGTCGCCCCGCTCGTCAAGGGCTGCATCGAGGCGGGACTCACCATCATCCCGCGCGGCGGCGGCACCGGCTACACGGGCGGGGCCATTCCGCTTTCTCCCTGTTCCGCGGTCATCAATACCGAAAAGCTCGCCGATCTCTCGCCGGTGGAGGAAATCGCGCTGCCCGGTCATACAACGCCTTACGCCACCCTCCGCGCCGGCGCGGGCGTCGTCACCGACCAGGTGGCGCAGGCGGCGGCGAAGGCTGGGCGGGTGTTCGCCGTCGATCCCACTTCGGCTTCCGCTTCCACGGTGGGCGGCAACATCGCCATGAACGCGGGCGGCAAGAAGGCGGTGCTCTGGGGAACGGCGCTCGACAATCTCGCCTGGTGGAAGATGGTGACGCCGGAAGGCGACTGGCTGGAAGTCGAGCGCCTGCAACACAATTTCGGCAAGATCCACGAGCAGGAAAGCGTGGAATTCCGCCTGCGCCGCTTCACGCCCAACGGCAAGAAACTCATTTCCGAGGAAATCCTGCAACTTCCCGGCGCGCGCTGCCGCAAGGACGGTCTGGGCAAGGATGTGACCGACAAATTCCTGGGCGGCATTCCCGGCGTGCAGAAGGAAGGAACCGACGGCATCATCGTCGCCGCCCGCTGGGTGCTGCACCAGATGCCGCCGGTCACGCGCGCCGTGTGCCTGGAATTCTTCGGCCAGGTGCGTGAGGCGGTGCCTTCCATCGTGGAAATCACCGAGCATTTCAAGCCGGGCGGCAAGGGACACGCGGCGGGCGTGCAACTGGCCGGGCTGGAGCACATGGACGAACGTTACGTGAAGGCCGTCGGCTACGCCACCAAGGCCAAGCGCCACGGACGTCCGAAGATGGTGCTGATCGGCGACATCGTGGGACACGATGAGGACGCGGTGATGGCCGCCGCTTCCGAGGTCGTGCGCATGGCCAACGCCCGCGGCGCCGAGGGTTTTATCGCCGTCTCGCCGGACATGCGCAAGAAATTCTGGCTCGACCGTTCCCGCACCGCCGCCATTTCCCGGCACACCAACGCCTTCAAGGTAAACGAGGACGTGGTGATTCCGCTGCCGCGCATGGGCGAATATTGCGACGGCATCGAGCGCATCAATATCGAACGCTCCATCGAAAACAAGATCGATCTGTGCGATGCGCTCATGGAATTCCTGCAAGGCGACCTGCCGGTCGATACGGGCGACAGCAAGCTGGAAAAGGACATCCTGATCGGCGAGCGGCGCGAAGAGGCAGAGGAACACGTCACCTTGGTGCGGCGGCGCTGGCAGTGGCTCCTGGACAACCTCGACCTGCCGCTGCCGGAGGCCGAGCGCCGCTTTGCCGAATTCGGCATCGTGGCGGGCGAACTGACCAACAAGGCGGAACATCCGACGCTCTTTCACCGCTTGCAGGATTATTCCGTGCGGGTTTCCTGGAAGAAGGAATTGAAGGAGCCGCTGGATTTCATTTTCGATGGCCCCATCTTTCGTCCGCTTTCCGAAAAACTGGACGCCGTGCAGCAGGAAGTGCTGCGCGGGCGGGTGTTCGTGGCGCTGCACATGCACGCGGGCGACGGCAATGTGCACACCAACATCCCGGTCAATTCCGACAACTACGAAATGCTGCAAACCGCCAACCGGGCGGTGGAGCGCATCATGGCGCTCGCCCGCTCGCTCGATGGCGTCATCTCCGGCGAGCATGGCATCGGCATTACCAAGCTGGATTTTCTGAGCGAGGCGGAAATCGCGCCCTTTCGCGCCTACAAGGAAAAAGTCGACCCGGAGGGGCGGTTCAACCAGGGCAAACTCATGCCGGGCGGCAATCTCGCCAACGCCTACACGCCTTCCTTTTCGCTCCTGGGGTCGGAATCGCTCATCATGGAGCAATCGGCCATCGGGCATATTTCCGCCCTGGTCAAGAACTGCCTGCGCTGCGGCAAGTGCAAACCCGTCTGCTCCACGCACGTGCCGCGCGCCAATCTGCTCTACAGCCCCAGAAACAAGATTCTCGGCCTGAGCCTGTTGATCGAGGCCTTTTTATACGAGGAACAGACCCGGCGCGGGGTGAGCCTGCAACACTTCGCCGAATTCAACGACGTGGCCGACCACTGCACGGTCTGCCACCGCTGCGCGCGTCCTTGTCCGGTGGATATCGACTTTGGCGACGTCACCATCGCCGTGCGCAATTTCCTGCGCAAGCGCGGCAAGAAAACCTTCTCGCCGGTTGGCTTCCTGGCGATGCGCTTTCTTTCCCTGAAAGACCCGACCGCCATCAAGCTGATGCGCAAATTGATGATCGACCTGGGCTACCGGGCGCAACGCCTGAGTTTTCGCCTGGGCAAGTCGCTGGGGCTGATCCAGGCGTCGGTCAAGCATCCGCCCGCCACGCGCGGCCGTCCGGAAGGGAAGGCGCAGGTCATCCACTTTCTCAACAAGCCCATGCCGCGCGGCCTGCCCGCCCGCACCTCGCGCGCGCTCCTGGACATCGAGGACGCCAGCGTGATTCCGGTGATCCGCGATCCGGCAAAGCGCGCGGAAGAGTCGGACGCCGTGTTCTACTTTCCCGGCTGCGGCTCCGAGCGGCTCTTTTCCCAGGTGGGATTGGCCACCCAGGCCATGCTCCACCATGTCGGCGCGACCACTGTGCTGCCGCCGGGCTACCTGTGCTGCGGCTATCCGCAAAGCGCCTCGGGCGCGAACGACAAGGGACAGCAGATCACCACGGACAACCGGGTGCTCTTTCATCGTGTCGCCAACACCTTGAATTATCTGGACATCAAGACGGTGATCGTCTCCTGCGGCACCTGTATGGATCAACTGCAAAAATACGAATTCGACCGCATTTTCCCCGGCTGCCGCCTGCTGGACATCCACGAATACCTGATGGAAAAAGGCGTCCGCCTGGAAGAGACCGGGAAAGAAGAAAAAGGCAGGGGCGCGATGCGCTACCTGTACCACGACCCCTGCCACACGCCGATGAAGACGCATCCGGCATTGAAAGTGGTAAACGCCCTGGTCGGCGCGGCAAGCGGAGAAGTGCCGCTCTGCGACCGCTGCTGCGGCGAATCCGGCACCTTCTCCGTCACCCGCCCGGACATCGCCACCCAGGTGCGTTTTCGAAAGCAAAAGGAAATCGAACAGGACGCCGCCCAGTTGCGCGCCGACGGTTTTCGCGGACAGATAAAAGTCCTCACCTCCTGCCCCTCCTGCCTGCAAGGACTTTCCCGCTACCGCAAGGACGCCAAAATCCGCGCCGACTACGTTGTTGTGGAATTGGCACGACGGCTGTTGGGGGAAGACTGGATGCGGGAGTATGTGGAAAAGGCCAATCGAGGGGGGATTGAGCGGGTGTTGTTGTGAGGGACGCGATTCAGTCGACCAACCGTCAACTGATTGAACTCAAAAAAGGCACATTTGCCTTTGTCGCAAGACTTGCATCATAGTCGCAGCCGGACAGGCGCTTAACGGCTTTTTTTATCGAAAGAGAAAAATCGTTCGCCGCCTGACCAGCGGCTATCGAAGGCAATGACGCCGTCCGCGAAATCGCCGCCCGCTGCGAGCAAGGCCAACCCGGCATCTACCGCCGCGCGATGCGTCTGGATATTGGACGCATCCGCCAGATTGTGGATGACTGCGGCTATTTCTTGGCACTTCAGCTTGTAGCATCTGCCAAGCACCCATGCGAACTCGCACAGAACGACCAGGGAAACGGTGATGCATTCGCACTGCAAAAGCCTTGCCGCAACCGCTCCTTGTTCGGGGTCATCCTGCATGAGTGCGCGGACAAGAATGTTGGTATCGACCGAAATGTGCCTTTTCCAGTCTTCGCCCGCTCAGCCAGCGGCAATGGCCTCGTTCATCTCCTCAATGCCAACAGGACGGGACGCCTGGCCCCGAAACATGCCGATGAAATTGGCGATATCGCCTTCACGGATACTTTTCATGATTTCTGTGCCGCACACGACGCCCAACGTCGGCTCGATGCCTTGGTCAGAGATCATTTCTTGCAATTGCACTCCTCGGCAATTGCTTGTATTCGTTGAATGAAAGCTTTGCTAGCGTTTTCCTGGATGGGCTGATACTGTTCCTGAAAGTACGTGTTGAACTGCACAAGCGCGGTACGACTGGCTGAAACCTCCTTTTGCGCCAAGGGGGAAGTGTAGTACGCCAAAAGTTGATCCAGCTCATTGTCGGTGAAACTCTCACCGTAATACCGTGCCCATACCTCTGCTACGTCTTTGCCCGTCCAGCTTGGCTGGGCTGCCGTTACGAAATCATTGGCAGCCTGCCTGAATTTGGCCTCGACCTCCGGCGTGATCCGGAGACTGGAAAATATCTGTGAAAGCATGTCGTCCGCTTGTTTCCTGCATGTCTCACGCCCCATTTGCATCTGTTGCTCGAACGTTTGCGCCAGCCCTTGCGCCTCCATGAGGCGAACAATTTTCTCGGTGCGGTCAGCACCCATCGCTGCGCCAGATACGGCGAGCAGAAGTAATATGACGAGATTTTTCATGAAATTTTTCAAGGGAAGCTCCATTTTGTGATTTCTAACGCCGGAACCAAACCGCGCCGTAAAGCGGCGTCGGCTCAAATGAATTGTTGGGTGCGATGTTCATTTCACCCCAATGCAGACTATCAAGGCAATCTGCAATGGATAAAGTGTCGCATCCCTGACGATTCGATACAATTTTCACGTTGGCCGTTGTTTTTTGCGCGTGAAGTGTTGGGAGAGGTGGTAGATTCGCTGAAGGAAAAGAAAGGAGAGGAAGATGGAACTTCGTTTGCATAAGAATGCCCGGACGACGCCCGCAGTGCGGGCGGAGATCGCGGCGAGCACGGAAGGCGTCAGTGCACTGTCTTCGGATCGTCTTCGCGTCATGCGTCAGGAAGGAGAGATTTATGCAGAATCCAGATGACAATTTCTATGATCGAGCGGACGCGCATATTCATCTCTCGAACAGTCAGATTACCGAGGCGGCTGCAAAAGGAAAGGTTAGCGCGTCAATGATGTACGCCACCGCAAGATTCAACTCTTGGGTAAGCGCATGTGGCTGGAATAGCGCGGAAGAAATGGCGTCCGCAAAAGAAGAAACCGTGGAATATTTCGTGACCGAGTATCGCAAGATGCTCGATGAGAACATGGATGACTACATCCATAACTTTCAGCCCTATACACGAAGTGCCATCGAAAATGGCGCATGACAAGTCTATCGGTCGGGCGCGCCGCATGATCATTTCATCGGGGCGCAAGCCCGCAAGCGTCCTCGAACCAACGCCATCGCCATTGAATGCAGGGGAAAGCGGTCTGGAACGCTGGAACGGGCAAGGAGGCGGCGAAAAGCAAAACCCTGCTTTTGGGCGTCTCCTTACCCCGCCTTTTCCGCCATGTCTTTTGCCGATCTCCCGGATTCCTGTCCGACCGCGAATTCGCGCACTTCCTGGGCGATTTTCATGGAACAGAAGCGCGGGCCGCACATGGAACAGAAGCGCGCGGCCTTGGCCGCCTCGCGCGGCAACGTCTCATCGTGGAATTCCCGCGCCTTGTCGGGGTCGAGGCCGAGGTTGAACTGGTCTTCCCAGCGGAATTCGTAGCGCGCCTTGGACAGGGCGTTGTCCCGAATCTGCGCGCCGGGGTGTCCCTTGGCGAGATCGGCGGTGTGGGCGGCGAGTTTGTAGGTAATGATGCCTTCCTTGACATCGCTCTTGTCGGGCAGACCCAGATGTTCCTTGGGCGTCACGTAACAGAGCATGGCCGTGCCGCGCCAGCCGATCTGCGCCGCGCCGATGGCGCTGGCGATATGGTCGTAGCCGGGAGAGATGTCCGTCGCCAGCGGCCCCAAGGTGTAGAAGGGCGCTTCCCCGCACCAGGCGAGTTCCTGTTCCATGTTTTCCTGGATGCGCTGCAAGGGCACATGACCGGGACCTTCGATCATGGTCTGCACGTCATGCTTCCAGGCGATGCCGGTCAATTCGCCCAGGGTTTTCAGTTCGGCAAACTGGGCGTTGTCGTTGGCGTCGTAAATGGAGCCGGGACGCAGGCCGTCGCCCAGGGAAAACGCTACGTCATAGGCGTTCAGGATGGCGCAGATGTCTTCGAAATGCGTGTGGAGAAAATTCTCCGCCTGATGCGCCAGGCACCATTTCGCCATGATGGCGCCGCCGCGGCTGACGATGCCGGTCATGCGATCGGCGGTCAGGGGAATGTGGGAAAGCAGGACGCCCGCGTGAATGGTGAAGTAATCGACGCCCTGTTCGGCCTGTTCGATCAGGGTGTCGCGGAAAATCTCCCAGGTGAGTTCCTCGGCCTTGCCATCGACTTTTTCCAGCGCCTGGTAAATGGGCACGGCGCCGATGGGCACGGGCGAATTGCGGAGAATCCATTCGCGCGTCTCGTGGATGTGCTTGCCGGTGGACAAATCCATCACCGTGTCGCCGCCCCAGCGAATCGCCCAGATCATCTTGTCGACTTCCTCGCGAATGGAAGAGACCAGCGTGGAATTGCCGATGTTGGCGTTGATCTTGGTGAGAAAGTTGCGCCCGATGATCATTGGCTCGGATTCGGGATGGTTGATGTTGGCGGGAAGGATGGCGCGTCCTCGGGCGATTTCGCTACATACGAATTCCGGCGTGATTTCTTCCGGAATGCGCGCGCCAAAGGTTTCGCCGGGGTGCTGGCGAGCGAGCCGCGCCGCCATTTTTTCACCGTTTGGTCCGGATTCCCGCAGGCTTTGCAGATAGGCTTGCCGATTCAGATTTTCGCGCAGGGCGACGAATTCCATCTCCGGCGTGATGATGCCGCTGCGCGCGTAGTGCATCTGCGTCACTTTCCTGCCGGGGAGAGCGCGGCGCGGTTGACGCGCCAGCGCGGGAAAACGCAGCGCGGCAAGCGCCGGGTCGGCCAGACGGCGGCGGCCATATGCGGAACTCAAGGCGGGCAATGTCGCGCTGTCGCCTCTTTCCGCAATCCACTTTTCGCGCAGTGGCGGCAGGCCGGAGCGAATGTCGATCGAGATATCCGGGTCGGTATACGGGCCGGAACAATCATAGACAAAGACTGGCGGATTGACGCCGCCTCCGGATCCCGCGGGCGTGTCGCCCTGCCGGATTTCCCGCATGGGCGCCCGGATGTCCGGGCGCGATCCCGCGACATAAATCTTGCGCGAATTGGGCAGGGACTGCACGGCAGCGTCATCCACGCGCGCGTCGGCGGCAAGGAAAACGGGACAGGAAGAAAGGGGAAAGGTAGTGGTCATGGCTGTAGGAATGCGGCGCAAAAAAAGACAGGCGGCGGGAAAGCCGCCGAATAAAGGAAGCGAAGTTACTGGAAAGCAGAGCCGCGCGCAACGGGCGCGATCCAAGGGGCGTAATCCAAAGTGGAGGAAGTCAAGGTGACGTCGATCACCAATAGGTATGCCGTTGCTGGTATCTCAGGGTTGAGCATGGCTTGGCGATCAGGGAAAGCGCGGTTGTCTTCCCCCGTCCCCGGCCTTCCCTTGTCAGGGGAGGGAGCACGTCGGCGCTTCGTCTGGACGGTTTTTCCCCACTTTGGATTGCACCCAATTGAATGGAGCGCAATTTCGTCATTCTTGCCATGCCGCGCAGCCCGAACAATGACGAAGTTAACGATGAGCGCACGGGTTTTCCTCCCCCTTGGCAACATACAAGAAGGGAGAAAGGCAAGAAAAAGCGCGGGCTTGTTGCCAGCGTACGGAAGATGTGCTGCCCGCAATGTCGCGCAAGGACTATAATGCGGAACTTCTTGGCCTTGGGCGGCCACTTTCAATCATCGGGATTTTTTATGACAATTCCTTCCGTTTCCGGGCTGATGGCCTTGCAACCCTTGATCGACGAACTCTGGGAGCGTCGCGAGGAAATGAATCCGCAAAGCGCGCTGGCGGAAATCCAGGCGGTTGAGGATATCGTGGCGGCGCTGGATGCGGGCGCGCTGCGTGTGGCGGAGAAAATCGACGGGCAATGGGTGACGCATCAGTGGATCAAGAAAGCGGTGTTGCTCTCTTTTCGCGTTCGTGACAACGCGCTGATGCAAGATGGCGTGTCGCGCTATTACGACAAGGTTCCCGTCAAGTTCGCGGCGTATGCGGAAACGGATTTTACGCGCGGCGGGTTTCGCGTCGTGCCGCCGGCGGTCGTCCGGCGCGGCGCGCACATTGCCAGGAACGCGGTGCTGATGCCTTCCTACGTGAA
The DNA here is from genome assembly GCA_031288305.1 of Zoogloeaceae bacterium. Taxonomy (GTDB): domain Bacteria; phylum Pseudomonadota; class Gammaproteobacteria; order Burkholderiales; family Rhodocyclaceae; genus Azovibrio. The sequence continues at coordinate 23,717 of JAITRP010000154.1, forward strand.
TATTGGCGCCTATGTCGATAGCGGCACGATGGTGGATACCTGGGTGACGGTGGGTTCCTGCGCGCAGGTGGGAAAGAACGTGCATCTTTCCGGCGGCGTGGGACTGGGCGGTGTGCTGGAGCCCTTGCAGGCCAATCCGACCATCATCGAGGATAACTGCTTCATCGGCGCGCGCTCCGAGATTGTCGAGGGCGTGATTGTCGAGGAAAACTCGGTAATCTCCATGGGCGTGTATATTGGTCAATCCACGAAAATCTATGATCGCGCGACAGGCGAGGTCCATTATGGCCGCGTTCCCGCGGGTTCCGTGGTGGTTTCCGGCAACCTGCCCGCCAGGGACGGCAGTCACAGTCTGTATTGCGCGGTGATTGTCAAGAAGGTCGACGCGCAAACCCGCGCCAAGACCAACACCAACGATCTGTTGCGCGATTGAGTTTTCACGCATAGCGCGTATGCTTTTGCATCTCTTAATGGAAAGGTTGGCAAGCCATGATTCTGGACAAACTTTTTCAACTCATGTCGGAAAAGCAGGCCTCCGACCTGTTTGTTTCTGCCGGGACGCCGATTCACATCAAGATTCACGGCAATTCCATGCCGGTCAACCAGCAGGTGATGACGCCGGACATGATCGAGAAAATTGCCTTGGAATTGATGACGGTCGAGCAGGCGCAGGTTTTCGAGAACGACATGGAAATGAATCTTTCCTTCGGCATGCCGCAGGTGGGCAATTTCCGGGTCAATCTCTTCCGCCAGCGCAATTCAATCAGCATCGTCGTGCGCTTCATCCAGAGCAATATCCCGGAATTGAGCAGCCTGGGCCTGCCGCCGATCATGAGCGATCTGATCATGGAAAAGCGCGGGCTGATCCTGATCGTCGGCAGCACGGGTTCGGGCAAATCCACCACGATCGCGGCCATGCTGGATTTTCGCAACATCAATCGCAGCGGGCATATCCTGACGGTGGAAGACCCGATAGAGTTCCTGTTCCGGCACAAGAAGTCCATCGTCAACCAGCGCGAACTGGGCATCGATACGCACGACTGGGCGTCCGCCCTGAGAAACGCCATGCGCCAAGCGCCGGACTGCATCATGATTGGCGAAATCCGCGACAAGGAAACCATGCAGGCGGCGCTGGCCTATGCCCAGACGGGCTGCATGTGCGTGGCGACCCTGCACGCCAACAACAGCTACCACGCCTTGAACCGCATCATCAATTTCTTCCCGCTGGAAAACCGTTCAGCGCTGTTTCTGGAATTGACCACCAGTCTGCGCGCCATCGTTTCCCAGCGTCTGGTGAGGAAGCCGGATAGCGTTCGCATTCCCTCGGTGGAAGTGCTGCTCAACACGCGCCATATCAGCGAGTTGATCGAGCGTGGCGAGGTGCAGGCCATCAAGGAAGCGATGGAACAAAGCCTTGCACCCGGATCGCAGACCTTCGAGCAGGACCTGTTCCGGCTGTACCGCGAGGGCGTCATCACGCTGGACGAAGCCTTGGCCAATTCCGATTCGCCCACCAATCTTTCCTGGCTGGTCAATAATTCCACCATCGATACGGGCGCGGACAAGGGGGAGACCCGGCACACCGACAAATCGCTGGAATTTGAACAAAGCGACGAAGAAAGCGGCGCGTCCTTCAAGGAATTCACTTTCTCGCTGGACAGCACGCCGGAAGCGTGATGGTCACGCGCATGCGCGCCAGTCCTCGCCCGCCGCGCAAGATAAAGCCGCGTTATCGTCCGCAGGCGGCGCGGCGCGAACGGATACTGGCGCATATCGGCGAGGGCGTGGCGGTGATTCCCACTGCTGCCGAGAAAACGCGCAGCCGGGATACGACGTATCCTTATCGTTTCGATTCCGATTTCTGGTATCTGACGGCCTTTCCCGAACCGGACGCGGTGCTGGTGCTGGCGGGTGGGCGTTCCATCCTGTTTTGCCGGGAAAAAGACGCAACAAGGGAAGTCTGGGAAGGGTTTCGTCATGGGCCGAAGGCGGCAAAAGAGGTTTTCGGTTTTGACGCGGCCTTTCCCATATCTTCCTTGGAGACGCGATTGCCGCGGCTTCTGGCGGACAGGCCAGCGCTCTGGCACGCGCTGGGGCAGGACAGCGAAAACGATGCCCGCGTCATTCGCGCCCTGAACGCGGCGCGTGGTATGAGCCGGACGGACAGGCGTGCGCCCGCGCTCCTTTGCGATTTGCAGCAAACGCTGGATGCCATGCGCCGGGTGAAGGACGCGGCGGAACTCGCGCTCATGCGGCAGGCCGCCGGGATTGCCACCGCCGGGCATTTGCGCGCCATGCGCGCCTGCCGTCCCGGAATGTTCGAGCATGAACTGGAAGCGGAGTTGGGCTATGAATTCCGCCGCCGGGGCGCGGCGGGTCATGCCTACGCGCCGATTGTCGCCGGTGGCGGCAATGCCTGTGTGCTGCATTACACGGCAAACGACAAACGCCTGCCGGACGCGGGACTGGCGCTGATCGATGCGGGTTGCGAGGTTCAAGGCTACGCCGCGGACATCAGCCGCACTTTTCCGGTCAACGGGCGGTTTTCCGCCGCGCAGAAGGATTGTTATGAAATCGTGCTGGCCGCGCAAGCGGCGGCGGTGGCGGCCATTCGTCCCGGCGCGGGGTTTGATGCGCCGCATATGGCCGCCGTGCGGGTATTGACGCAAGGCATGGCGGATTTGCGCCTGTTGTCCGGCACTGTGGATGGCCTGGTGGAATCTGGCGCGTACCAGCGTTTCTACATGCACCGCACTGGTCACTGGCTAGGGCTGGATGTGCATGACGCGGGCGATTACCGCCAAGGCAAGGCGTGGGTTCCCCTGGAAGCCGACATGACCCTGACCGTGGAACCCGGCCTGTACATCCGCCCCGCCGCCGACGTGCCGGAGCATTTGCACAACATGGGCATTCGCATCGAGGATGATGTCGTCGTCACGAAACAAGGCTGCCAAGTATATACCCACGCGCCGCGCACGGTGGCGGAAATCGAGGAGGTCATGCAAGAGCGCGATTGAAAATGGAAGATGCCCATGCCGATAACCCGCCCCAAACGAAGCGCGGCCAAACGCTCTCCCCTGTCAAGGGGAGGCTGGGGAGGGGTTTGCGGCGGTAAAACAAGGAACGTCTGATGCAAACCGAACCGCCGCAAACCCCCCTTGTCAGGAGGGAGGAAAACCGTGCGCGCTGTACGCGCTATGCAATTCAAATACGAAGAAATAAAATGAATGACATTTCCCGGAGGAATAAAACCCGTGTCCTTGCGCGGATCGTTTGACGCCGCCGTTCTGGTGGGGCGTTTTCAGCCTTTTCACAATGCCCATGCTGCCTTGTTGCGGGCGGCGCTGGCGCGTGCCGGGCAGGTGCTGGTGGTGTTGGGGTCGGCGTTTGCGGCGAGAAGCGCGCGCAATCCTTTTACGCTGGAAGAACGCGCAACGATGATCCGCGCCAGCCTGGATGCGCGCGCGGCGCGGCGCGTATCGTTCGTTTACATACGCGACTATTACGATGATCGGCGCTGGGCGGCAGCAGCAGCGCGCAGCGCGGAGGAAGAAATGCGCAAGCGGGGGCTTCCCTTGTCCGCGCGTGTGGCGATCGCCGGGTTTTACAAGGACGCTTCCAGCGATTACCTGCGCTGGTTTCCGCGCTGGCGTCCGCTGATGCTGGAACGCCAGGGCGACATCGACGCTAGCGCCATCCGCCGGATGTATTTTACCCAGGAGGCGTCCGCCTCCTGGGCGGCACTGGTTCCGCCCGCCGTCGCCCACTTTCTCGAAAACTGGCGCGCGCGCACGGATTTCGCTGCCATGCGCGAGGAATGCCAAGCGGTGCTCGCCTATCGGCAAAAATGGGGAGAAGGTCCCTTCGTGACGCTGGACGCGCTGGTAACGGCGGCGGGGCAGGTGCTGCTGGTGCGGCGGAAAAACGCGCCGGGACGCGGCCTGTGGGCGCTGCCCGGCGGCTTTCTCGAAGGGCGGGAGCGACTTTGCCAAGGCGCGCTGCGCGAACTGAAGGAAGAAACCGGGCTGGACGTGCCGGATACTGGCATCCTCCACGCCTTGCGGGAAGTGGCGGTTTTCGATCATCCCGACCGCAGCGCGCGCGGGCGCATCCTCACGCACGCCCACTGGTTCGACCTGCCGCCTCCCGCGCTTCCCGCCGTCCACGGCGCGGACGACGCAGCCGAAGCCCGCTGGTTCCCCATCGGCGAACTACCCGCGCTGGAGGCGGAATTGTTTGAGGACCACTTTCACATCCTCGACCACTTTTTGCGTTTACTGGATCAGAAGACAGAGGACAGATCAGTTACCGGCGGCAAAGCTGCCGCATATTGACTGTGGGCGCGAGTAAAGGTGGAGGAAAACCCCTTCCAGACAAAGCGCAAACGTTTGCCGTCCCCTCCTCCGCTTGCGGGGGAGGCACCCCCCATCAGGAGTGGGAGAGGGCATCGTTTTATGCGGCGCGTAGCGCCCTTGCAGGCTGCAAGGGCGGTGACTTCTTTCTTGAAAACACCGCGCCGTGCTGCCCCTTGTATGCCGGAGAATTCGATTTGAGGGAGCCAGATCGATGCCCCCAAGCTCTGTCTGCAAGACAAGTTCGCGGGAGAGCGAGGATCGGTTCCCTCATTTTCTGGCGGCGGGTTG
>JAITRP010000192.1 GCA_031288305.1 Zoogloeaceae bacterium
GATGACGCGGGGCCGCGGAGACCGGGGATGAAGAAGATCGGCGGCGAAAGTCGTAGGCGGACTCGCGCGTCTGGCGCTCCGCGCGCGCGGACGGGAAAGCGAAGAAGAACGGAAGGCGCGGAGTGGATGGATCGCGCGTTGCCGGAGAGTGCCGGCGAAACCTTGGGCGCCCCCCCTGGATGCTCGATATCGACGCCACGGACATCACAGCGTCCGGCCTTGGCGCGCGCGGCGGCAGCGCCTTCGTGCGCTACATCATCAGGCAATTCCTCGCCTGCAAAACCAGAAATCCATTCTTTCTCGCTCTACCCAATCAGGTTATCGGGGGTCAATAGCAGGTAACTGAGGAATTTAGGATCAATGCAGCAACAGCGCGGAAAGGCCGCTTTTTGCCAACTTGTCGAAGGAAAAAAATGTTGTTACAGTATTGCGCGCAAAGGTTCGGCTAGTGTATTCAATGACGCTGTCTGCAAAATCGCCGCCCGCTTCAAGCATTTTCAGACCGGCCTCAACCTCATCATCGTCGATTGAAACATGATCGAAATCGATGAAGTTTCGGATGCTTTCCGCGATCATTTTTCTGGAATATTTCTTTTCGCCCGCGCTGTTCCTGATTGTTCGCAGCACCCTTACGAACTCACAAAAAAACAAGCGCGGGGACAACGATTGACGTTGCGGACTCCACACCCTCGAAGGCGACATCGGACTGATACGAGTTGTCATCCAACACCAGTCTAACCAGCACGTTTGTGTCAAGAATGACCGTTGTCATTTCAGGTCATCCAGACCGGTCTTGCCGACGTTTGTGTAGCCTTCCGAAATGGTCTGGTCCATGTCCTCGAGGCTCAACGGATCAACATCCCCAAAGATGTGACGGAATGCCCCGCGCATCTCGCTCAAGGGGCGTTTCTTGTTTCTTGCCGTGACGGAAAAGCTGCCGTCTGGCATGGCGCGAACGGAAATGGGATCCCCAAGTTTGACGCCGATATGCTCCATCAGGAATTTGTTGACGGTAAATTGGCCGTTTCGGGTCAGGGTCAAATACATGGCCGGTTCCTCCCTTGTCAGTAACAATTCCATTATACATTACCATTGGAATCTCCCCTGCGGAAAACGCATTGCCGCTGTTTCTCTCATGGAACAAACCAGGTGTCATGAAGGATATTGATCCCCAAATGGAGGAGCAATGAAAATGGAACTCCTGAACGACATGACTCTGTTCGTGGAAGTCGTGCGCACCCAGGGTTTTCGCCGCGCGGTGAAGGCGAACGGCATTCCGAATTCGACCCTCTCCAGGCGCATCGGCGCACTGGAAAAATCCATCGGCCTGCGTCTTTTGCATCGCACGACGCGCAAGATCGAATTGACCGAAGCCGGGCAACTGTATTTCGAGCGCTGTCGGCGCATCGTGGAGGAAGCGCGACTGGCGCACGAGCAACTGGGCGAGCTGCGCGCCTCGTTTCCGGCGGATTTCGCCGTCACCTACTTGGCGCGGCTCATCGCCGAATTCGCCGGACGCTATCCCGGCATCACCTTCGACTTCGATTTTTCTCCGCGCCAGGTCGATCTGGTGCGCGAACCGTTCGACGTGGCCATCCGCGTCGGCTGCCCGGAAGCCGACATTCCCGGCGGCGCGCAACAGATCGCCCGTCCGCTGGTTTTCCTCACGCCTTGCCTCTACGCCTCGCCGGATTACCTCGAACGCGCGGGCGAACCAAGCCTTCCCGCCGATCTGGAAGAGCACGAATGCCTGCACTTTCTGAAAGCAAGCGCGTGGACGCTCTCCGACGGCGCGCAAACTCTCACGGTTGCCGCGAAAGGCCGCTTCACGCTCAACAACGTGGGCATGATCCGGCGGCTGGCGGCCTTGGGGATGGGCATCCTCCTGACGCCGGAAGAAATCGTCAGCGACGAATTGAATCTGGGAAGACTGCGCCGCATCCTGCCCGCATGGCGCGGCGCGGCAATCACGGTCTACGCGCTCACCAAAACCCGCCTGCTCCCCGCCCGGACGCAATGTTTCATCGAGTTCTTACGCGAACGGCTGGGAAAGGCGGCCCTATCGGCTAACATGCGCGATCCATGATACGGGCACGGGAGTATCCGCGTCATGCTGAAAAACGTCGAAGCCACTCCTGGCAAATTGATTGACAAACAAAGCGTGTCGCTTATCGGTTCGGTGGATGGCGACGGGTTTCCCAACATGAAGGCCATGCTGTCCCCGCGCAAGCGGGAAGGCATCCAATACTTCTGGTTTACCACCAATGCTTCCTCCCTGCGCGTCGCCCAGTTCCGGGAAAATTCCAAGGCCAGCATGTATTTTTTCGACAAACGTTTCTTTCGCGGCGTACAATTGCCGAGCTACATGAAAGCACTGGAAGACACTGAAAGCAAGGAAATGGTCTGGCAGACGGGCGATACGCTCTATTACAAGCAGGGAGTTGCCGACCCCGATTATTGCGTTCTGAAATTCACGGCGCATTCGGGACGCTATTATGCGAATTTTCATTCGGAGAGTTTTACGATCCGTCTTTCGCATGACAGAGACACCTGAACCGCAAAAGGCACGATGTCTTTGTCTGTCCTCCATGCTCCATGTTCCCGAATCGCGCGGTAGAATGATGCCTTTCCTTCTCATGACTTGGCAACGTCATGCAATGCAGCATCCTGAGTGAATCCATCGGCAAGGCGCTGGGCCGTTGGCGGCGATGGGGCGTCATTCTGACCGTGATGGAAAGCTCGTCGTGAGCCTCTTGTCCGAGGCCGTTTCCGTCCTGACGCGTGAGGAACAAGACGCGCGCGCAAAACTCGTTTTCGGTCAGGTCTTTACTCCGGAAGTAATTGTGCGCCTCATGCTGGCGCTGCGCAGGAATCATGGCCGGGTGTTGGAGCCGTCGGCGGGCAATGGGGCGTTTTCGCGTCACCTGCCGGGATGCGTCGCCATAGAGCTGGACGCGCGGATTGCCCCGACCGGGGCAAGGACGATGAATTTCTTCGCGCTTGACCCGCAGGAACGGTTCGATACCATCATCGGCAATCCTCCCTATGTCCGCTACCGGGATATTTCCCGCGAAACCAGGCAATTGCTGGACATGCGGCGGTTCGACGGGCGCTCCAACCTGTTTTTGTTTTTCATCGAGAAATGCGTGCGCCATTTGACCGATGGCGGCGAGTTGATTTTCATCGTGCCGCGGGAATTCATCAAGCTCACGGCCGCCGCGCGTCTCAATGATTGGTTGTACGCAGAAGGCGGCATCACGCACTGGATTGAAATGGGAGACCGGAAAATCTTTTCTGATGTCGTGCCCAATTGCGCGATTTTCCGTTTCGCGCGCGGCGATTTTTCGCGCAAGACGCTTTGCCGGAAAATCGATGACGCAGACTGGGAAAAGCGGGAAATGTCCCATTTTCATGGACAGATTGTTTTCACCCATTCGACGCTCGCTATCCCGCTTGCCGATCTTTTCGATGTCCGGGTCGGCGGCGTGTCGGGCGCGGACGATATCTATAACCACCCGGACGGCAACCTCGAATTCGTTTGTTCGCATACGGCAAGAACCGGCAGTACCCGGCGCATGCTCTATAATCTCCGGCACCCGCATCTGGAACGCCACAAGGAAAAACTCCTGGCGCGCCGTATACAAAAATTCGACGAAAGCAACTGGTGGCAATGGGGACGGGATTACTGCAAGATCCCCGGCCCGCGCATCTATGTAAACGCCAAGACCAGGAACCAACTGCCATTTTTCACGCATCCCTGCAAGGCATATGATGGTTCCATATTGGCGCTCTTCCCGAAAGTCAAGATGGACATGCGGCGCGCCGTTCATCTTTTGAATCATGCCGTACCTTGGGAAGAACTTGGGTTCGTCGTCGATGGGCGTTACCTGTTTACCCAGCGCACCTTGCAGACCTTGATGCTGCCTGGCGTTTTTTCGGAACTGGACATGCGGACATGATTCAATGGTTCCCCGGTCACATGGCTTCCGCCCGCAAGAAGGCGGCAGAGACCTTGGCGCGGGTGGATGTGGTGATCGAGATGCTGGATGCCCGTTTGCCGGAGGCCAGCGCCAATCCCATGATCCGCGACCTGCGGGAATTCCGGCAGCGCCCCTGCCTGAAAGTGCTGAACAAGGCGGATCTGGCGGATGCGGACGTAACAAAAGACTGGTTGGAATTCTATCGCATGCAGGCGGAGACGGCGCGGCATCCCGCTAAGGCAGTGGCGATTTCCTGCAAGAAATCAGGGGAGGTGGCGCGCATTCCCGCGCTGTGCCGCCAGCTTGCGCCGCATCGCGACGAATTGGCAAAGCCGCTGCGGATGATGATCATGGGCATTCCCAATGTTGGCAAATCCACGCTGATGAACGCGCTGTTGAAGAAACGGGTGGCGGCGGTGGGCGATGAGCCAGCCGTCACCAAATCCCAGCAGACGTTGGACTTGAGGCGGGGCATGACGCTTACCGACACGCCCGGCCTGATGTGGCCGAAAATCGAACGCGAGGCGGATGGCTACCTGCTGGCCGCCAGCCACGCCATCGGCGTCAACGCGGTGTCGAGCGAGGAAGTCGCGCTGTTTCTCGCGCAGATACTGCTTGCCCGCTATGCTCCACTTCTGACCGCCCGTTACCGCTGCAATCCGGAAGGCATGGATGGCGTCTCCCTGCTGGAGGCCATAGCGGAACGCCGGGTCTGCCGCGACAAGGGACAACCCGACCGCGAAAAAGCCGCCCGGATATTACTTGCCGATTACCGCAGCGGCGCCCTGGGGCGCATCAGCCTGGAGCGCCCGGAGGATAGGGGAAACGCTTCCATTCCAAATCCTCCATGACTTTGTCGACTTTGCCTTGCCGTGCAATTGCACTGTCTTTGGATCGTCTTCGTGTCACGAATGACCTGGAATTGGAATAAGGAAGCGTTAAAAGGGTGCAATCAAAAAAAGAAGGATGTCAAAATGATAATGATCCAATCGGTCTGCCGTCTCTGGTTTGCGGAAATCATGTATGGCTTGAACACCCCCGCAAAGGGGAGAGGGAGCGGAAGAGTCTGCTCTGTCCTCTGATCCTATGACCAAAGGCATATTGATGACTTGCGTCATATTGCGTAACATTGCGCGGCCTCTTCGTTGCGAACGGTAATTTGGCAAAAGATGGAGCCGTACGCAATGGGCGAAAAGAAAAGTGTAAAAAGACTCGACAGGATGAAATACGCTAACATCATAATTTAGCAAGCATAAGTACTTATCCGTAAATAACAATGACCTTGTTGAGGGTGATCATGGCGGCGGCGAGATGCAGCAAGGCGCAACAGGACAAATCGGTCTTCTCATGACGGGGGATCGGTTTTCGGAAGCGGTTCATCCAGGAATGGAAACATTCCACAACCCAGCGGCGCGGGATGAAGTCCGGGTTGCTCCGATTCGGAGATTT
>JAITRP010000215.1 GCA_031288305.1 Zoogloeaceae bacterium
CACACAGTATAAAAAGCCGCCAAATCCCGCATCGGGAAGCTCAAATGGAAAAAACTACCCTTCCAACTTAAATGATCCGCTCCACTTACAGCGTCTGGAAAAAGAGTTTTGCAAAAGGCTCGTGTGAAAAAGCGGGGCTTTACTTTGCGCCGCGCCTCAATTCCTCGACATGCGCCGCCGCCTCGCCGATGCGCGCCACGCCGGTTACGTCGATGCCGGGGATGGGGCGGCGGGGGAGATTGGCCGTGGGGACGATGGCGCGGGTGAAGCCGAGCTTGGCGGCTTCCTTCAGGCGTTCCTGGCCGCGCGGCGCGGGGCGGATTTCACCCGCCAGCCCGACTTCGCCGAAGACGATGAGCTTGTCCGGCAGCGCCCGGTTTTTCAGGGAAGAGACGATGGCCAGCGCCACGGCGAGGTCGGCGGCGGGTTCGATGATGCGCATGCCGCCCACGGCGTTGATGAATACGTCCTGATCGAAACAGGCGATGCCCGCGTGGCGATGCAGCACCGCCAGCAGCATCGCCAGCCGCTGCGCGTCCAGGCCGACCGTGAGACGGCGCGGATTGCCGTGCGCGTCATCGACCAGCGCCTGAATCTCCACCAGCAGCGGGCGCGCGCCTTCCTGCGTCACCAGTATCGCCGCGCCGGGAACATCGCGTTCATGCCGCGAAAGAAACAGCGCGGAAGGATTATCGACGCTTTTCAGTCCCGTTTCGGTCATGGCGAACACGCCCAGTTCATTGACCGCGCCAAAACGGTTCTTGACGGCGCGAATCAGACGAAAGCTGGAATGGGCGTCGCCCTCGAAATAAAGCACGGTGTCGACGATATGCTCAAGGACGCGCGGTCCGGCGAGCGCGCCTTCCTTGGTGACGTGTCCGACCAAAATGATGGCGATGGCGAGCTGCTTTGCCAGCCGGGTAAGCTGGGCGGCGCATTCGCGCACCTGCGCCACCGACCCCGGCGCGGAATTGAGTTGTTCCGACCACAGTGTCTGGATGGAATCGACCACCGCCACCTCCGGCCGCTCGCTTTTCAGCAGGGCGAGGATTTTTTCCAGGTTGATTTCCGTCAGCAGTTTCAGCCGGCTGGCGGCAATCCCCAGTCGCCGCGCCCGCAACGCCACCTGCTCGCCGGATTCCTCGCCGCTGATGTACAGCGCGCTAACGCGCTCCGAGAGCTTCGTCATGGCTTGCAGCAACAGGGTGCTTTTGCCGATGCCGGGATCGCCGCCGATCAGCGCCACGCCGCCCGCCACCAGTCCTCCGCCCAGCGGACGGTCGAATTCGCGGATGCCGGTCGATATGCGCGCGGCTTCATGCGCCTCGATTTCCGCCAGCGGCTGCGCCTTTGCGGCAGGCGCCAGCGATTGAAAACGCCGCCGGGACGCGGATTCCGCTTCCGCCACGCTTTCCGCCAGCGTATTCCACGCGCCGCAGCCCGGACATTGCCCCTGCCATTTGGGCGAATCCGCGCCGCATTCGCTGCAAAGATAAACGGTCTTGTTCTTGTGCATTTTCTATTTCTCCGGCATGAAATCTCGTTGCAGGCGGCAAGCAATCAAACCATTGAGGACGCCAAAGACCAGCGCGGCAAGGGCGAAAACCGGCGTCAGGCGAAAAACGCCGTCATGCGGGACCAGCCAGAGACGCGCCAGCATCACCTGTCCGGCGATGTGGGCGAAACTTGCCAGCAGGCTCCAACTGACCATGCCGAACCAGCGGGCAGGCAGATATTGCGCCAGCGCCAGCGCCGCCAGACTGAAAATCGCGCCCGCGAGGCTCAGGAAAAAACCCGGCGCGAGGAATTGTCCCAACAACAAGGAGCCTGCGACCACGCGCAGGCCGCTTACCCAGGCGGCGCTCATCCAGCCGTAACGCGCCAGCACCAGCAGCGCCACGATATTGGCCAGCCCCGGCTTCACTCCCGGCAGGGGCAGCGGGATCGCCGCGTCCGCCAGCGAAAGCCCCACCGCCGCCGCCGCGAGACGGGCGACGCGCAGATCGTCGGCGTCGACCTTGAGTTCAGTAATGGAGGGAATCATAGGGCGCGTTTTTTCCAGCAATGACGAGGCTGACGCGATTGGGCGCGCAGATGGCGATTTCCCCGGCGCGGGAAATCCAGCCCTGGCGCACGCAATACTGGCGCGGTCCGGGATCGGCAACCACGCGGGCGCGTCCCTTTTCCACCACGATGCGCGTTTCGCCCAGGGGGCCGGGAACCCGAATCTCGCGCGGCGTCTGTAAATCCACTTCCAGAAACAACGCGCCTTCCTGCCGGATCACCAGCTTCTCGCCCGTTCCTCCCTGCCAGAGCAGCGGAAAACTCAACGCCGTTCCAAGCAGCGCCAGGAATATCAAGGCGCAATCGCCGGGACGCAGGAAGGAGCGCCACATGTTCAATCCGCGGACGCGGCGGGCAGGACGCCGTCGGGTTCGGCATTTGGAGGCGGCAAGTGCGCTTTTGTCGACCTGTCGCCCGCCTGCAGTCTGGCTTGCCAATGCGCCAGTTCCACGGGCGGCGTGGAGAAGGCGGAGGCGCGTCCGGCGCCAATGGCGCAAATCCAGCGTTCCATGCAATCGATCCAGCCTTGCAGGATGTCATAGCCCGGCGCGCGATCCAGCCAGAGCGGGTCCAGGGAGGGCGCGATTTGGGCAAAGCGGAAGGCGGCCCAGGCCAGCGGCGCGAGATCCAGCGGCTCCGCCAGTTGCCGGAGATGGCGAGCGGCCTGGGCAAGCGCGGCGCGGTCGGGCGGCACGACGGATTGCGCGTGCCGCATCTGCTGGATTTCCTCTTCCGCCTCACGGACGAACAGGGCATCCAGCGGACGCGAACGCGGGCCTTCGTCACGGCGTTCCAGACGCGCGGCCAATTGTTCGACCCTTGCGCTCAGGGCGTCGTGTTCAAGGAAATCCTTTTCCCGCAAAAGCTCCAGCGCCGCATCCAGCGTGGTCAAGAGACGCGCCGTGGGCGGCGCGGTTTCCAGCGTGTCCGTGGCGGCGGCCAGGGCTTCCGCCAATCGCAGGGGCGCGGCGTGCGCCAAGGCCAATGCGCCCTCCAAGAGCTTGAACAGCGCCCGGCGCAACCGCGGCCAGTCGGCCTCATCCGGCGCGGCGCGACACGCCGCCCACGCCAGTCCCAGGGCTTCGACCGCGTTATCCCAGAGCGCCCGCCTTGCCGTGGAAAAACGCGGTTCGCGCGGACGCGCCACCAGCGGCAGGATGGCGTGGGTGGCTTCCAGCGTGGCGGCGAGGGGATTGCGCGGGGAGGGCGCGGAGGCGTCGGCGGCGGATGCGGCAAACGGACGCAAGGGCGCTTCCAGCGCGGCCAGAAGCGCCGCGTCGGACGCATCGGGCGTATCCTTCTTGAATGCCTGTTCGACTCTCGCCGCCAGACGCCGGTATTCCGGCAAGGGAACGAGCCGCCGATCACGAATCGCCCCCAGCAAGGCCGAAGCCGCCACGAAAACCGCCGCGTTGCCCGAAGCCGGAACGGCGCAGCGCGCCTTCAGCGCCAGCAGCATGTCCTCCAGCCCTCTTTGTCCCGCCGCCGCCTCCGGTGTTTTCAGCCAGGCCAGCAGACCCTTCTGATAGGCAACGCGCAAGGGCGCAAAAACAGAGGGGGCGTTAGCCGGCGAGCCGGGCGAAGGCATCGATCACTTCCGGGGGCGCTTGCACCAGTTCAATCAACACGCCTTCGCCGCTGACGGGAAATTCCTCGTTGCCCTTCGGATGCAAGAAACAGATGTCGAAGCCCGCCGCGCCCTTTCTTATGCCGCCGGGCGCGAAGCGCACGCCGTTTGCCGCAAGCCACGCCACGGCGCGCGGCAGATCGTCGATCCACAAGCCCACATGATTCAAGGGCGTGGCATGGACGGCGGGCTTTTTTTGCGCGTCCGCCGGCTGCATCAGATCGACTTCCACCTTGAGAGGGCCGCTGCCGATGGCGCAGATGTCTTCTTCCACGTTTTCCCGCTCGCTTTGAAAAGTTCCGGTAAGCGCCAGCCCCAGCTTATCCACCCACAGGGTCTTCAGCTTTTCCCTGGAGACGCCGCCAATGGCGATTTGCTGGATGCCCAACACCTTGAAGGGGCGCGCGCCGCCTTGTGCCTTGTCCATTTCGTTCCTTTGCGCAGATTGAAAAGAGAAATGGACATTCTACCCTCGCGCCCGATTTTCGATCCCCAAATCCCTGATTCCCATTAGAATCCCACCTCTGTCGCGGGAAGGCAACGCAACCCCAGGTCCGGGATGGTTTGCGTTGGGTTTTCCTGGTTTGAAGCCAGGCTTTGCCTGGCTTCAAACCCAAATCTACCCGGTAAAAAGCGGAATTCTACTTTTTGCCGTATCGCATCAAGAGGAGAAGAGATTGAACAACATATTCAGGGGTTTATTGGTATGGATCGTCATTTTGCTGGTGCTGATCACGGCATTCAACCAGCTCAATGGCGAGGGCATACAGACGGCGGGCGCGGAAACGGTGGAGTATTCGCAGTTTCTTGCCGAGGTCAAGAACGGGCGCATCAGCAAGGTCGTCATCGAGGGCAAGAAGCTCAAGGGTTCCACCACCGACGGCAAGCAGATCAATGCCATCGCGCCGCCCAGCGACCTGTGGATGATCAACGATCTGTTGAGCAAGAACGTCAAGATCGACGTCAAGGCGGATGAGGAGCCGTCGCTGTTGATGAGCATTTTCATCAATTGGTTCCCCATGTTGCTGTTGATTGGCGTCTGGGTGTTCTTCATGCGCCAGATGCAGGGCGGCGGGCGCGGGGCGTTTTCCTTTGGCAAGTCGCGCGCCAAGCTGATGGACGAGCGCCAGAACGCCGTCACCTTCGCCGATGTCGCGGGCTGCGACGAAGCCAAGGAAGAAGTGCAGGAACTGGTGGATTTCCTGCGCGACCCCAGCAAATTCCAGAAACTCGGCGGGCGCATTCCCAAGGGCGTGTTGCTGGTGGGCAATCCCGGCACCGGCAAGACCCTGCTGGCCAAGGCCATCGCGGGCGAGGCCAAGGTGCCGTTCTCCAGCATTTCCGGATCCGACTTCGTGGAAATGTTCGTCGGCGTCGGCGCGGCCAGGGTGCGCGACATGTTCGAGACCGCCAAGAAACAGGCGCCCTGCATTGTCTTCATCGACGAAATCGACGCCGTGGGGCGGCACCGCGGCGCGGGACTGGGCGGCGGCAACGACGAACGCGAGCAGACGCTGAATCAGCTTCTGGTGGAAATGGACGGCTTTGAGGGGCAGACCGGCATCATCGTCATCGCCGCCACCAACCGTCCCGACATTCTCGACCCCGCCCTTTTGCGTCCTGGCCGCTTCGACCGTCAGGTGGTGGTGCCGCTGCCCGACATTCGCGGGCGCGAACAGATCCTGCTGGTGCATATGCGGAAAGTTCCGCTGCATGAAGACGTCAAGGCCGACATCATCGCCCGCGGCACGCCTGGTTTTTCCGGCGCCGATCTCGCCAACCTGGTGAATGAGGCCGCCCTTTTTGCCGCGCGCGGCAACAAACGCCTGGTCGACATGGAGGATTTCGAGCGCGCCAAGGACAAGATCATGATGGGCGCGGAACGCCGCTCCATGGTCATGAGCGAGGAAGAAAAACTGAATACGGCCTATCATGAATCCGGCCACGCCGTGGTCGCGCGCCTGACGCCCAAATCCGACCCGGTGCACAAGGTCACCATCATCCCGCGCGGTCGCGCCCTGGGACTGACCATGCAGTTGCCGGAACAGGATCGCTATGCCTACGACAAGGAATACCTCCTGTCGCGCATCGCCGTGCTTTTTGGCGGACGCATCGCGGAAGAGGTGTTCATGAACCAGATGACCACCGGCGCTTCCAACGATTTCGAGCGCGCCACGGCGATGGCGCGCGACATGGTGACGCGCTACGGCATGTCCGACGAACTGGGGGTAATGGTCTATGGCGAAAACGAAGGCGAGGTGTTCCTGGGACGCTCCGTCACCCAGCACAAGAATGTTTCCGAAGCCACCATGCAACGGGTGGACGCCGAAATCCGCCGCATCATCGATCAACAATACGCGCTGGCGCGCAAAATCCTGGAAGACAACCGCGACAAGGTGGAGGCCATGACCAAGGCATTGCTGGAATGGGAAACCCTGGACGCCGAACAGATCGACGACATCATGGCGGGCAATCCGCCGCGTCCGCCCAAGCCAAGCATGAGCCAAAGCGCGCCGCAAGGCGACAAGGACGGCAAGGACAACAAGGGCGGCGGCGCGCCCAACGCCGCGCCCAACGCCGCGCCCAACGCGCCCGCGGCGGCATGAGACGATGCAGCCTCAGCTTTCAGTACCAGGGAAGCAAGCGCACGCTGGCGGCGACGATCTGCGGCATCTGCCTTGCCGGATTGGCGCGTCTCGTCGAGCCGTTCGCGAGGTCTGCGGTGCTTTCCATCGCCTGCGCCGCCGAAAATCGCGCTAGACGCTTTGGCGCGATCATCCCGAAGAAGCGCTGGCGCATTTTTATCGCGTCCGTGAAGACTTCAACCGCGAGAACGATCCCGGCTTGCTGCTCTACCTGTTCGCGCGTTGCGTAAAAGGCTTCGTGCGCTACAACGCCAACCCTGTTCAACCAGAGAGTCCGGACAAGGCGCCGTCTGGGCACGCGCCCTCAAACCATGCGCCGCAATCTGCAAGCGGTTTCCATGTTGCTGCGTGGTCGCGCCCTAGTACTCCGTTCCATTAAAATATTTACGTATATATGGGATAATATTCCTCTGTTATGGGAACGTGAGGAATTTGTATGGCAAGGCGGACTGAACGGACGGCGTTGGTCGTTACCGA
>JAITRP010000216.1 GCA_031288305.1 Zoogloeaceae bacterium
GCCAATGCCTTGCTTTTCATTCCCTTTTCACCCATCGGGCGTCCCTCCTTTATCGGCTATGACCCGCTCTGCTGCCCGCTTTGCGCCAGTTTATCCGGGGGCAACCGAGGAAAATGGGATCATCCCGCTGCGTGGCGGCCAACGGGCGCACGTAGTGCGCCCCTACAGGATCGTGCGATGGGTAGTGGGTTACGTTGCTTTCCCCCCCCCAAAAAAGGGCAGGCTTTGCCTGTCCTTTTTTGCTGACTGAACCGGCACAAGGCCGAAGGCCGCGGGTCAGTCAAAGGCCGGTCTGGCGAAGCCAGATGCGGTTTGCCGCACAAAAAGTGGATTTTTACTTTTTGACGCCATCCAGGAGGGCGGATTTTTGCAGGGCGATCAGTTGGCGGATGCCGCTCTGGGCGAGGTCGAACAGGGTGTCGAATTGGGGGCGGGTAAAAGGCGCGCCTTCTGCCGTGCCCTGGATTTCGACGATGCCGCCTTGTCCGGTCATGACGACGTTCATGTCGGTGTCGCAGGCGGAATCTTCCGCGTAATCCAGATCCAGCACGGGGTTGCCGCCGACCATGCCGACGGAGACGGCGGCAACGTGGTCGAGCAATGGCTGCGCGGTGATTTCTCCCCTGGCGAGCAGTCGCGCGCAGGCGTCGTGCAGCGCAATCCAGGCGGCAGTGATGGCGGCGCAGCGCGTACCGCCATCGGCCTGGAGCACGTCGCAATCCAGCGTGATCTGGCGTTCGCCCAACCGAGTGAGGTCGATGGCGGCGCGCAGGGATCGGCCTATCAGACGCTGGATTTCCTGTGTGCGCCCGCTCTGCTTGCCTTTGACGGCTTCGCGCGGCGATCGGCTGTGCGTGGCGCGCGGCAACATGCCATATTCCGCGGTAACCCAGCCCTGTCCCTTGCCGCGCAAAAAGGCAGGCACGCCTTCTTCGACGCTGGCGGCGCACAGTACGCGGGTATTGCCCATTTCGACGAGCGCCGAACCTTCGGCATGGGCGGCATAGCGGCGGATGAAGGTGACGGGGCGCAATTCGTCGTCGGCGCGTTTGCTGGGGCGCATGAAGGACTTCCTTTGGTGTTTGCGTCAAAAAGTAAAACCCTGCTTTTTGCTGTCTTTTTACCTGCCGATTTTTTGTTTGCAGGTTTTGAAATGTTCCTCGGCGAATTCACGACCAACCTCGATGCCCAGGTCCGTGGCGCAGCGCATGTATTTTTGCGCGCCTTCCATGCTTTTCACATCATTGGCATTGCAGGCTTTTTCCAGGCGTTTCTCCACGATGGCCTTGACCCTTTCCAGGTACTCCGGACTCTGGGCCTGTTGCCAGCATTCCTGGAATCTTGCGCGCGCATCACCCGGGAGCGCGGCAACGAACTCCTCGACCTCCGCGCGCAGCGCCCTGGTTCGTTCCGTGACCGTTTCTTCCACATTGCTCCTGACCAGTTTGTATGTCACCCAGCCGCCGACTGCGATGAAGAGAACCAAGATAACCACGATGCCCAGAAGGACTTTTATCGCTTTGCTCATGTTGCACAAACCTTTCCGTGAAAATAAAGCGCCTGGAACCTGCGCAAGGAGGCGGCAAAAAGTAGATTTTGCTTTTTGACGCTTCCCAATCCGCACAGGAGACTAACATGGATTCCACCTTGCAAAAAGGAAGAAAGATGTCCGCGAAACCCATGGGCAGGTTCGCTTGCGGATTGGGCGTTATCGGCATGGGAACATCGCTATTCCTGGCGTGGGCGTCATCGGAAGCGGTGCGGTCGATGGCAGCGGGGACGCATGAAAGGACTTCCTTGGAAGGCAACGAGACCCCAAGGCCGGGGGTTGGTCTTGCGTTGGGTATAATAGCTTGAGCCAGGCTTTTCCTGGTTTCAAGCCCAAGACAAACCGGCAAGAAGCGGGTTTTTACTTTTTGACGTGCATTTATCCCAAGTTTCTCAATTAACCATGACGAAAACAGCGAATACAGCGAGAAAACAAGAACTTGTCGAGCATTATGGATTCACCCGATGGATGAATCCATGATTCTTGATGATTTACTGATTTTTATCAGTATTCGCTATATTTTTCGTAGCCAAGTGAAGAATTCAGGTTTATTTCTTGAAGCCGACCTTGTCGATGGCGGCGCGGATTTCCTCGATGGCGCGCTCGATTTCGGCGTCGGAGAGATTGGACTTGTAATTGGGGTTGCGCCCGAATTCTTCCATACGGGTGGTGAATTCGCTTGGTCCCATGCTCAAGGTGGAAATGGTGCTTTGCGAGCGTTCCTCGTAGTTTTCTTCCCAGCGCACGGCAATCAGGGAAAGGTTGTCGCCCTGCGCGCCGCCCCACGCTTCGGCTCTATCCATTATTTGCGCGGCGGACCGCGCCAGATCGGGGTGTCGCAGGGATTGCGCCAGGATGTCGCCGGGCATGACGCCCCAGATGCCATCGGTGCATAGCACCAGCAGATCGCCGGAATGGAGCGGCGTCTTGCGCGAACATTCCACTTCCGGCGGATGCGTTCCGCCCAGGCAACTGTAGACCTTGTTGCGCTCCGGGTGCGTTTCCGCCTGTTCCTTTGAAATCACGCCCTCATCGACCAGCATTTGCACTTGGGAATGATCGTGGGTCTGGCTGACGACGCGCCCCTGACGAATCAGGTAAAGCCGGGAATCGCCCGCGTGCGCCCAGTGGGCGATGCTGTTCTGGATCACGCAGGCGACGATGGTGGTGCGCGGCGAATCCTTGAACCGGTGCGCTTCCGAGTAGGCGGAAATGGCGTAATGGGCGTTGCCGATGTGTTTTTGCAGAAACCAGAACGGGTCTTCCAGCGTGGTTCGGGCTTCCTGCTGGAAGGCGTTGGTCATGGTCTGCACGGCGATTTGCGCGGCGACCTCGCCGTAATAATGCCCGCCCATGCCGTCGGCGATGACCAACAGGAGCGCGTCGCGCGAATAGCTGTAGGCCATGCGGTCTTCGTTGTTCTTGCGCCCGCCGCAGCGGCTTTCCTGGTAAATGGTGAATCTCATGATTTCCTGGCAAAGAGGCGCGCAAACCAGGAAGCGGGACGCGCGGGTTTGATGGGCGCCTTGCTGTTTTCCAGCAAGGCCCTTTGCAGGGCGAAGGCGCTTTGCGGGCGATACAGGTGGTTGAGGTTCAGGCACCAGTCTATGGTTTCCAGCAGGTGATCCGAAAGCTGTCCTTCCCATCGCGCCATCGCCGGAATCAATTGATCCCGCTTCATGCGCGCGTCCGCCGCCTGCGGCGTCACGCCCGACAGACAGGCGTACATGGCGGCGCCGGCGCCGTAGATGTCGCTCCACGGCCCCAGGTTCTTGCGATCGCCATAATGTTCGGGCGAGGCGAATCCCGGCGTGTACATGGGTTTCAGCATGGAGCTATCGGAAGACAACGTTTGCCTCGCCGCGCCGAAATCCAGCAGCACCGGCGTATTGTCTACCCGAAGATAGATGTTGGAAGGCTTGATGTCGAGATGCAGGAGCTTGCTGCTGTGTACTACCCGCAATCCATTCAACAGGCGCACGAACATTCCGCGGATGAAGCGTTCGGAAATATGTCCCAGATGCTTGTGGATGAATTCCTGCAGGGTGCGTCCCCGTTCGTATTCCATCACCATGTACACGGTGTCGTTGGCGCGGAAGAAATTGATGACGCGCACCACGTTGGGATGGGAAAGGCTGGCGAGCGCCTTGCCTTCCTCGAAAAAACATTTCATGCCGTAGCGGAAAGCGCCTTGATGCTCCGTCCGGATGGCGGGCTTCGCTTCCCCGGCGCTGCGCAGCGCCAGGCTGTTGGGCAGGTATTCCTTGATTGCCACTTCCTGTCCCGTCCGGTCGTGCGCCAGATAGACAATGGAAAAACCGCCCAGGGAAAGCTGGCGGTCTATGGTGTACTCCTCGATCTGGAAGCCGCCGGGTAAGGCGGCGTTGGCTTGTTGCCCCATTGATGTCAAGATGGCAGGTATGATTGCGCTTTTCCCGCTATTGTCCAGTCTTCCCCTTCGCCTGTAAAGTATGACGGGCATCAGAGTTCGTTTGACGGAATTTTCCCGTTGCGTTTTCTTGTTTTCAGGATTGCTTACTCATGATCAGCAGCATGACCGGCTATGCCGCCCAGACCCGCCGTTTTACCGGCGGGCAACTGCACATGGAACTAAAGGGCGTCAATTCCCGCTTTCTGGACCTGCACTTTCGTCTGGCCGACGAACTGCGCATGGCGGAAATCGGCATACGCGAGCACCTTTCCGCCCGCCTGAAGCGCGGCAAGGTGGAATGTCGCCTGTATTTCACGCTGGAGAAAAAGGCAGGCGCAATGGAAGTGGATCGGGCGCTGCTGGAAAAAATCAAGGGAATCAGCGATCTGGTGCGCGCGCATCTGCCCGAAGTCAGCCCGCTTTCGCTGGGCGATGTGCTGCGCTGGCCAGCGCTCCTGGAAGAAGAAAGCGTGGAGTTCGACGCGCTCACCCCCGTCATCCAGGAATTGCTGGGGGCGACGCTGGATGAATTCATTGCCGCGCGCATGCGCGAAGGAGAAAAACTCGCCGCCCTCATCTTGGAGCGCGGGCGGCAGATGCGCGTCATCTTGTCGCGCATTGCGCCCCTGGTTTCCGCCGCGCAGGATAGCCTGCGCGAAAAGCTGCGCCAACGCCTGGGCAATGCCGTAAGCGCCAGCGGCGCCGGCATCGACGAGAGCCGCCTCCTGCAAGAAGTCACGCTTTTTGCCGCGCGCATTGATGTGGATGAGGAACTTTCCCGTCTTGCCGCGCATCTGGATGAACTGGAGCGCATTTTCACCGCGGGCGGCGCGGTCGGCAAACGCCTGGATTTTTTGATGCAGGAATTGAACCGCGAAGCCAATACCCTCAGCGCCAAATCCGTTCTCGCCGAAATCACCCAGTCCGTGATGGAACTCAAGCTCCTGATTGAGCAGATGCGTGAACAGGCGCAAAATCTGGAATGAGCCATGCCGACTTCGTTTTCCCCTCCCGTTTTTGAACACAAGCTCTGTCCGCCGGAGGCGCTTGCCCAACGCGCCGCCGCCTTGCCCGTCCCCAGGATATTTACCAACGGCTGTTTTGACGTGCTGCACCGGGGGCACGTCAGTTATCTGGCGCAGGCGCGGGCGCTGGGCGCTTCGCTGATGGTTCTGGTCAATTCGGACGCTTCGGTCAAACGTCAGGGCAAGGGTGAGGATCGTCCGATCAACCCGCTGGCGGATCGCATGGCGGTATTGGCGGCGCTGGAATGCGTCAGTCTGGTCAGTTGGTTCGAGGAAGATACGCCCCTTCTTTCCATACTCGCCTGCCGTCCAGAGATCCTGGTCAAGGGCGGCGACTGGCCGGTTGCGCGTATCGTGGGCGCGGAGGAAGTGCTGGGCTGGGGCGGGCGGGTCCATGCCATTCCCTTCCTGCATCCCAATTCCACCACCGGCCTGCTGGAAAAGATACGCGCCCGATAACCTCTTGCGGATACCGGATTTTTTATGTCGCTTACTCCTGAAACCATACGGACGGCCCTGCAATCCCTGACGGATCCGCTTACCGGCAAAGACCTGGCTTCGAGCGTCTCAAGCCGCGGCATCCACATCGAAGGCGGCGTCGTTCGGCTGGATGTCGAGGTGGGTTATCCGGTCCATGGTCTTCGCGCCGAATTGGAAGCGAGCATCCGCGCGCTCCTTTTCGCCTTGCCGGGTGTACGCGAAGTGCATTGCCGCGTGACGGGAAAAATCGTCGCGCATGCCACGCAGACTGGCGCGATGCAGCGTCTGCCAGAGGTCAGGAACATCATCGCGGTTGCTTCCGGCAAGGGCGGCGTCGGCAAGAGCGCCACGGCGGTCAACCTGGCGTTGGCGCTGGCGATGGAAGGCGCGCGGGTTGGATTGCTGGACGCGGATATTCATGGGCCGTCCTTGCCGCAGATGCTGGGGCTGGACGGACAGCGTCCTGTACCGGAGGATGACCAGATGCGTCCGCTCCTGGCCTATGGCGTACAGGTCATGTCCATTGGTTTCCTGGTGGAAGAGAACGCGCCGATCATCTGGCGCAGTCCGCTGGTGACGCGCGCCCTCTTCCAATTGCTGCATGAAACCCGCTGGGACAATCTGGATTATCTGCTGGTGGATATGCCGCCAGGAACGGGGGATGCGCAGCTTTCCCTGGCGCAACAGGCGCCGGTTGTCGGCGCGGTCATGGTGACGACGCCGCAGGATGTCGCCCTGCTGGACGTGCGGCGCGGCATCCGCATGTTCGCGAAGGTGGGCGTGCGCATTCTGGGCGTGGTGGAAAACATGAGTTTTTATGTCTGCCCGCATTGCGGACGACAGGAGGCTATTTTTGGCGCGGGCGGCAGTGAACGGCTGCGCGCGGAATTCGGCGTCGATTGCCTGGGCAAACTGCCGCTGGATACGCGCATCCGCGCGGCGGGCGACAGCGGCAGACCCATCGCCATCGATGCGCCGGAAGCGCCAACCGCCATCCTTTACCGCGACATCGCCCGCCAGCTTGCGGGCAGGATCGCCGCCCTGCCCAAAGATATGCGCGCCAAGTTTCCCCCTATCGCCATCGAACCCATGCCGCAAAGACCAGGGACACAAGATCAAGAACCGGGAAAAACATGAACGCCATTTTCGCGCGCGAGCGGCACACTCCAAGCGCCGCCAGCCACCCGTCCATCCTGTTCCCTCGCCCGCGCTTGCGGAAAAGGGCGACCGGCAGGAACAGGGAGAGGGCGCTGTTCCATCGGCGCACAGCGCCAGTAATTTTCTTCAGTCTTTAGCCCTCTGAAACGCCGTTTGACGGCATTCCACAACTATGATGTAATGCGCGCCTTTTGGGGCGGGTGGTTAGCTCAGTTGGTACGAGCACTGCCTTCACACGGCAGGGGTCACTGGTTCGAGTCCAGTACCACCCACCAAAAACGCCGCCGCCGCTGGCTCAGAAAGGCGCTAGCCGCCGCACGGCGCTTATGCCCTGGTCTGGCGCAAGGTGCGCGTAAATCTCCGTTTGCCTCACGCTGGCATGGCCAAGCAGATCGCGCACAACATAGATCGATTCTCCCTGCATGACCAGCCAACTGGCAAAGGTATGGCGCAGGTCGTGAATCCTGAAATCCTCTATCCCCGAACGACGCAGGGCCGTTG
>JAITRP010000004.1 GCA_031288305.1 Zoogloeaceae bacterium
GACCATTTTTCCGGAGAATGCAGCGCCAGCGCGGCGCGGTTGGCGAGGCATGGGCCGTTTTCGGTGATGATGGCCGTGATCAGGTTGGCGGGCGTAATGTCAAAAGCCGGGTTATAGGCAGCAACATTCAGGGTTTCGCGGATGGCGGCAAGCGACAAAGCATGTGTGGGCGCGAAATCGACAATGTCGGCGATGCTGGCGTTCGCCAGGGCGGAGATCGGGTTCAGCATCGCGTTGCCCAACAGTTTTTCCCGGACATCGCGGCGAATGCCGCGGCTTTTTTGCGTCGGCAGCGCCGCCTCGCCTTCGGACGCATAGCCGTCCGGCAGAGGAGAACCAAAGAGAAAACGATCACCGGGCGCGCGACGGGCCAACACGTGACCGGGACGGCAGAGATCGATGGATTTGTGGATGACGCCCCCAGAAGCCGCCGCGCGGGCAGGACGGCGGGTAGCGCGTTGTCCGGGTCGAGACACCGGATCGGCCTTGCGTCCTGTCCCTGAAAATACCACCACGGAATGCCGTTCTGCAGGCAGACAATCAGGGTATGCGGCGCGATCAGCGGTTTGATTTCCGGCAGCGCCGGAAGAATCTGCTGACTTTTGACGGTGATCAGCAGGGCGTCGAAATTCACTCCCGATTGTCGCGCCCTCGACGCCGTAGCGACGACAAACCCTTTTTCTTCTGCCGGAGAAAGACCCGCAAAATTGGCGTCTCGTCTTTCTCGATGCAAAGCCCGGATTTTGCAATTTTCGCGGCAGTTTTGACGCGGGAGATCAGCGTGACCGGAAAACTGCTGGCGGCCAGCCGCGCCACCAGATAACTGCTGATGGCGCCCGCGCCAAAAATAGCGAGGTTCATGCTACAAATCTCCATCACGTGCGTTTGAGCATCCACCGCATCATACCGGGTATGCGTTCCAATGAATTACAACGGAAAGCGAAAGGATAGGCATAACCTTCCTGGCGCATTCCAATTTTTTCTGCATTGCATATTCCCGCGTTCTGATTCGCTTATCTGTTTTTATTCGTTCGCGCCCGTCCTCCTTTCCTTTACGCTTCAACGTTTTCCATTCGCTTTCCTCAACCGCTTCAAGGGAATCCACATGAGCATAGACCTCACCGTTTCCGACGCCGCAAACACCGCGCGCGTCGAACTTGCCGCCGCTTGCCGGTTGACCCATTTGTTTGGCTGGACGGATTTGCTGGCGACCCACATCTCCATCCGCGTGCCCGGACGCGGCGATCGCTATCTGGTCAATCCGCTCGGCCTGCTGTTCGACGAAGTCGCCGCCTCCGACATTCTGGAAGTCGATCTGCAAGGCCAGGTCATCGGCAATCCGCGCGGCGGCAAAGGCGATCTCAATCCCGCCGGAACGGTGATTCACGGCGCGATCCACGCCACCGGCACGCAGGAAGCCGAAGCTGTCATACACTTGCATTCACGGGAAGGCGTCGCCGTATCCTGTCAGGCGGGCGGTCTCTTGCCGTTGACGCAAATGGCGCTGATGATCCTGGACGATGTGGCCTATCACGATTTTCAGGGCGTGGTGCTGGATACCGCGGAACGGCAAAGCATCCTCTCCGATCTGGGCGGCAGGCACAGCCTGATCCTGAGAAATCACGGCACGCTCAGTATCGGCCGCAACATGCCGGAAGCCTTTTCCCGCATCTGGCGTCTGGAACGCGCCTGCCGCTTCCAGCTCGCCGCGCAATCCGCCGGCGTCCCCTTGCGGCAGTTGCCGCCGCAGGTCATCGAACGCGGCGCGCAACAAGCCAAAATCATCTTCAGCGATCAGTCCACATTCCTGCCCGCCGGCAAACGTGAATGGGCAGCCCTGCTGCGGCGACTGGATCGGGAATCGCCAGGGTATCGAAACTAAAAGCCTGTTCATAGTCTCTGATTCCTTCTGGCGCGGTTTCCCTCACCACGTCAAAATCAAGGAGCGAATCCAGGCGGCTCCTCTCTCATCAAAAGCAAGGCGCGTAGCGACATGGCAATCCAGACGGTCTTTCAATTTGCCTTGGCGTTTCGGGTAACGGAACCGCCGTATGGATTTCCACTGGCCTGCGGCCCTCGCTTTTGACGAGGCGGGAGAGATGGAACAGAGGCCGCAAAGAACCAGAGACTATCAGTCAGTCACGTTGAATCGACGCAAATTTGGCGTGACTGCCCGCCGGAAGCGCCCTATCCCTCCCCCCTTTGCGGGGGAGGGGGACAAAAGCGTTTGCCCTGTCTTCAGGCATTTTGAATTTCACATGGTTCATTCAGCATGACGGACTACTATGAACAGGTTCTAAAAAGACATGGCGCAAAGTGAAAGCCTACTTTGCGCCAATCCATTTAGCCGGAAAGCCGAAAGCCTGGCCTTTCCGGGGGGAAAGGCAGCGCAGCTCCCATGCCGGACTGGTTTTGCGTTGGGTCTAACATGGTTTGAAGCCAAGCTTTGCCTGGCTTCAAACCCAAGGCAAACCGGCAAAAGCAGGTTTTTACTCTTGCCGCCTCCCGCAAGAAAAAGGCGACGTCGAACGTCGCCTTTTTTATGGAAGCAGATCACCCGAAAGCCGTCAGACTTTGGAAGCCGCCTTCTTGGTGGCGCTGCCCGCCGCCTTGGCGGTAGCGGAGGACGCAGGCTTCTTGCCGGCGCCGATGCTGGCGGCAAGGGTCTTCATGTTGCTGTCGGCAATCTGAACCGCTTGTTGCGCCATGAAATTCAAGCGATCAAACGCTTCGGAATTGGCCTGCAACAGGGACTTCATGGTGGAGGCAAAAATGTCGCCGCCCGCGGGCATCTTGCTCTTGGTTTCCTCGATGGCGCTTTCCGCCCCTTCGGACAGGGTGCGGTAATGCGCTTCCATCACTTCCGTGATGCCGCGCTGCGCTTCCAGCAGCACGTCATAGGCGTTGTGGTAGAAGTTGCGCACATTGTCCAGGGTGGGCGCGGCAATGGCGGACTGCACGGAAAGCAGTTCCTTTGGATCCTTGGTGGCGGTCAGGACTTCCGCGTTTTTCGCGCTATCGTGAATGCCTTCACGGATAGTGTTGAAATTGAGCGTCGCCAGTTTCTCAATGCTATCCAACGCCCTGCGCGCCATCGTGAGGAGGGCTTCCGCGTTGGCATTGCCGATGGCAACGATTTGTTCGGATTTCTTGCTGGTGGTCATGGTCTCTCCTTTTTTACAAAGAAATAATGGATGGGAAACTATCTGGAACTGTTGGGAGATGATAACAAAAGCATTCGGAAAATGCCTAGCGAAAAATGTGAAATTGTTGAAAATATGTCCGCGCGCATGACGCTTTTGAGGCCTTCTTCAGACAAAGAGCCGCAACAGCCCGTCCAACCCGCAAAAATTGAGCGCCACGTCCGCCTTCGCGCGGGTGGCGGGCTTGGCGTGATAGGCCACGGAAAGCCCGGCTTCCGCCATCATGCGCAAGTCGTTCGCGCCATCGCCCACGGCGATCACCTGCTCCCGGCGCAATCCCTGTTCCTCGCGCAGACGCCGCAACTGCCCGGCCTTGGCCTCGGCGTCGACAATCTCGCCCACCACCCGCCCGGTCATTTTGCCGCCCGCGATTTCCAGTTCGTTGGAAGTGGCAAAGTCCAACCCCAACTCGATCCGCAAACGCTCGGTGAAATAGGTGAAGCCGCCGGAAAGCAGCGCCGTGCATAATCCCGCGCTTCTTGCCGCCGCCAGCAATTCGCGCGCCCCCGGCGAGAGACGCAGGCGCTCCGTATACACCCGCGCCAGCACGCGCGCATCCAGTCCGGCGAGCAGGGCCAAGCGCCGGCGCAGACTTTCCGGATAATCGATTTCGCCCTGCATGGCCGCTTCCGTCACTGCCGCCACCTCGGGTTTCCTGCCCGCGAAATCGGCCAGCTCGTCGATGCACTCGATGGTGATCAGGGTGGAATCCATGTCGAAGGCAATCAGGCGATAATCCGGCAAGCGCGCCCCAGCGGGCATGAAAGCCCAATCCACCCGCGCCGCTTCAATGGCGGGAATCAAGGCGTCAAAGGCCGCGCCGCGCGCCGCGCCCGCCAGTCGCGCCACTTGCGGCAAACCAGGCAAAACCCGCCGCGCCCCTGTCGCCGCCCGCGCCTTTTCCAGCAAATCCGCAGACAACGCCTCACCCTGCAAAACCAGATCATCCGCATTCATAACGCAAAAATCCGCCAACACAATATAACGCGCTATTCTACCTATCCCGAAAAACCGGCAACACAGTAAAATCCACACACCTCATTTGATCCCTCTGTCTCTGGCTCACAATGTTAGCTTACCTGCTGCGCCGTCTGCTTTACGCCATACCGATACTGATCGGCGTCAACCTCTTGACCTTCACCCTGTTCTTCATGGTCAACACGCCGGACGACATGGCGCGCATGCAGTTGGGCGTAAAGTATGTGACGGTGGAGGCCATCGGCAAATGGAAGGCCGAGCGCGGCTATGACCTGCCGCTCTTCTGGAACGCGAATGCCGCTGGAATCGGAAAACTCACGCATACCATTTTCACGCAAAAATCGGCGCGCATGTTCATCGGCGATTTTGGACGCGCCGAAAACGGGCGCGACATCGCCCGCGAAATTTCCGCGCGCATGGGGCCATCACTTGCCATTGCCGTGCCGACCTTCTTCCTGACGCTCTTTGTCGCCATTTGCCTGGCCCTGATGCTTGCCTTTTTTCGCGCTACGACGCTGGATTTCTGGGGCGTGGTGATCTGTGTGCTGATGATGTCCATTTCCAGTCTGTTCTACATCATCGGCGGACAATACCTGTTCGCCAAGGTCTGGCAGCTCGTGCCGATTTCCGGCTTCGGCGAAGGGCTGGACAACTGGCGCTTTCTTCTCCTGCCCGTGCTGATCGGCATCGTCAGCGGCGTGGGCGCTTCGACCCGCTGGTATCGCACCTTTTTCCTGGAGGAAGTCAACAAGGATTACGTGCGCACCGCCCGCGCCAAGGGTTTACCGGAAACCCAGGTGTTTTTCCGGCACATCCTCAGAAACGCCCTGATTCCCATCCTCACCGGCGTCGTCGCCCTGATCCCCCTGCTGTTCATGGGTTCCTTGCTTACCGAATCCTTTTTTGGCATTCCCGGCCTGGGAAGCTACACCATAGACGCCATCAACGCGCAGGATTTTTCCGTGGTGCGTTCCATGGTCTTCATCGGTTCCGCGCTCTACATCCTCGGCCTCATCCTGACCGACATTTCCTACACCCTGGTCGATCCGCGCATCCAGTTCGGCAAAAAATGAATTTCCAACCGGTCCTGCTCTGGTCTGATCTATTGTTCTGGCTGCTGGCTTTTGCCGTCATCGGGCTGGGCGTCTACTCCGCCCGCGTCGAACATCTGCGCCGCGCCTGGACGCGCCTGGGCAGGGACCCCGTTGCCACCGGCACGGCTTCAATCCTCTGCGTCTTCCTGGCTGTCGGACTCATGGATTCCCTGCACTACCGCCCGCGCCTGGAAGAAAATCTGGCGGCAAGCGAGACGCTGGACGCGGCGCGTTATGCCGTTGAGGTGCGCTCCCTGTTGGACGCCCTGCTCTCCGATCTGCGGGAACAGCACGAAAAAACCTATTCCGCGCCGCTCGCCATCCGGCTGTATGTCATGGAAACCGAGGAAACAGAAATGGGCGTGACGCGCGATTATCCCCGCCTTACCCGCGGCGGCGCGCATCTTGCGGACGAATCCGGACACCGGCGCGACCTGCTGCTGCGCGCCGCGCAGGGCATCGTCCTGGCCGCGCTGCTGCTGTTTCCCCTGAAAATGGCGCTGGCGCGGCATCGCAAACGATGCCCCGATGCATCTGGCTTTGCCTGGCAGGGCGTGTTGCATGCGCTGGGCGTCTTCCTGCTTTTCGCCCTGCCCATCGCTTTTCTCGCCGCCGGCTACCATGTGTTCGGCACCGACAAGGTTGGACAGGACGTGCTCTATCAGGCGCTGAAAAGCATACGCACGGCGCTGGTGATCAGCCTGGTGACCACGCTCATCATGCTGCCGCTGGCCATCTTTCTGGGAATCGTTGCCGGATACTTCCGTGGCTGGGCGGACGATCTCATACAATATGTATACACCGTGCTCAACTCCATTCCCGGCGTACTCCTGATCGCCGCCGCCGTGCTGATGATGCAGGTGTTCATTGACACGCATCCCCAATGGTTCACCACCGCCGCCGAGCGCGCCGACCTGCGCCTCGTGGCGCTCTGCTTCATCCTTGGCGTCACCAGTTGGACGGGACTCGCCCGCCTCCTGCGCGGCGAGACGCTGAAACTCCGGGAACTCGACTACATCCAGGCCGCGCGCGCCTTCGGCGTTTCTTCCGCGCGCATCATCGCGCGCCATCTGCTGCCCAACCTCATGCACCTGGTCATCATTGCCCTGGTCATGGATTTTTCCGCGCTGGTGCTGACGGAGGCGGTGCTCTCGTACATCGGCATCGGCGTCGATCCCGCCATGATGAGTTTCGGCTCCATGATCAACAACGCCCGCATGGAACTCTCCCGCGAGCCCGCCGTCTGGTGGTCGCTCGCCGCCGCCTTCGCCTTCATGCTCATCCTCGTGCTCTGCGCCAACCTCTTCGCCGACGCCCTCCGCAACGCCCTGGCGGACACGCTCGCGGACAGCCAGCCGGAAGACCGGGCTTCTTCGCTCGCAACCGGATGAAGAAAGCAAGGCCAGCGCACCTCCCATCCGCCGCCACGCGGCAAATGACTTGCGGACGCAGAGAATGCGCCCCGATTCATGCGGGCGAGTAGCGGGTTGCGTCGCCCTTGCCCCAAAAAAAGGGCGAGCTTCGCTTGCGCTTTTTTGCTATATAAGCCCGGCAAAAAGTGACCTTTTACTTTTTGACGTTTTGGAGAAAACAAATGAACAGTACGCCCATTGCCTTCAAGGGCAGCACGCTCACGGTCATTCTGATCAATCTGCAAACCCTGTGTCTTCTGGAACTGACAGAAGCCGCCCAAACCCTGTTTGGCGAAAACGACTTTTTCGAAGGGGACGCGGGCGTGTTGAACCTGGCGCGAATGCGCAACACATGTCATGACGACCTCCAGTCACCGCAAGCGGAACCCGATTGGCAGGGCGTTCGCGCCCTGTTCGCCCAATACGGTCTTAATGTTATTGGCGTATGCGGTTCGGATGCGGAGATCAGGGATTCCGCGCGCAAGGCCGGGCTTGCCGTCTTTCCCAACATGTCCGGCGGCGGCGCCCGCCGCGCCGCAATCGCGCCGCCGCCAGCACAGCCTGAATTGCCGCCGCCAGAACCGTTTGAACCCGCCCCCGCGTCGCGCCGCACGCTGCTGATGGATCGTCCATTGCGTTCCGGACAGCGCGTTCATGCCCATGACAGCGATCTGGTCGTCACCGCCATCGTCAATCCCGGCGCGGAAGTCATTGCCGACGGCAACATCCACATCTACGCGCCTCTGCGCGGCCGCGCCTTGGCGGGCGCCAGCGGCGACATCGAGGCGCGGGTGTTTGCCACCTGCTTTGAAGCGGAACTCATCGCCATCGCCGGTTCCTACCTCACCTTCGCCAACGGCGTGCCGCCGGAACTGAACAAACAGCCCGTACAGGCCAGCCTGGAAACCGCCGACAGCAAACCCCGCCTGACCCGCCTGAAACTGGATTGACCCAGATGTCAAAAAGTAAGAACCCACTTTTGTGCGGCAAAGCCTTCGACCACAGAGCACAAAGCGGAGATGGCGAGCGTTCAGCCCCCTGTCTTCTGGCAGACGCAATCGCATGAATGCCGTTGAGTTTACAGGGCAATGGTACGAAGCTGCCGTATGGCGTGGCTAAAAGCGCTTGTTTGTCCACTTCCCCCTCCCCTTGTTAGGGGAGGGGGGAGAACCGCGCACACCGGGGTTGCCCAGACCATGCTCGACCTTGAGAAACCTGCAATGGCATGCCTATTGAAGGTCAACGTCACCTTGACATCCTCCACTTTGGATCGCCCCCGCCCCGACAAACAGTCTTGCCATACCCTCGATGCTGCGTTAGAGTCTGCGCCTTGCGTCGGTGCCTCGTAAGAGGCTTGAAAGGGAATCCGGTTTGATGCCGGAGCTGCCCCCGCAACTGTAGCCGGTGAGTTTC
This sequence comes from Zoogloeaceae bacterium, assembly GCA_031288305.1. Lineage (GTDB taxonomy): Bacteria > Pseudomonadota > Gammaproteobacteria > Burkholderiales > Rhodocyclaceae > Azovibrio. The sequence continues at coordinate 8,101 of JAITRP010000004.1, forward strand.
GCGTCCAATTTTGCCACTGGGGTTTTTTCCGGGAAGGCGGGCGCAGGGCGTTGAACCGGGAGCCAGGAGACCTGCCGCCGTTTTTTGTTCATCTGCCGGAGCGGGGTGTCTCCTGGAGGGGCGTTTCGCGCGCGCCGCTGGTTTTGTCTGGTTGCGCGTGTCTTCCGTCTTTTCCGTCATCCCGCTGTCTTTTTCACAGGTATCGGAGGTCGGAAAATGTGTCGTTTGTCATCGGTTGTTGGCGGGAAACGCCTTGCGGGGGTTTTTATTTTGTTCGCGGCGCTCTTGCTTGCCGCGCTCCAGCCGGTTCGCGGGCAAGACGTGGGGGTAGAGCTTCCGAAAGGAGTGGGGGTGAATCTTCCGCTTCTGGGGGAAAGGGATGTTTCCATCGAACTGCCCGCCGTCGAGGTGCTGGGGGAAGCCAGCCGTCTGCGCGATGTGATTTCTCCGGGTGTGGCCTCCGTCGTCTATCCCGACGAGGTGAAGGGCGAGCACAAGGCGCTGCCCGATCTGCTCGACCAGATTCCCGGCGTGCATGTGCGGCGGCAGTCGGGTTCCGGGCATTACGCCACAGCCTCGATTCGCGGCAGCGCGCCTTCGCAGGTGAATATCTACGTCGATGGCGTGCCGATGAATCTCGCCAACGAAGTGGCGGCGGATATTTCCACCTTGCCGATTTCCAACGTCGAGCGGGTGGAGGTGTATCGCGGCGTGGTGCCGGCGCGCTTTTCCGGCGCGCCGATCGGCGGCGCGATCAACATCGTCACCAAGAAGCCGACTGCCTTTTCCGGCTCGATCTCGCTGGGCAAGCGCAGTTTCAACGGCGAGCAATACGCGGCGAGCCTGAACTTCCCGCTCCTGGGCGGGCACATGCTGATCGGGCTGGACGCCGACCGCAGCGAGGACGATTTCGAGTATGAGGATTACGCCATCAAGGGGCTGGACAGCCTCGTTTTCGGCGATGGGAAAAATTGTTATTCATGGGGCAGTTGTGGACACCCTTACGATACGAAGTATCCTTCTCCCACCTATAACGGCGACCCAACGCAGGGCACAAGATTCCCTGTAAAACGCAAGCGCCAGTCCAACAGCGTCGAGAAAAAGAATGGCTTTTTCAAGTGGGAAAACGAGCGCTTCGTCGCCAAGTTCGCGCTGACCAACCTGGAGCGCATGCTGCCGGAGGCCGTTCTCTACGTCTCCCGTTATCAGGAACATTATCAGGACCTGCCGTGGCATACGCCTTCCATGCGCAACAAGGAAAGTTCCCAGTCGCTGCAAAAACGCGAGGCGCTCGTCGGCTGGCGCGAGAGCTTCGGCAAGCTCGACGCCGCCGTCAACCTCACTTGGCTCCAGAACGACCAGTATTTCAGCAACTACCTCAAATACCAGAAGCCTTCCAGCTCGAGCTTCATGGGCGGAGCCTGGAGTTCCTACGCCACGACGCGCTACGGCGTCTCCGGCGATCTCGCCTATGGTTTCAACGAAACGGGGCGCTTTCCCCACCGGGCCGAGCTGCACGCCGCCTGGTACGATGAAAAGATGGAAGGCGAATTGAGCAATTCCCCCGCGGCCTCCGACTTCCTGAACCAGTTCCGCCGCGAGAAAACCGATGTCCAGTTGCAGGATACCCTGACCATCGTCCCCCTGGGCAACCTGCAAATCACCCCGCTCGTCCGCGCCGAAAAGCTTACCGGCCCGACCCTCGGCAGCTTCCGCTTCGTCCGTCTGAAGACGAGCGGCGACATTGGCTGGAAGACCACCGGCAGCCTGGCGCTGAAGAAGGATTTCGACAACGGCTGGCAGGTCTTCGCCAGCAAGGGGAGCTACATCCGCTACCCGAATTTCTATGAGACCTACGGCAACGGCTTTGGCCTCACAAGGAGATACCAAAGCGACGGCACGGCATCGGCGCTTTACCCGGAAAACGGCCGCACCGTGGACGCCGGTTTCGGCTGGCGCGGGCGCTTCACCGAAAAGCTCTCCGGCGACTTTCGCCTCACCTGGTTCCAGCGCAAGACGAAGAATTCCATCGTTCTCTATTCCACGCCCTTCGCCGCAGCCTACGTAAACGGCGGCCCCGCCGTGCATCGCGGGCTGGAACTGGAAGGCGGCGTCGCCTGGGGCAGCCGCGCCGATATCCAGTTCGCCGTTACCAGACAGGACGGGCACTTCACTGGCGACTACAGCTACTGGGGCTACCCCGCCTCCTCCTCGACGCCGGAAAAGCGCTTTCCCGGCCAGACCATCAAGGTGCCCCAGATTCCGGACATCGTCGCCAACGTCCGCCTCAACCTGCGCTTTCTCAACAACGACCTGACGGCCTTCGTCGAGGCCAACCGCGTCGGGCGCATCTACTATGAGAACAACGCCTGGGAGAACCCGCTGACCACCGTCAACCTGGGCGGCAGCTACCGCTTCGTGAAGACCGGCCCCGGCAAGGGCGCGCGCTTCTCCTTCGGCGTCAACGACGTTTTCAACCGCGGGCCAAAACAGACATTGGGCGGGCGCTACGAAGGGTTCAAGTATCAATACTATTCGTGCGGCCTGCCGGATGGATCCTCCCTCCCGACTGATGTGGTATTCGGCAACACATCGCATCCGGAGTATATGAATTGTCTTTTGGCGAACTTTGGATTGCCGCCGCCAGGCTACTCGTATTTCATGACACAGGAAGAATACAACTTCAAGAGAAATGTCCACTATCCCAGAGCGGGACGCACGTTCTACGCCACGCTGAGCTGGACGTTCTGATGAAAACCGGCAAGTTGGCTTCCGACCGGGCGAAAGCGAAACGGAAGCGCCTCGTTTTTCTTTTTGAAAGGAGCAACATCATGGCTATCACCGTTTCCGCCTACACCGTCTATTGGTACGACAAGAGCGTAACGCCGACTGCCGGCTACGGCATGGCCGGACGCATCGTGGACGCCGGCATTTCCGTATCGACGGCTCCCGGCATGAAGAAAGTCGGCCTGAACGGCGATCCGAAAGTCGAGGGCTTCATCGACGCCAAAAGCAACCTGCGCGTCGCCGTGACCGACCGCGTGGCGGGCCAACAACAACCCGTATTCATCCACAACGCCGCCGATGGTTCACAAGTCAGCCAGCAAGCCTGGCCGGAGGAAAATCTCTACACGCTCGTCAAGCTCGGCGATTTCCTCTACGCGATTGATTATGACAACGCGAAGGTGATCGAGATCGACGCGACCACCTACGCCGCGACCGGCGTTTCCTACACGCTTGAAAACAAGTTCATTCCCTCCGGTTATCAGGCGTGCGGTCAGGCGCTGATTGTCATCGACGATAGACTCTACGGCCTCTTCGCCTTCCCCGACGGCAGCTGGAGCGCCTACGCGCCCAGTCTGCTCGTCCGTTTTACCATTGTCCCCAAGGCTTCCATCATGGTAACGGACACCCAGGCCGAAACCGGCTACAACAGGAATATCGCGCCCAACGCCTTCTCGTTTGCCGTGAACGGCAGCAATCTCTACATTGCCGCCATCGGCGGCAGGCAGACCACTGCCGGCTACAACGCGGATTCCCGGCTCCAGAAAATCGCTTACGGCGCGACCAAACTCGCGAATGAAACGGTCTACGACGTGTTGACGCCCAACGCAACGGACCTGCCTTACGACATCCGCGACATCAGTTTCAAGGGTTCGACCGCCTACGTTCTCGTTGGGACCTATCAGCTAGGGCCAACGCCCTCCGACCCCTGGCCGATGACCGGAAAACTCGTTGCCACGACGGATTTCATCATCGGGAATTTCACGGTGATTGACGACTTCAGGGCAGGCGTCCTTGGTTATTACTGGTCGGCGCAATACACGCCAGACAACAATCGCCTGTGGTATACGCGCGGCAATGAAATCCGCATTTACAACGCCACCAGCCTCGCGCTGTTTGCCACGCTGACGGTGAAAGGCAGCCTGATTGCATCGGGAGACCAATACACCGACATCAACGATCTGACCTACGTCGGCCCGGCGGGAACGGCCAAGCTGAGCGGCTACCGCTCGCCGCTGCAACGCTCGAACACCCCATTCGCCCAGGCCGCCCGCGCCATCGCCCAGGGCCGCCCGGAACTCACCGAAGAGGAATTCCAGCAACTTCAGGCGCAAATAGGACGCTGATCGGGGGACGGAAGACAGAGGGCAGAAGGCAGAAGGCAGAGGGGGTAATCCAAAGAGGAAGAAAAACCTTTTCAGACGAAGCGCAGCCAAACTCCCTCCCCTGCCGGAGCCGAAGGCGGAAGGACAGCCGCAGGCTGGTCTGGCGAAGCCAGATGCAGCGAAGCTACACATAAGGGGAGGCCGGGGAGGGAGTTGCGGCGGCAGCAAAATGGAAGGCAAAGCGCAAATCGAAACGCCGCAATCCCTTTGCAGGGCGCAAACCCCCCTCAATCCCCCCTTGTCAGGGGGGAAGGAATCCCGTGCATCACTCCCAACCTCGTCATTCCCCGGCGCGAAGCGGCGCGGCAAGCGAAAAGGCCATCCCTGCCGCGTGACGGCCAACGGGCGCATGTAATGCGCCCCACAAGCGGAGAATGCCAAAGTGATATTGACTCGATAGGTCTGCCGTCTCTGGTTTGCGGAGGTTGTGTGCGGCTTGGACGTATCCGGGGAAGCGCGCTTGTCTTCCCCCAACCCCCCTTGCCCCCCTTTCACAGAGGGGAACTTGCCTTCCCCCTGTGCAGGGGGGAATGAGGGGAGGGATTGGGGGGGGAGTTCGCCCTATGAAGGGTTTGCGGCGGGTCGGTTTGCATCGAACCTTGGTTCCTGTTCCCGCAACTGCAAACCCCTCCAGACCTCCCCTTGACAGGGGAGGGAGCGCGGCTGCGCTTCGTCTTGGGCGATTTTTCCTCCACCTTGGATCGCACTCTTCTGGCGGCTCGGAATGCGCGTGGGCGGCTGCCCGTGATGAAATAGCGCTTTCGCATGGGAGGGAAACCATGAAAATCTTTCCGCCGTTCCTGTTGTTCCTGCTGGCGTCGATTCTTCCCTTGCAAGCTGGAGGCCAGGCAATGAACGAAGAAGCCGTGAATCGAAAAGTGATTTCGGCATATGCCGAACATTATGGATGTGCGGATCGGCTCGATGCGGAAAAAATGGATGGCTTGATTGTCCTTGATTTCCGGAAAGTAGAATCGCTATCCTCAAACATCCCTTTCGTCCCGGCACAAGGCCATGAGAGAATACTTGTCCATGAAACGCCAGACTATCGAGAGGCCAGCATGTCATTTCCCCGTTTTCTCATCACCGCGTTGTTTTTCCTCGTCATGAGCGGCATCGTCATGGCGGCGCCTTCGGATGCCACGGCGTTGGAAGAAGAGATGGAAGCTCTGACGCGGGAGGCGAACGCCTTCATCGAGCAGGAAGCCAATGCCTATCTCGATTGCCTGATGCGTTCCTGTCTGCCGGAGGATGTTTCTCCTAGGAAAAGCTACGACAGGGCCATTGCCGCGTATGATGAAATCGAGCGTCGCCACGGGCAGGATGCGCGTGAAGCCATTCGCTTGCGGGTGCTTGCCGCGCTTGGCAACAAGGCGCGCGCGCTCCTGTTGCTCACGGAATGGGAAGCGGAAGGGGCGCTTTGGGAAGACATCTGGCGGCGTTTCGGGCAAGCGCGGAACCCTGAGATTCGCGCGCGGCTGGCGCAAGTGCTTTCCTGGCGGGTCTCTTTGCTGTTTCGCTACGGCAGTTCCACCGCGATCGCCACCGCGGACAGGATGCTCGCGCATTTTGGCAAGGACGAAACCCCCGCAGTTCGCCGCGCCCTTGCCGCCGCGCTGTATTACAAGGGCGCGGCCATCGTCCGGCGCAGCCAGAGCGGCTGGCACAAGGAAGCGCCCACGGTCTTTCGCGAGGTCGACGCGCGCTTCGGGCAGGACAAGGACCCGGAAACCCGTTACTGGGTCGTGCGCGCGCTCCGGGAAAACGTCCCCGCAGATAAACATATGCGGGCGATGCTCTACCGGGAGATCGACCGGCGCTTTGGCGGCGGCGAGGAATTGCCGCAAACCCGCGCGCTGGTCATCCAGGGGTTTTTGGATCACCTCTCTTACGGCGGAACATGGGAAGATGACATCTACGCGGAAATCGAGCGCCGCTTCGGCAAGGACAAGGACCCGGCGATCCGCGTGATGCTGGCCAAGGCGATCCTGCGCAGGGTCTGGCACAGCGACGATCCCGCAGAACAAATTGCCGCCAGCGACGAAATCCTGCGCCGCTTCGGCGACGATACGGATACCATGCTGCGCGAACAGGTGTTGCGGGCGCTGGCGCAAAAAGCGGAAGCGCAGACGCAGGACGCGGCGATTCTTGCCATCTACGACGAAATCCTGCGCCGTTACCGGGAAGATGAAAGCGAGGAAATCGGGGAATTGCTCGCCGGGACGCGAAAGAAACGCGGCGCGCTGCGGATTCGCCTGGGTCAGGTGGATTCGGCGGAGGTTGTGCTGGCCGACATCGAAAAAACCGCCGATGACAAAAAATCCCGCGAACGCCTCGCCGAGACGTTGCGAACCAGCGCCCTGGCGCTGCTCGAACAGGGCAAACCCGCGGAAGCCGTCGCCATCTACCAGGCGATGAAAACGCGCATGGACACGGGGAACGTGATGGCGGAGGATCAGGCGTTCGCGCTGAAGATCGCTCTCGTCCGCACCCTGGGCAACGCCAGCGCCATCCTGATTGCCCAGGGAGCGAAAAAGAAAGAAGCGGCGCTCTGGGCGGAACTGGATGCGCGCTTCGGCAAGGAAGACCGCTACGTCAAGGAACTCGTGCTGGAAGCCCTGTGCTTCGAGGGCGCTTTCCTCGCCGGCATGCGCCCCGATGATCCCGGACTTGCCCTTGCCGCCTTCCGGCAAGTCATCGAGCGCGCCGGGAGCGGCAAACGTGATTACTATGTCGAATCCGCCATCGAGGCGGCGCGGGAAGCCATCGACATTCTTTCTTCCCCCGACTGGCCGAAAAACCGCCGGGAATTGCTGGATAGCTATTTCAACGACTGAGAAAAAAGGGAGACCGGAAAATGCCAAGGATTGCCAGCGGGATCGCCGCGCTCATGCTGCTGGTCTGTACCGGCGCATGGGCGGCACTCGATGAAGCAGAATGCGCGGATGAAGTGTACGCCGCCATCGGGCGCGATTTGCGCATCGAGGATTTTGCTGATCAGGCACGGGGCAAGAGCAGCTTCATCGTCTCAAAAGCCTGCAAGCCCTGGCCCTACAAGCCGGAGTTGACCCTGACCGAGCGGGCGTCGAAGACGAAAAAGAACTTGTCGTCGCCGTCATCGACAAGAAAAACCGTGTCGTCGACAGCGTCCAATGGAAAGTCCGGGAAGACGCTACGGGATTGGATGAAATACAGCTTGGGGTTTGATACGGCGCGTTACCAGCTTGCCGGGGACGTGCGAGCATTCGGGCTGCGCTTCAGGAGTTCCGCGATCAGCACGAGTTGTGGAGGGGCGAACTGGAGTGATCGGCTTACCCTGCTGGTTCCAAACGGCAAATCGCTGCGCCCGGTGCTAAGTCTGCACAGAAACCTGGTATGATCGATCAAGGGATGCCTCGGCGATCCTCATGCCATTTGGGAAGATGCCGCGCTTGCGATCCATATCGAAAACGCCCATGCGAACGGTTTTCATGACTTGCGCGTTACGGCAAACATTACGCCCCGCGCAAACGAAGCGCCCATTGACCACAGGAAGCCTCGCGTGGAACAAATGATTTTCCGCTATGCCGGAAAGCGTTACCAGCCCAGCGGAGAGGTTCCCTGGTGGTTGGGTCTTTGGGGAGAGCCTCCTGGGTAAACTGGGCGCAATTAAAAGTGGAGGATGTCATGCCAATAACATGTCCCCGATGAAGCGCGAGGCGATCGCGGGCAAAGCGCAATGGCAATCCCGCGCAATCCCGCCGCGTTGCGATGAATCTTTCCATTGGAAAAAAGGAAAACGAAATTGGTAATCAAAACGGCAAAAATCAAAATCCTGATAGCGGATAGCGTAATCATCGCCATCCATTCCCTGTTCGTGCTCGCATGGACCATCGCCCAGGACAACGGCTTGAAACCGCTTGAGAAGATATGCGAGACAGTTGTTGGCCGTTATACGGACAATGATTCCTTCATTTTGAACCTCCCGTTCGTTATCGTGATTTATTATGTCCATCTTGCTTTTCGGCATGGCGTCGGCGACAAGCGCAAAACCATTGCGTTGGCTCTGCTGAACCTGGCCTTGTTGTACGCCGTTTGTTTCGTGGCGTTGGCCGTATTCATGATACTCGCCTTGTTTATCATGGGCGGGCGGCTTGGTTAGTGTAGTGTTTCATTCTTGATAGAACTTTTAAATCATCTTACGTTAAAATATAGCCCATGTGATTTTACATGAGGAGAGATTGATGACAGCCTGCTGGAGATCAATATTGCAATGATATTGTCCATTTTTAATTGCACCCTTCGCAATTTCCCCATCGGTATCGCAGGCAGTGCAAACAAGCGCAAGGCGTATTGCGGCGAGGCGCTCCTGTCCTTGCAGGGCGTGCTGGCGGCAATGGTCAACCTGACCTGTTGCCGTTGCGTCTGGTCGCTCCACGCGCATATAAATCGACCTGAAGAATCCGGTTGCTGCGATGGCTATAAATGACATTCATGTCATGGTTTGAAAAATGCCAAAGCGCATTTCCCATGTCACGTTTCAAATCATCTGAATGTTCTGCTGGCGCTCTTTTAAACTTCTGAAACAATGTTTCGGGACTGTCTTCAAAGCGCAAATCACAAGGGAGTTCTCCCATCCAATCGACCGATTCAAATCGTCTGTTCGCATACAGGTTGATGGCATGAAACAGCATTTCATGTTGATTTCCTGAAAAATATAAATCCGCGCCATAACTGCTCCTCAAGCACACATTTACATCGTCACTTTCGCTGTCAAGCGTTTTTTTACGGATTTCTGTTGCGCCTTTTTCTCCCCAAAGCGCAACGAGTTCCCGAGACCAAATGTCCGAACCAAATGCTGCAATGACTTCATGTAGCCTGGGATAAACAGGTTCTGAATCTCTGGGGAGGGGCTTGTTTACAATAGAACAGACAATATGCTCAATACGTTGCCTATCTTTCGAATAGTAGACGTTCAGACGATAGTTTTCAATATCCCATGTATCCGTGATGAACGAATGGCGGGAATACTCATATCGGAAAAGTTTGCGCCGGACGGTATCCTGGGAATCACCCAATGCCAGACCATGCGGCAATTCTCCCTTGAAAGCGTGTACATCATCGAAGGCCGAATAAAAGTAGGCTTGATTCAGCACGATTTCTCCCTTCCCCCATAGAACCGGGTTGGAACCTTCCTGATATTTTGAATCCACAAATCCAAGTTCCAGCCCTTTCCGACGAACCAAAACCCAATCCTGGAAGATTTCTTCACCATTTTCATCGGAAAGCAGCACTGGACGATTCAAAGTTCCCAACAACTCCCACAGGGTCATGATTTCAGGGGTGGAAACCGATTTCCCAAAGAGCGAAATAATATGCGAAGCGTCAATCGATGGTTTCATCAATGGCGCTCCACAAAATTCCAGAAAAATGCCATAAGGATTATGGCTTGGTCAATCCGTAGACAACAAGGTTTACGGTTTTTTCGTCATCTTCATAACAGATGACGATTTCCAGGCCATCGATGACCCACTTGTCGTTTTTGACCACGACGCTGCTGCTTTGCGGAGGCCAAATCGCTTCCACTGTTCCGCCCGGCCAATTTGAAGATGAACGCCCAACGGAAGCGCGTCATCCCGCCCGGAATTTTTGTGATTCGGGAAGTAGAAAACATTGGCCAGAATCAACTCGCCCTCCAGAAAACCCGATGCGCGTTCTCCCAAGGATTCAGCCAGCGCAAACTTCAGCTCCATGGCAAACTTGCGCAGTTCGATATGCACATCACTTTCACCCCGCTTTGGCCTTTTGATTGGCTGCTTCACGTCAAAGGCGGTCAGCATGGCCTTGACCCGCTCATCCCGTTCGGACTTGCCAATCAAGCCGACAGACTGTTCGATTTTCATATCGTTCTCCCTTTGAAAGACATGCGCAAGAATGGATCATTCACAATTCCCTCCATCCGCGTCGCAGGCAGTGCAAAAATAATCCCATTCGAGTGGGATGACCTTGCCGTCTCCCAATTGACGGTAGCTGCCCTGGATCCATTCGCCTTCGGTGTCGGAAAGAACCAGGGAAAGCGTGCCGAACAGCTTGACGCCGCAGTGGACATCCAGCGTCCAGGCGACGCGCCGCGCCCGGCCTTCCGCATACGCCAGCACTTCCTTGTCTTTCAGGCGCAAGGGGCATTGCGGCGAGGCGCGTTTGTTTTTGCCGGAAAAGCGGACAGAGCCGGAAAAGGCTTCGGCATGTGCGAAACGCAGATCCAGCGCGAGATCGCCGCCAGATAAGGTCACGGCGATGCCCGCATCCGGCCCGGCGGGATCGAGGTGGCGGGCACAGTTGATTTTCGGCAGCAATGCAAAGTCCTGGACGCGATAGGTGGTTTGATGATGTGTTGCCGCGTCGCCGCGCGCCGATACGGTGACGGTTTTGTTTTCCGAATCAAAATCCGTGTCGTAGCCGGAAAGATAAAAACCGCGGCGAAATTGCTGGCGCTTGGCGTCGTACAGGTAGTAGTCCGTCGCGCAATTGACATCGCCGCAGAAACTGGAAACGGCAAAATCCTCCAGACCGTCGAAATTGAAATCCCCCGCTTGCAGTTTGTTCACCCAGGAATAATCCGGCACGCCAGTGGACGGGTTATCGTCAGATTCGTCATATCCAGCGGCAAGGCATTCTTCAAGTTCGATGTTGATGGCCTGCGCGAGTTTTCCGGTTTTCTTGCGGTACAGGCGCAAAACGCCCTTGCCGTCGCCTTGGCCGTCCTGGCAGCCAGAGTATGCAAAATAGAAATCGCGCAGAACGTTGTCTGGTGTGGCAACAGGGTTTTCCTCCGCCCGCGCCTGCCCCGCGCAGAAAAACAAAACCGCGCACGCCACGCCAAACAGGGCCTTTGGGGGGCAATGAAAAGTGAAGAAAAAGCCTTTTCGGGCAAAACATGACCGCTTGCCGTTTTCTCGCGCCGGGGGCTTCCTCAGCGTTTTCACGTTCTTTGCTCCGTCGTCCTGATGCGCTCCACCGTCTTGTCCAGGAGTTGCGCCAGGGATGGATAGCCTTGATGCCGTTCCGCGTCATACAAGGCTCTCGCCAAGAAAGCCGGATGATGATCCGCATCCTTGCCGGCGTGTTCGGCAAGCCCTCTGTCGCGCGCGATATAGAGCAAGTCGCGGGCTTCTTCACCGGAAAACTTTTCCCAATTCAACTCGTAACCCGATTCCCTGGCAAGTTGATCCGTGAATGTGCGCAATGTCCGGCTGTTCCCTTCCCTGAACGGATGGATGTAATCCAGATCACTGTAGAGTTCGCCGATCTTCTCCACGAACTCCGCTTTGCCCAATTGCTGCAAACTTTCCGGGTTGGCTTCCTTCAGTATCCCGTTCAGCCGCTCAATGGCCTTGCCGTCCATCCTGGAATAGGAGGTAAAGGAAACATCCGGTTTTCCGTTTCGATCCCCGATGCTCGCCAGTACCCGCTCCTTGCACCAGGTTTGCGTCTCCTGGCGAAATTCCCCAGGCTGGACGTTGTACTGCCACAGCCCGATCTTCGGCAAGTCCTGGAGAATATGACGATGCGTTTCCTTGAGGTGCAGAACGTCGAAGTTTCCAGCAAGCGGACGCTCCAATAATTGCCGGACGCGCCGTTTTACAAGGATTGCCTCCAGGTTTTCATGCTTTTGCATTTATGAAATCCTGCATCCTTTTGTCAACATAGGCATCAAGCGCTTCGGCGCTTATTTCCCCCCTCGCATAGCGATCCTCCATTTGGTTCGATTCCTCGTCAGAGGACAATCCTTCCAGTTCGCAGTTCACGCGGGCAAATTCAACCGCCTTGCGCCTGCGCGCCAGTTCTTCTTCGCCTGGCTTGTCTCGCTTGACCTCGAACGGCACGGCCTTTTCCCTGGCGATCCGCGTCAAGAGCGTTTGCACAAGATCCGGCACCGTCAGTCCCAGGTCCGCCAGAACGGCGTCCGCTTCCCTTTTCAATGCCTCGTCGACTTGAACCAGTGCCGTTGCCATCACTTTCTCCCGTTTTTGGTTGCGATAGGGTGATTATAGGGGCATGCCGTCAACTTCCCCGAAAATCATGTTTTTACTCCGGAGAAGAAACATCGTCCGCGCCGTCATCCGCTGGCGCTTTCGGCGCGTCCTCCAGCAATTGCAAATCCGTGTCGCGCAGGGATTTCAGCAACGCGACGCCGTTTGGGGCAACGCGGAATTCGCCATAGCGCGCCTCCGTGTAACGCGCGCCCGTACCCTCCTGAAAGAAGAAAGCATTGGTGGAAAGCTGAATCCCATCACGACGCCACCAGCCATCATCACGCCGCCGCCGCTGGTAGCGTATGCAGCGTTCATTGGCTTGCAGCGCCGCGCATTCGCCCAGGCGCGCAAAATGACCGACGCCACGTTCATCCAGCCGCAATACCGCGACGCCATCGCGGGGCGCATCATCGCCAGATTTGCTTGCGCTGTCTATGGCGCGCGCCACGCTGAAATCCAGTGCCATGTAATCGCCCTGCATCAGGGAACGCGGATCGACCGGCGCGAGTTCCAGGAACACCACCTCTCCCGCGCGCAGCAGGTGTTCGCGGCTGTAGATCACGTAATTGACGCCGATGAGGATCAACGCGCCGATCAGGAGCACCAGCGTCTTGCGCTTGCTTTTGCGCAGTTCATTCATGTTCACCCTCCTTCACCGCCGCGTGCGAAAAAGTTTTCAGAAGCACCAGACGGCAGGCCAGAAAGACGCCGCCTGTCAGCAGCAGATAGACTGATTTGCGCAGCAGGTTCACTTCCAGCCAGTAGTAATACTGCGCGCATGCGTTCAAGAGCATGATCACGCCGATTCCCAGCAATACCGGCGCGTTGGCCGCGAAGCCGGTGACGAGGATCAGGAGCGCGACGGCGACGAAGGGCATTTCCATGCCCGCCAGGACGACACAGAGCGTGACGCCCAGGAGCATCAGCGCGGGACGGCTGGAAAAGGGCACGTTTTCCCTGTGCAGGAGCCAGGCGGTAAACCAGAACAGCGCCGCGCCCGACAAGACCCGTAGCGCCAGCAAAATGCGCGGAGGTTCTGGCGGCACATCGGGAATTCCTCCCGAACCCGTCCACGCCCAAAGCGAGAACGAAACGTTCATCGCCACCAGCAGGAACAGCGCCAGCGCGTAACCCACGCTGCGCCAAAGCTGGTGGCGCGGGTAGCGGAGCGTTTTCATCTCCATCTGCCAGACCAGGACGAAGGCGAAGGCGCAACCGGCATACAGCCATTCCAGCCATTCCAGCCACAGGAAGCTGTCTTTCCAGTAACTCTGGCAGAGCAGGGCAATGACGAGCAATGCCGCGCTGGCCGCGACCAGGCGTTGCACGAAGTTGTTCATGGCGCAAAACACGAGGAAGGCGAGCGCCAGCAGGAAGCGAAGCTGCGCTTCCGTGCCTCTCACCTCCTCGAAAAGCGCAAGCACGATCAGTCCCACCCCGCACAGGCTGGCCGCGTGGGCAAGCTGACCGAGGAAAAAATGTCCGGGACGGGCGCGAAAAAGCCAGCAGGCCAGACCCGCCAGCAGCAGGCCGAAAAAGAGATTCGCGGCGGCGGAATCTTGCGCGAGCGCCACGAACGCAAGGACGATGAGCGCCGCGCCCGTCCACAGCGCGAGAAAGAGTATCGCCTCCAGGTACCAGGGCGCGCGCGGGGAGATTGCGGGCATTGCTTCCTGGCGTGTAAAACCGGCGGCATGGAGGATATTCCAGAGTTCTTGCGGCTTCATGCGGCATTCTCCGTGATTTTTTCCTGTTCCTCGGCCGCCATGCGCTTATGGACGTGCCACAGGCCGAGGCCAACGGCCAGGGTGATGCCGACGACCAATATCCCGATCAGCAGGAATACCGTGAATTCGTCATGTCGCCACGAGGATTCGCTCAAAAGGCGAAACAGCGCCGAGGTCGCCAGCGGGAGAAAGGAAGCGGCAACCAGCGCGAGCATGAAGAAATCCCGCGCGCGGTAGCGGTAAAAATACCAGCAGCCCGCCGCCCACATCGCCCAGATCAGCAACGCGTTGTCGCTTTTTTGGAAAGCAACAGATTCCGATCCTCCCCAAACGCCGTATACCACCGCGCCATAGGTCACGAAAAAGGCCGCCGCCAGCGCCACCAGACGCGGCGCGAAACCGCGGCGGAATTCGGCGAACCGCCGTCCCGCGTCTTCCCACAGGGCCAACGCGCACAGATTGACGAAAAAGAAGGTCTGCCAGTTGAAGTAGGACAGATACAGATACAGGGCGACATTGAAGAGCGCCAGCCAGAAAAGCCACAGCAACGGCAGCCGCCCCAACACGGCCCAGGGCAGGATCAGGGCGCACCAGACGGCGAAGAGTTCCCAAGGATCCGCGCCCGTCTGATAGGTTTGCCCGATGAGCGCCAGCAACGCGCCCAGACTCAGTGCGGCGGCAAAAAGACTGGCCTTCCCGCTGAGGCGCTCCAATCCCAGCCGCCAGACGCCGAAAAGCGCCAGGATCAGCGCGCCTTCCGCCAGCGCGAAACGGCTGAAATGTCCCAGATATTCCCAGTTATAGGCAAAGAAGAAAATCACGCCGGAAGACAGAGCCAACACCGCCAGCGCCAGCAACAGCCGATCCGCGAACCGCCGCCAGTCGTCCGCCGCGGGAAAAGCGCCCGCCAGCCGCAACGCCTCCGGCAACCGCGCCGGATCGAGCGCCCCCTGTTCCGCCCAAAGCAAAAGCAAATCACGATGCAAATTCATGATGAAGGCCAATCTCCCCGCAAGACGCGATGCCCGCCATATTATATTCCGCGGACGGACGCGTCCATAGCAAGGGAGAGTGGCGCAGCGCAAGACAAGACGCCTGCCGGATGAATGCGTCCTGACAGAGGACGGAGGACAGAACCTCAAACTCGTCATCGCGAGGCGCGCGGCGACGCGGCAATCCAGACGGCGGTTCAGTTTCGGAAACGGGGCGGGAGACGCTCTTGCCGTTGTTGCGGAACGCGGCCATTGCCGGGCACGGCGTCAAGGGCGGCTGCCTGGGCATCGGCGCGACAAGCCGGCCAGGAAGCGGAGAGACTGGAAGCGGCGGCAAGGGACGGCGTGGATGCGGCGCTGGCCGAACTGGACACTTGGCGCTACCAAAAACGGCAGGAACTGGTCATCTGGCTGCGCCCGCAGGCGAAGACGATGGAATTTACACGCATGACCGAGGCACTGAGGAAGGCGGGTGGAGAGGAGAAAGAGAAATGAGCGTGAAAGACGCAAACCGCCGCTCAACCGCAAAACCCCATGGACGCCATGAAAATCTGGTACATTTCTCATCCGCAATGCTTAACTGTCCAACCATAGCGAATCGTCCGGGATGCGACAAATACGAAATGCGACATTCAGAAAAGAGAAGATGAAGATGGAAATTGAAAACGAAGCGCATAAACGCGGTTTAGATGCGCACAAATTTCTTTGCTGGGCGCGCGGTCTCAGGGCGCGCATTCTGCGGCGGCTCCTGTCCCATGCCGCAAACAAGCCGGGAACGAGCATGCCCGACACGCATGAAACGGACATATCCGGTGAATGTGATACCAGCATGTCCGACAAACGCGAATTGTGCTGTATTTTTTCTTTTCCCGACGCGGATACGGCGGCAAGAAATTTTGACTTTGAAATTGTCGAAAACTATGGAGACGCCTACAGGGATTCGCGCGGAAAGGTTGTCCATTATCTGCATACCTGGGATGACGGCAATCGGACGCTCATTCGTTGCAGAAGATGCGGGGCGCTGTTTTTGCGGCAGGATTCCGAATATCACGACATGTGTCATGGCAACGATGCCTACTATACGACATTGGTTCCCGTGAAGAGCCGCGACAAGGCGCTGGCCTACAACAAAAAATACAATGGCGATGCCCTTGAAAACAAATGCGGGGGCATCCAGATGCACAGTCACTCCACGGGTTGGGTGTGGAATATAACGAAGGACAGTGGAGAAAATGATCGGCAAAAGGCGGAAGAAGAGGAGAAAGAGGAATGAGCGTGAAAGACGCAAACCGCCAGCCGCGCTCAACGGGTGCGGTTAAAAGTGGAGGAAAACTTCTGCGCTTACCTCCACCCCGTCATTGCGAGGCGCGTAGCGCCGTGGCTTTTCCAGTGGGCGCGAAGCGCCCTTACGGGCGCACTGGATTGCCACGGGCCTTCGGCCCTCGCAATGACGGGGTGGAGAAAATTGTCGCAGTGTTTTGTTCTTCGCACTGACAAAGTTCCCTCCACTTTTAATTGCGCCCGCGCTCAACCGGAAATCCCATGGACGCCATGAAAATCTGGTACATTCCTCATCCACGATGCTTCAACCGTTCGGGATGCAACGAAGCTTCCTTTGAGAAATCCCATGAAAAATACCATCATATTGCTTCTGTTCGCCGTATCGGGTGTAGCGATGGTATGTTTCTTGTCCGCAATGCGTCAACCTAGAAAAGAGGAGATGAAGATGGAAATTGAAAATGAAGCGCATAACCACGGCATAGAAGCATATAAAAACGAAAATTACGAGGAAGCGATAAAGCTGTTTTCCATCGCCATCAAAGAAAACCCGAAAGACGCGGAGAGTTATTTCATGCGCGCGAACGCTTATCGCGACACGGGAGATTATGAAAAAGCGATAGAGGATTTTGGCGAGGCGATTGGAATCAAACCGAACTTCTCCGGCGCATACCATAGCCGTGGAAGCCTTTACGGCGCTATCGGCGAAAACAACAAGGCGATTGCGGATTTAAGCGAAGTTCTCAGGCTCAATCCAAACGATACGAACGCGTATTTCAGTCGCGGTATCGTTCACAACGAGAAGGGAGATTACGCAAACGCCGCCGCTGATTTTGACAAAGCAATCGCGCTTGACGCGGATTTTGCCGAAGCATACAACTGGCGCGGACGTGCTTATTACAACATGCGTAATTACGATCAGGCAATTGCGGATTTTGGCGAAGCCGTCAGGATTGACCCAGATCTCGCTGGAGCCTACAGAAACCGCGGCATTGTTTATAACGACATCGGCGAAAACGATAAAGCGATAAAGGATCTCAATCTGGCGATCGAGCTTGATCCGAGCGATGCCGGCGCATATAACGGGCGCGGAGTTTCTCATAACGATCTAGGCGAATACGAAAAGGCGATAAAAGACTATAACGAAGCGATAAGGCTTGTTCCGGATTACGCCGATCCTTACAACAATCGCGGCGTCGTTCACAACGCCTTGAAAGATTACGCGCAAGCGATCAAGGATTACAACAAAGCAATTGACATCAATCCGAATTACGCGATCGCTTACTGCAATCGCGCGGCCGCTTATAAAAAGCTGGGCGAATACGATAAAGCTATCGCCGATCTTGACGCGGCGATCACGCTTGATCCGTGCGATGATGTTGCTCGCGCCGCTCGCGCCACCCTCTGCGCGCATGACCGAGGCGCTGAGGAAGGCGGAAAAGGAGGAATGCGCACACATGACACGGAAAGCGAAGTAAAGCGCCTGGCGGCAGAAAGCGTTGAGATCCTTCAGGAACGCGCTGGAGGCGTATTGGATTACACGGCGCGGAGCCTGGACATGCTGGAGGAAATATTGGCGGAAGCTGCGAATTACTTTTCGCTGCTGCCTCAAGAGCAAGTAACAACCATTGTCCAACATGCCGGCTGCTATGTTCTGGACGTTGCCCATCGTCAATTTGGCGGTCAATTTTTCTGGCACGACGAACTTGACCAACCCATCCTCGTTGTTGGCGAACCGGAAAAACACATTGCCTTGATGACCTGGAACAAGATACATGGACGTCTTTCCGGAGATGCCGGAGATAACATTCCATTCTTTTACAAGGGCTTTGCCGAGCGCGTCAAAAGCTCCGCGGTTGGCACAAAAGCCATATACGTCTAGCAGTGATGTCCAACATTGCCAACAGGGATTGATTTCATGAAAGAGACAAACCGGCGGGCGAAAGTCATGCTGGTAGACGATGATCTTTCCATCCTGGTCGTGGGCAGGGACATGCTCAAGAGCCGCTTTGAGGTCTATCCCCTGCCTTCGGCGGAAAGGCTTTTCGCCGCGCTGGAACACATGCTCCCGGACATGCTCCTGCTCGATACATCGAAATGCCGGAAATGAACGGCTACGAGACCATGCGCCGCCTGCGCGCCGACAGGCGCCTTGCCGACATCCCGGCGATCTTCGTCACCGCCCGGACGGACGAAGGCAGCGAACTGGAAGGCTCGAGCCTGGGCGCGGTCGATTATGTCTCCAAGCCCTTTTCCGCCCCGCTTCTTTTGAAACGCATCGAAAACCATCTGGAATCCGCCCTGCAAAAAAGGAACTGGCGCGCTACAACGCCAACCTGCAAGGCGTGGTGCGCCAGCAGACCGGGCGCATCGTCGATTTGCAGAATTCGGTGCTGTGTACGGTAGCCAACCTGGTCGAATTCCGCGACGACATGACCGGCGGCCACATCAACCGCACACGCGAATGCCTGCGCCTCTTGATCGAGTCGCTGGCGCGAGAACCCCCACGCCAGTTGGGACATGGCGCTTCTGCTTTCCTCTCCTCGCAACTGCATGACGTGGACAAGATCGCCATCAGCGACGCCATCCTGAACAAACCGGGCAAACTGACGCCGGAAGAATTCGAGATCATGAAGACGCACGTCGCCATCGGTATCCGCATCATCGAGAAAATCGAGGAAAATACAGCGGAACACGCCTTCTTGCGCCACGCCAAGAACTTCGCCGCCACCCACCACGAAAAATAGGACGGCAGCGGCTACCCGCTGGGATTTTCCGGAGAGAACATCCCGCTGGAAGGCCGCCTGATGGCCATCACCGACGTATACGACGCACTGATCTCCCAACGCCCCTACAAACCGCCGCTCGAAGCCGAAAAAGCCGAACACATCATCGTCGCGGAGAGCAGAACCCACTTCGACCCGTTTCTGGTGGAAGTCTTTCGCAAGGTCTCCGACGGTTTTGCCAAGATCGCCGGAATCGGGGGATGGAGGACAGAGGGCTGAGGACAGAAAGACAGAGCGCTCGCTTTGTGGGGTCTGGTGAGTCTTGGCATGGCCGTCTTCCGTAGGGGCGGCAATCTGCCGCCCGCAGGCCGAAAACGGGCGACATTGCCGCCCCTACAAGACTGCGCAAATCCCCCTCACCCTTGCGGAAGGGATAAGGGCTGGGTAGATCAGTCCTCTTGAGCAGGACAGCAATTACCAAGGCCAAATCTTGATCTTCTCTTAAAATGCTGCATTCCCACCAGATAAATACTTATCCGTAAATGGCCATGACCTTGTTGAGGGTGATCATTGCGGCAGCGGGATGCAGCAGAGCACAGTAAGACAAATCGGTCTTCTCATGACGGGGGATCGGTTTTCGGAAGCGGTTCATCCAGGAATGGAAACATTCCACAACCCAGCGGCGCGGGATGAAGTCCGGGTTGCTCCGATTCGGAGATTT
>JAITRP010000020.1 GCA_031288305.1 Zoogloeaceae bacterium
CCTGTTCATCGTAAAACCAACTCCGGTTTAAAACCCCGCCCTTCAGGGCGGTGCGAAGGTTGGAATCCCGGCCTGAAGGCCGGGGTTTCGACCGTAGCCATTGGGGAGGGGAGAGAAACTCCTTCCCAATGACGTTAGACCGGCAGCCCTGAAGGTCTGCCGCTAATTTCTTGCTTTCGTCTCCGGGGGCTGCCGTCCGGGTTCGTTGTCTGTTTTCCATTCCCGCATCACGATGATCAGCAGGCCGCCCAGCAGCAGGGCGGCGGCGATGGTTGCGGCGACGAGCGCCTGCCAGAATCCGGCTACTCCCTGTGGTTGAGGTGCGCAAAAGGCCAGCCAGTAGCCCAGACCCAGCCCCAACCCCCAAAAACAGCACAAGTGTATGCACAGAGGAATAAAGCTGATTTTGCAGGCGCGCAGCGCGAAGGCGGCGATGGTCTGGATGGCGTCGAAAAACTGGTAGGCGGCGATGTAGATCGTCATGCCCGCCGCCATCATGGCAACTTGGGCGTCCGGATTCGAGAAGCGGGCGATGGGAAAGCGCAGGTTGTAGAGCAGGGCGGCGACGATCAGCGCGGCAAGGACGCCGGCCATCTGTCCGGCGCGTATGGCGCGCCGCGCCAGCGCCGTGTCGCGCGCGCCAATGGCCTGGGCGGTGAGGGCGGCGGTCGCCGTCGCCAGCGACAGCGGCAGCATGTAGGTCACGGCGGAAATGTTGGCGGCGACACGGTAGGCGCTGACCGCTTCCGCGCCCAGCCGGGCGACGAAGAACGCCATCAGGGTAAAGGCGCTGACTTCGACGAGATAGGAACAGCCCATCGGTATGCCCAGGCGCAACAGGGCGCGCTGGGCTGGCCAATGCGGCAGGGTGAAGCGGGAAAAGGCGGCAAACGGGAGAAAACGCCGATGGCGCGCCAGCAGATACAGCGCAAAACACAGACTCACCCAATTGACCAGGATTTGCGACAGCGCCGCTCCGCGAGCGCCCAGAACCGGCAAGCCGCCATGTCCGCCCACCAGCGACCAGGCGATGACGGCGTGCGCCAGCGTCTCCAGCAGGCCGATGTACATCAGCGGCGCGGGAAAACCCAGGGCGTTGGCGGCGGCCTGGAACACGCGAAACCCCAGGAGGGCGGGCAGGGACAAGGCCAGCAGCCGCAGATAGTCGACCGCGATGACCTCGATTTCCGGCGCGAGATGCGCGGGCGCGAGCAAGAAATGCGGAAAGGCCAGCAGCCCCAGGCCGATGACGGAAAGCAGGACTGCCAGCCAGAAGCCTTCGCGGATGTCCGCGCCGATGTCGTCCGCGCGTCCCGCGCCGTAATGCTGGCCGATAATCGGCCCCAGCGCCATCAGCACGCCGCTCATGCCCAGCATCAGGGTAATGTAGAGACTGCCGCCCACTGTCACCGCCGCCAGGTGCGCCGTGGAATGACGCCCCACGATCAGGGTGTCCACCACCGTCATGCCGATGCCGGCAATCTGCGCGACGAAAAACGGCCAGGCCAAGCCAATGACGCGCCGAACCAGAGGACAGAAGACAGGGGACAGGGGACGGAGGAGGGCGCGTCCGCGGCGTTCATTTTTTGGCTTCTCTTCCGTATTCATTTGTTGCATGGGTTCCATTCCGATTCCTGATCCCTGGCGACAAAGGCCGCGCCAGCGACCGCTCTGTCCTCTGTCTTCCGTCCTCTGATCACTTCTTCCAGAACGCGGGCGTCAGCACGACCAGCAGGGTAAAGATTTCCAGCCGTCCCAGCAGCATGGCGAAGGTGCAGATGCAGATTTGCGGATCGTTCAGCGGAGCGTAGTTGCCGCCGGGGCCGACCTGACCGAGGCCAGGGCCGGTATTGTTGAGGCTGGCGACAGCGGCGGAAAAGGCGGTGATGATGTCCAGACCGGTAAAGGAAAGCGCCAGGGTGATTGCCGCCAGACTGACCATGTAGAGGAAACTGAAGGCCAGGACGGCAAAGAGCATGTTCTGCGGCACCGAATGTCCGCCGAGCTTGACCGGATGCACGGCGTTGGGGTGCATGGCGCGCAACAGTTCGCGGTAAACCTGCTTGTAGAGCAACACCGCGCGCATCATCTTGATGCCGCCGCCCGTTGAACCGGAACAGGAGACGAAACTGCACAGGAAGAGCATCCACAGGGGAGCGAAAAATGGCCACTGGCTGTAATCGGCATTGGTGAATCCGGCGGTGGTGGCGATGGCAATGAGGTTGAAAGCGGCATAGCGCAGGGTATGGGTGCTGGTGTCATAAATGTGAAAACCCCAGAGATAGAAGGTAATCAGCAATACGCTTGCCAGGAGCACGCCGATGAACCAGAGAATTTCCGGGTCGCGCAGGTAGGCGCGCGGGTCTCGTCCGGTCAGGGCGATGTAGTGGGTGGAGAAGTTCATCCCGGAAACGAGCATGAAGAAAATGGCGATGCCTTCGATTTTGGGCGAGTTCCAGTAGGCGAAATTGGCGTCATGCGTGGAAAAGCCGCCCAGGGAGATGGTGGAAAAAGCGTGGCAGAGCGCGTCGAAGACGCTCATGCCCGCCTGATGATAGGCTAAAGCGCAAAGCGAGGTGATGCCCACATACACCAGCCACAGTCCCTTGGCGGTCTGGGCGATCCTGGGCGTGAGCTTGGTGTCCTTCATCGGGCTGGGCATTTCGGCCTTGAACATCTGCCGGCCGCCGATGCCGAGCATGGGGAGAATGGCGACCGCCAGCACGATCAGTCCCATGCCGCCCATCCAGATGGTCAGGTGCCGCCAGAGGTTGATGGAAGGCGGCAGGTTGTCGATTCGCGCCAGCGTCGTCGCGCCCGTGGCGGTCAGGCTGGAGACGGCCTCGAAATAGGCGCGGGTAAAACTGATGTCGAGCTGGGTATAGAGCGGAATGGCGGCGAATACCGGCAATACCGACCAGGCCAGCGCCACCAGCAGGAAGCCGTCGCGCACATTCAGGTCGCGCCGGAATGCGCCGGTGACGCGCCACAGCGCCAGGCCGCAGCCCAGCGTGGCGAGAAAGGCGATGTCGTAGGCCGATTCCGCGCCGTCCTTCAGGATATGGGCAAAGCTCAGCGGGATCAGCAAGGTAAGCGAAAACAGGGCCAACAACAGCCCCAAAGCGCGAAAGACGGGAAAAAAGCGTTCCATGCGTCAGGAGACAGAGGACGGGAGACAGGGGACAGGGCGCGCGCGTTGCGCGTTCTGTAATCCGCGGTCAGTGGCCGGGATGCGCATGGTTTGCTCCTTCCAATTCCTGCCGCCGGACGCCCAAGACCCGCCGCACCGGGAGAAATGCAGGCCGGGCGAGAGGTATTGGCTCATGATGCCGCCAGAGGCCGATACGCTGGGCAGGCCCAGCACGTGGCCCAACTCGTGAATCATCACGGTCAGGAGGTCGATCTTGTCATGGGCCGGGGAGCCGGAAAGGGCGCGGAAACTCGTGGCGGATTCCGGCAGGATGAATTCGCTGGAATTTTCCAGCGTGTCGTCCACGAACCAGCCCCAGCCCGCGCCGGAAGCGTCCAGCGTGATGTGCTTGCCTTCCGCCAGTCCCGCCTGGCCTTCGGGCAAATCGGCGATGGAGAAGCGCACGCCATCAAAAACAGATGGCGCGACCCCCGCATCCAGCCAGTATTGCTTGGCTTGCCCCAGCGTCCATTCGATGTCGGACATTTCCAGCAGATCGGTTGCGTAGGCGGAGCCTTCGTAGTTGATATCCTGCTTCTGCGGCTTGATCTGTTCTACCGCCTGCAGTTCTATCCTCCCTTGCCGGACCATTCGCTCAATAAGCATCATCCTGGCTTCACTCTCTGTTTTCCCGATAAAATCCTTAAAAACAGGGTTATTCGCCGCATCTGCTGCCGTGATCACATTGTCCAGTGTGACATAGCCGTCAACAAACTTATTTGTTTTCGCATCAAGAACTGGGCCAGGCACCTTGTAGTCCATCTTTGCGTTACGGAGCGCATCGAACAGATTCTCCATCTGGCGTCCTTGTGCTTTCAACATGGCGTCCAAACCTTCCCCAAGCGATTTTTTCAGCGCGGGCATTTCAAAACGCCATTTCATGGATGGATTTTGCTCCAATGCCTGCGTAATCCGCCACAACAGATCCAATGAACCGCTATTACCGAAAAGATCATCCCCATCAATGATATTGCCATCCTTGTCGAACAGTTTACCCATCGACAATTTGCGATCCACAAAGACATCGAAGCCGTTGACAACTTCACGCCCTTCCACGCGCAGGAAATTTCTACCGTTTTCACCTGCGTTTTTATAAAAAACGACATACTCGTAACGCGCATCCTTGTACGCCAAACGCCCAACGACGCCATCTTCAAATTGCAGCCAGTTCTGCAATTCCTTCGTGGGAATGGAAGAATCATTATTCGCCGTTTTGAAGAGTTGACGCAACGCATCGTCCGCTCTATCCCGCAGTCCATGAGTCCTGGAACGCACCACCGCCCAGCCTGTTTGTAGACCAAGGTCTCGAATGACCGCGTTGATATGCGCATCGCCATCAAACAAAGGCTTGTCCCCCGGAGGAAGTACTCCGGTTCCATTTGCCAGGCTGACACCAGTACAATTGACGTTGTGCACCCACACGCCCATACTGCTGACATAATAGGTATGGAAGTCCTCCACTTCAATATTGTAGACCGTGACTTCGAGATAGTTCTCCTCGGTCATTTCCTCCCAGCCGATTTCTCCACGTTGATTAGCAGGAAGCTGGTAATTTTCGTAATCGAACAGGCCCCCGCCAACCGGATCGGCGAGTGGTGGGAATCTTCCTGTATACGTAAAACCAATATTGGGCACCACACAATTTTTATTATCAATGAACTTGTAGACAGGCACCTGATAAGCTACTCTGGAAATACTCCCGTCCGCAAAGCGCACAACCGTGCCTTTTTTCAGTAGATCTGCCCTCGTCCAGCCCACGCCTTCCACCCAGAATGGGTGGTTCCCTGTTGCCGCGACAATTTCGGTTTGCCCTTCCTGATTACGAATACCGAGATGTCTGATTGTCTTGTTCTTATGAACGAAGGTATTCACCACACGCTTGTACTCGCGTATTCCCGGCTTGTTTTCCGGACTGGAGAGCACATAATCGCCCACCTTGATTTCCTCGATGGGTTTTAGTCCCTCCCGGGTATGCACCATTGTTCCCTTGATGAAACACCCGCCCGCCACATCTGGATAGCGGATGTTGTCATCCACGCCTGTCAATTTCCTGTACAGGGCTTCATACAGGGCGTCTCCCGTGAATTTTTTGTCCCGAATCAGGTCGGTTTCCATCCTCGCCAGGGAATCCAGGCGGAACATGGCGCTGAATTCCTCCGCCAGTTCGGGATCGTAGAGGCTGTTCATCGCCCCCTGCTGCTGCGCCTGGCGC
>JAITRP010000049.1 GCA_031288305.1 Zoogloeaceae bacterium
GTCTGGACAAGAGATACGACTTCGACGAAGCCAGGGACATCGCCAAGGCGTTTGGCTTGACCGCGCGCATCCGCGCCAGAGGGGAAGAAACCAGGGCCATCAAACAAGAGGCGGGCTTCGAGGCGCGCCGTTGGGTCGTTGAGCGTACCCACACAAAGCCGGATGAATCGCTTTCGCCGGATCCTCGCGCGCCGGGAGAGACTCCCCCAGACTTTCATTGCCATGCCGCGCCTCGCCTGCGGCATCATCGCCTGGCGCGCTACCGGCCTGATGAAATAGGCTCTAAAAGTGGATGATGCCATATCAATAAATCGTCCCGGGCAGAGCGCGCCAGACTTCCTCCCCTTTTTTGGAATAAAGGCAACGAAAACCCGCTACCCGCTCATCCACCCGGTCGTAGGGGGGCGGCCAGCCTGCCGTCCCCTACAAAGGCCGAAGGCTGATCTGTCTCCATCCTCTGAACCGCCGCAAACCCCTCCCCAGACCTCCCCTTGTGTGCGGTCTCGCCGCATCTGCCTTTGCCAGATCAGCCTTCGACCGTCCTTTTGCCTTCGGTTCCAGCAGGAGAGGGAGCGCGGCAGCGCTTCATCTGGACGGTTCCGGCGCGGCCTTTGTAGGGGCGCGCTGCGCGCGTCCTTTCCCTCTCCCCTTGTCAGGGGGGCGCTACGGTTCAGCGGCCTTGCCCTCCTGGACCGCCGCGCCCCCCTTCGCAGGGTGCAAGCCTTTTTCACAAGGAGAGAGGGAATTGCCGCAAACGTCATCGGTTCAAATCGTCTTTCCAGCCCGCGCGATCTTCCCAACCGCCGCCGCCAGCGCGTCCAGGTCGGCATGGGTGTTGTAGAGCGCCAGTGACGGACGCACGGTGGCTTCCAGTCCGAAGCGGCGCAGGATCGGCTGTGCGCAGTGGTGACCGGCGCGCACGGCAATGCCTGCCTTGTTGAGCGCCCCGCCAATGGCCACGGTGTCGCGCCCTGCGAGCACGAACGAGAGCACGCCCGCTTTTTCCGCCGCTTGGCCGATGATCTTCAGCCCCGGAATTTCCGAGAGCAGGCGTGTGCCGTAGAGAAGCAGGTCATGCTCGTGCCGGGCGATGTTGTCGATGCCGATGCGCTCGACGTATTCCAGCGCCGCGCCCAGACCCACGGCGTCGGCGATGTTGCCGGTACCGGCCTCGAAACGCGCCGGGGCGTCCTGGTAGAGCGTGCGCTCGAAGGTGACGTCCTGGATCATGTTGCCGCCGCCTTGCCAGGGCGCGGTGGCGTTCAGCAGTTCTTCCTTGCCGTAGAGCGCGCCGATGCCGGTGGGGCCGAAAACCTTGTGGCCGGAAAACATGAACCAGTCGCAGCCCAGCGCCAGGACGTCAGTGCGTAGGTGCGAGACCGATTGCGCGCCGTCGATCAGCACTTTTGCGCCGCAGGCATGCGCGAGCCGCGTCATCTCCGCTGCGGGGGTGACGGTGCCCAATGCGTTGGAAACCTGCGTGAAGGCGACGATCCGGGTCTTCGGGCCGAGCAGCTTCGCGTATTCGTCGAGCAGGATGTCGCCGCGGTCATCGACTGGCGCGACTTTCAACACCGCGCCGCTCTGTGTCGCCAGTTGTTGCCAGGGCACGATGTTGGCGTGATGTTCGAGCCAAGTAATGAGGATTTCGTCGCCGGGACGGAGATTTTGCCGTCCCCAGCTTTGCGCGACGAGGTTGATGCCTTCGGTCGCGCCGCGCACGAAGACGATCTCATTGGCCGAACGGGCATTCACGAAACGGCGCACGGTTTCGCGCGCCGCCTCATAAGCGTCGGTCGCGCGCGCCGCCAGTTCGTGCGCGGCGCGGTGGATGTTGGAGTTTTCGCGCGCGTAGAAATGAGCCAGCCGGTCGATGACGGCCCGCGGTTTTTGCGTGGTGGCGGCGTTGTCGAGCCAGACAAGCGGACGGCCATTCACTGTTTCCGCGAGCACGGGGAAATCACGGCGAATGACGTACACATCGAACGCTTGTCCCGGGATCGCCTGTCCCGCCGAAAACGCGCCCCAGCCGGGTTCGGGACGGGTGACGGGCACATCGATGCCGGACGGGGAGAAGGCCGCGCCATCCAGGAAGTAATAAGCGCCAGATGCGCCCGCCGGGACTGGTCGCGCTTCCGTCGGGGCATTCTTCAGTACGTCCAGTTCCCGGATGTCCGGCAAGGGCACATCGAAGAGCGCGGGCGGCGCCTCGTCCAGCGGCAATCCCGAGGCCGCCGATGTCGGAAAGGACGGCGGTACGGCGACAGGGGCGCTGGCGAAGCTGGAATCAGCGATATGAATGCGCGTAGTCATGGTACTTATCCACTTCCACGTTTTCGAGCACGGCGAGCGCATCGTCGGTCAGCACCGCGAGCGAGCAGTAGAGCGAAACCAGATACGAGGCGATCGCCTTGT
Organism: Zoogloeaceae bacterium; assembly: GCA_031288305.1. Classification (GTDB taxonomy): domain Bacteria; phylum Pseudomonadota; class Gammaproteobacteria; order Burkholderiales; family Rhodocyclaceae; genus Azovibrio. The sequence continues at coordinate 2,416 of JAITRP010000049.1, forward strand.
GATTGATGCCCATGAAACGCACGGACAGGCCCCGGCTCTGTTCGCCCGGCAAATTGGGCTGGTACAGGCCGACCACGCCCTGGCGGCTTTCGCCGGTGCGCAGCAGAAGGATGCTGGTCTTGCCGTCCTTGATCTCTATCTTGTTACTCGGCACGAGCGGCACGCCGCGCCAGGTGATGAACTGCGAACCGAACAGCGACACCGTCGGTGGCGGCACGCCGCGCCGCGTGCATTCGCGTCCGAAGGCGGCGACGGCCCTGGGATGGAGCAGGAAGAACGCCGGTTCTTTCCAGACGAGGGCGAGCAGTTCGTCGAAATCGTCCGGCGTCGGCGCGCCGGCGAGCGGTTGCAGGCGCTGATGTTCGGCGACATTGTTGAGCAGGCCGTATTCCTCGTTGTTGAGGAGTTCGCTCTCCTGCCGCTCCTTGATGATCTCGATGGTGAGCCGCAATTGCTCCTGTATCTGGTTGTGCGGGCTGCTGTAGAGGTCGGAGACGCGCGTGTGTACATCGACCACGGCGTTGACCGCGCTCAACATGTATTCCCGGCCCCACTCCTCGTAATCGACGAAGGTCTGGCGCAGTTCCTTCTCGTCGTTGCGCCCGGAGCAATTGACCGCGATGGCGGCTTCGTCCTTGACTTTGTTTACACGGTAGATGCCCGCTTCAACGCCCACCCATTGCAAGAATTGCGGCAGCCAGCGCGGCGTGATGCGCCCCAGCATCGGCGCGGTCTTGGTCGCATTCGCAAGCGTCCGGGCGGCGACATCGCCCAAGGCGGTCTGTGCGTCATGGATATCGGTCATTTCGGTTCCCTCATGAATGTGCGTCAAAAAATGAAAATCCACTTTTTGCCGATTTGTCTTGGGGTTTGAAGACAAAGCAAGCTTCGCCTTCAAACCGTGTAAACCCAGCGCAAAACCAGCACGGCCTTGGTGTTGCGTTGCCTTCCCCCGAAAAAGGGCAAGCGTTGCTGTCCTTTTTTGCTAACTGAACCGTCAAAAAGTAGGGGAAGTTACTTTTTGACGCTTTTTCAAATGCCGCTGCCGGCGGTGAATACTTCGCTTTGCGCCAACGCCTGGGTGATATGGCTGTTGGGCGGGACGCTGCGCGTCAACCATACGCTGCCGCCGATGGAGGAGCCGCGCCCGATGGTGACGCGCCCCAGGATCGTTGCTCCGGCGTAAATTACCACATCGTCTTCGACGATCGGATGGCGCGCGCCGCCTTTGACCAGATTGCCGTTTTCGTCGACCAAAAAACGCTTGGCTCCCAGCGTGACGGCTTGGTAGATGCGCACCCGTTCGCCGATCACCGCGGTTTCGCCGATCACCACGCCCGTGCCGTGATCAATGAAGAAACTGCCGCCGATGGCGGCGCCGGGATGGATGTCGATGCCGGTGTTCGAATGCGCGATTTCGGCGACGATTCGCGCCGTGAGCGGCGCGCCCAGCACGTGGAGTTCATGCGCCAGCCGGTGATAGATGATTGCGGTGACGCCCGGATAGCAGACCAGCACCTCATCGATGCTCTGCGCCGCCGGATCGCCCTGGTAGGCGGCCAGGATGTCGCTGTCCAGGAGCTTGCGCACCTTGGGCAACCGGGCGGAAAAGCGTTCCACGATGGCTGCCGCTTCCGGGATTTCCTCGCGGCTTTCCGGCGCGAGATTCGCCTTGAAGCGCAACTCCCGGCGAATTTCCTCATAGAACGCCTTCAGGGCGGTATCCAGGGTGTAGCCAACAAAATAGTCGAGATCCTCGTCGGTCAAGTCCGGCGCGCCCAGCCGGTTGGGGAAGAGCGCCGCCGCCAGCTTTTCCACCGCCTGCGCAAGCGCCTTCCGCGCGGGCAGTTTGGGCGGTCTGCCGATGCGCTGGCGCATTTGCAGGGATTCCACGCGCAGGACGCACAACTCGGCCACGATACGGTCGATTTCAAGACGCAGACCGCCGGGAGCGGAGGTTTCCTCCTCTTCTGCGGTGATGGCGGGAAAGACGGCGAAAGAAGAAGTCATGAAAAAACATCCATCCCGTTCGCGCCATGCGGGAGGCGATTGCGATGCGGGAACGGCACGGGTTCAGTGGAGCGAACGTTCTTGAACAAGCGCATGAAGAAATACATTCGGCAGACAGGAAGAAGATGAGCATGTCACCTGCGTGACATTTCGGAAGGCCACTTTAGCGTTATCCATGCGGGAAGCCAAAGAAGATTTTCTTATAAGAAAAGAAGGCGGCAAGAAGCAATTCCATTTCCGGGTCATTCGTGACGCGAAGACGAGACCCAGACCGTGCAATTGCGCGGCAAGGCGAAGTCGACAACGTCACGGATGATTGGGAAAGGGAATAAAACAAAACGCTGCTTTTTGTGCGGCAAAGCCCGCCTTTTTGGGGGAAAGGCAGCGAATGTTCGCGCGACCGCAAATCATTACGCCATGTGACTGCCGACGGGCGCATGCAGCGCGCCCCCATGACAACCGCGCAGACCGCGCTGGTTTTGGCAAAATGCGGCTTTGCCGCCCTAAAAGCGGTTTCTTGCTTTTTGACGTTTCCTTTTCAGGCGTTCCCGGCAGGTCTGTTCTCCCTCAGGCCAATCCCCAGTCGCAAGAATCCTTCCCAGACATCGCCGCTGCCGCCGTGATCCAGTCCCTTGATGCGGCGGTCGAGGCGGGCGGCGGCGCGCAAGGCGCGGTGCAGGGCGGCGCGGCTGAAGGTTCGGGCGGCCTGTTGCAGGGATTGCTGGCGCGTTCCCCATATGCGCAGGTCACGGCAGAGCGTATGGAGAGGTTGTCCTTGTTTTAATCCCGCCTGGAGTTGCAGCAGGGCGCGCAGTTCTTCGGTGATCGCCCAGAGCGCCAGTTGCGGGGCTTCTCCTTCCTGGCGCAAGCCTTCCAGCGCGCGCGCGAAGCGCCCGAAATCGCGGGCATAGAAAGCTTCGCGCAGGTCATCGATGCGATAGCGGGCAACATTCAACACCGCGTCGCGGATTTGCGCTTCACCAAGCGGTCCCGGCGGATAGAGCAATCCCAGCTTCTGGATTTCCTGATGCGCGGCCAAAAGATTGCCTTCCACTCGCTCCGCCATGAAGACCAGTCCCGCCCGATCCGCCTTTTGCCCCTGGCGCTCGAGGCGTCCGGCAATCCAGGCGGGCAGTTCGGCCAGCGTGGGCGTCGTGAATTTGCAACAGACGCCCGCCTCGCTCAAGGCGGTAAACCAGGCGGCTTTTTCATCCTTCCATTCCATTTGCGGCGCGCTGACGAGCAGCAGGTTATCGGGATGGGCATGCTGGCGGATTCGTTGGCAATAGTTGGTCAGGACGCCGACGCCCTTGCCGGGTTTCCCATTCGGAATACGCAGTTCCACGATTTTTCTGCCGCCAAAAAGAGAAAGATTGCCGGTGGCGGCGACGAACTGATTCCAGTCGAAATCCGGCAGCGCGGAAAGAACCTCGCGTTCATCGAACCCTTGCTTGCGCGCGGCGGCATGGATGGTCTCGGCGGCTTCCAGCGTCAATAACGGCGCGTCGCCATAGACAACATACAGGGGCGCCAGTTTTCCTTTCAGATGTTCGGCGAGTTTTTCAGCTTTCAAGAGCATCAGCGCGCTCCGGCGGGCGCGTTGGCGGCGCCCGCGTCCTTTGCCGGGGAGACTGGATGCTGGGTTGCCAATCGCCGCAAGATCTGTTGCACCAGGTCTTTTTCCATGTCCTGCCAGAGGAATTCTTCTTCCTGCGTCTTGGAAAGCACCTGATTATCGTCATAGGTGATTTCGCGCAGCAGCACGACATTGCTGGCCTGCGTGAGCGGCGCGCCCGTCCTGTCTTCCAGGCGGAACGCGTAATTGAGGCGCAACTGGTATTCGCGCACCTGCCCATCTGCGTTGAGGGTGGCGATCTCCCGTTCGCGGGTGAAGGAAAGTTGACGGAATATGGCCTCGGCGTTCTTTTCTTCTTCCACCAGCAGATCCGGTTGATTGGCGCGAATCTGGCGGCGCAACTCCAGTCCCAGTGTGGAGGAGGCGGAAATGGCGATGTAGAGGCTCTTGTACGGCAACTGTATTGCGCCGCGCAACTGGAAGCCGCAGGCGGCCAGCGCGAGAGCCAGACAGGCGGCCAGAGGGAAACGAAACAGGGCGGGATACATGCAAGCCTCCATATTCAGCACGGCAAAAAGCAGGTTTTCACTTTTTGCCGCATCTAGACAACGATATTCACCAGCCGTCCCGGCGCCACGATGATCTTCCTGGCGGGCTTGCCGTCCATGAATTTGCGCGCGGCTTCCGTTGCCAGCGCGGCGGCTTCGATGGCGATGCGGTCGGCGTTGGCGGGCGCCTTGAAGCTGCCGCGCAGTTTGCCGCCGACTTGCAGCATGAGTTCGATTTCATCTTGCGCGAGCGCGTCCGGGTCGGCTTGGGGAAACGCCGCCCGCGCCGCGTCCGCGCCGGGTTTCAATGCGGCGTACAGCGCCTGCCCGATGTGCGGGACGATGGGAAAGAGCATCAGGGCGGCGGCCTCGAACAGTTCCTGCGCCAGCGCGCCTCCGGCGGCGTCGGACAGATCCGTTTTGTCGTGCGCGTTCAGCAGTTCCATGACGGCGGCGATGGCGGTGTTGAATTGCTGGCGGCGGCCATAATCGTCGCGCGCTTTGTGGATGGTCTGATGCAGCTTCCGGCGCAGGTCTTTCTGCTTTTCCGTCAATCCGGCGTTGCTGGACGCGGCGGCGGTTACGCCCCGGCCAACATGCGCATGCACGAGTTTCCACACGCGGCGCAGGAAGCGATAAGCGCCTTCCACGCCCGCGTCCGACCATTCCAGCGACTGATCGGGCGGCGAAGCGAACATCATGAACAGCCGCACTGTGTCCGCGCCGTACTGGCCGATCAGGGACTGCGGATCGATGCCGTTGTTCTTGGATTTGGACATTTTCTCGATGCCGCCGACGATCACCGGCTGCCCATCCGCCTTTAACGTCGCGCCCGCGGGACGACCGCGTTCATCGGTCTTGATCTCCACTTCAGCGGGATTGAGCCAGTGTTTTTTGCCGTTTGCGTCCAGCCGGTAAAAGGTCGGCGCAACCACCATGCCTTGCGTCAACAGGCTTTTGAAGGGTTCGGAAAGCGTGGTCAGACCGGCGTCACGCAAGAGCCGGGTGAAGAAGCGGGCGTAGAGCAGATGCAGGATGGCGTGCTCGATGCCGCCGATATACTGATCGACACCATTCTTGCACCAGTAATCGACCCGTTCGTCGAGCATGGCGTGATCGTTGTCCGGGCAGGCGTAGCGCAGGAAATACCAGGAGGATTCGACGAAGGTATCCAGGGTATCCGTCTCTCGCCGGGCGGGAAAGCCGCATTTCGGGCAGGTCGTCTCAAAAAATCCGGGCATCTTGGAAAGTGGCGAGCCTGCGCCGGTGATGACGACGTTTTCCGGCAGCACGACGGGGAGATCCTCATCGGGCACGGGCACATCGCCGCACTTCTCACAGTGAATGATGGGTATCGGGCAGCCCCAGTACCGCTGGCGAGAGATGCCCCAGTCGCGCAACCGCCACTGCACTTTTCTTTCTCCCAGTCCCAGCTTGGCGAGATCGGCGGCGACGGCTTCCACCGCTTCCGCATGGGCGAGACCATCGTATTTGCCGGAATGCACACAGACGGCGCGGCTTTTGTCGCCATACCATTCCTGCCAGCCGTCGAGCGAAAAGGTTTCACCCGCCGCGCCGATGACCTGCTGGATGGGCAAGCCGTATTTCCGCGCAAAGGCGAAATCACGCTCGTCATGCGCCGGGACCGCCATTACCGCGCCATCGCCGTAGCCCATGAGCACGTAATTTCCGACCCAGACCGGGATTCCTTCGCCGGTGAGCGGGTGACGCACAAACAACCCCGTTGGCATCCCCTTTTTTTCCATGGTCGCCAAATCCGCTTCGGCGACGCCGCCTTTCTTGCATTCCGCGATGAAGGCGGCGAGTTCCGGGTTGTCTTTTGCGGCGCGGGCGGCAAGCGGATGCGCGGCGGCGACGGCGACGAAGGTGACGCCCATCAGCGTGTCGGCGCGCGTCGTGAACACCCAGAGCTTTTCCTCCCGGCCATCCTGTTCATAGGGGAAGGCCAGCCGCACCCCCACGCTCTTGCCGATCCAGTTCCTTTGCATCCGGCGCACTTCTTCCGGCCATTCGCTCAGGGCGTCCAGTCCGGTGAGCAGTTCTTCGGCGTAGGCGGTGATTTTCATGTAGTACATGGGAATCTCGCGCCTTTCGATGAGCGCGCCGGAGCGCCAGCCGCGCCCGTCGATTACTTGCTCGTTCGCCAGCACCGTCTGATCGACCGGATCCCAATTGACCGTGCCGAGCTTCTTGTAAACCAGTCCCTTTGCAAACAGGCGGGTAAACAGCCATTGCTCCCAGCGGTAGTACTCCGGCGCGCAGGTGGCGAGTTCGCGCCGCCAGTCGATGGAAAGCCCAAGCGACAAAAGCTGCTGCTTCATGTAGTCGATATTCTGGCGCGTCCAGCGCGCGGGCGGCGTCTTGTTGGCCAGCGCCGCGTTTTCCGCTGGCATTCCAAAGGCGTCCCAGCCCATGGGCTGCAACACGTTTTTGCCCAGCATCCGGTGATAACGCGCCAGCACGTCGCCGATGACGTAATTGCGCACATGCCCCATGTGCAGTCTGCCGGAAGGGTAGGGAAACATGGAAAGACAATAATATTTGGGCTTGCCGCCCGCCTCCACCGCCCGATCCGCCGCTGTCGCGCGCCAGTGCTCCCGCGCCGCCCGCTCGATTTCGGCGGGAATATATTTTTCCTGCATAAGCGTCATTCTTTGGAAAAGAAACAGAGGGCGACATTTTCGCATATCGAAGGACAGAAGACAGAAGACAGAAAAATTTGCGGCGCGAAGCGCCGGCGAATAATCTGTCCTCTGATCCCCTGGTATGTCCCTTGCTTTTATGGCTTGGGATTTCATTCATTGGGTTTGGCGTCATGAGTATTCAACAGGTTTGCGCGTCCGCGGTCATGGGCAGTTCGCTGGTCGGGGCAGCCCTGGAAGGCGACCTTGCGGCGGGCGGGTTTTCCGGCTTGCTGGGATTGTTGCTGGCGGGCGCGGGAAAGGACGACGCCGCGGCAGCCGATCTTGCGGCGCTTCTTGCGGAAAAAGGCGGGATGAATGCGCCGGAGGGCGCGTTGCAGGCGGATTTGGCGCAATGGTTGCGGCAAGGGCAGGGACGGCTGACGGCGGAGATGGCGCAGGCGGGCAAAGAGGCGCTGGCCTTGATCGCGCCGCTCGACGCCTCTGCGGAACAGGCCGCGCTGGATGCCGTCATGGCTTTGCCGGCTCCCATGCCGGAGGCGCTTTCGCCGGTCTTGCCGGAGGCCAGGGAATCCCTGGCGCAAGGCGAGGAAGAGGCGAATGCCTCCCTTCTGGGTCTGGGCGCGCTATCGACGCCGGTGGAAGCGCGCCAGGAGGCGGTCTTGCGGTTGACGCCGGAACTGCGCGGGCAGCGCGCCATCGCGGAGACGGCGGCGGAGACGGCCAACGGACAAAGCGCGCTCGCGCTGGCGGGGAAGGATACGGAAGTTTTGTCGCGGCATCCGGCAAATCTTGCCGCAGGCGCGGAAGATTTCGCGCAGGCGCCGCGCGAAAGTCTGCCATATGCCCAGAATCGCAACCCGCTGGCGGCGGGCGCTTTTGCGAATCCGGCAAACGCGGCGGCAAACGCGGGCGGGATGCGACAGGACGCGCTGACGACGCCGCTGTCCTCGCCCGCCTGGGCGCGGGAATTCGGCGAGAAAATCGTCTGGATGGCAAGAAACGATCAGCATCAGGCGCGTTTGAGTCTGTATCCCGCGCACCTGGGTCCCCTGTCCGTCACCCTGAATCTGGAGGCGGACAAGGCTACCGCCGTTTTTACCGCCGCCACGCAGGAAGCGCGGCAGGCCATTGAAGACGCCTTGCCGCGCCTGCGCGAAATGTTCGCGGCGGCGGGCGTTTCCCTGGGACAGACGGAAGTGGACGCAAAAGAACGGCGGGCGGACGCCGACGCCCCGCATGAACGGCACGCCGCGCTGCGTGAATTCCGGCGCCAACATGGCAAGGATGCGACGGAGGACGACGATGGGACTATACTGGCAACACATTTGTCCGCCCAAACGTCTGGCCGTCCGCGCCACGGCGCGGGCATGGTGGATTTGTTCGCCTGAGGCGGACGCCGAATCGATGAAAGGATACCGAACTCATGGCCGCCAAGGAAGAAGCCGCGCCCGCGAAAGAAGCGCCCAAGAAAGGCAAGAAGCTGTTGCTCATCGTCGTGACGCTGGGCGTGTCGCTGGCGCTGGTTGCCGCGCTCGCGCTGTGGGCGTTGCTCAGCCTCAACAAGGGTGACGGCGACGAGGGCGACGAGGACGAAGAGGACGTGCAGGAAGTCGCGGGCGGACGCGCGGGCGCGCCGCCGATTTTTGTCGCGCTCGATCCCTTCACGGTCAATCTGGCGCGGACGCCCCAGGATAGCGGCGGCATGACGGCGGACGGAAAGGAGCGACCGCCCAGTCTGGCGGCGCCGGATGACGGCGATCGCTACATGCAGGCGACGATTTCCCTGGAAGTCGAGAGTCCCGGCGCGGACGCGGCGATCAAGGCGCGGATGCCGCGCATTCGCAACAACGTCACCCTGATCATGTCGGGGAAAACGGCAAGCGAACTGATGACCAGCGAGGGCAAGAAGGCATTGGCCAGGGAGATCCGGGACGACGTCAACCGTGTCGTCAATCCGCCCGCCAAGGGCAAGAAAGCGAACGGCCCGGTAGTGGACGTGCTGTTTACCGCTTTCATCATCCAGTAGGCGAACGAGGAGCATTTCTCATGGCCGGTGATTTTCTCTCCCAGGAAGAGGTCGACGCCCTCTTGAAAGGCGTCACCGGGGAAGAAGACGCGCCGGAAGAAACGCAGGCCGACACGGGCGGCGTGCGCGCCTACAACCTGGGAACGCAGGAACGCATCGTGCGCGGACGGATGCCGACCCTGGAACTGATCAACGAACGCTTTGCCCGCTATTTCCGCATTGGCATGTTCAACTACATGCACCGCAATACCGAAATTTCGGTGGGGCCGATCCGGGTGCAGAAATACAGCGAATTCATCCGCAACCTGGTCATTCCCACCAACCTGAACCTCGTTGCCGCCAAGCCCTTGCGCGGCACGGCGCTGTTCGTGTTCGATCCCAACCTGGTGTTTCTGGTGGTCGACAACATGTTCGGCGGCGATGGCCGCTTTCATTCGCGCGTCGAGGGACGGGAATTCACCGCCACCGAACAGCGCATCATCCAGGGCTTGCTGGATGTGGTGTTCGCCGATTACGGACGCTCCTGGAAACCGGTGTTCGACATCAACTTCGAATACATCCGCTCGGAAATGAATTCCCAGTTCGCCAACATCGCCACGCCCTCGGAAATCGTCATTTCCACTTCCTTCACCCTGGAATTCGGCGGCGTGACGGCGGATATGCACATCTGCTTTCCCTACTCGATGATCGAGCCGATCCGCGACCTGCTCTACAGCACCATGCAAAGCGATCAGGTTTCCTCGGACAAACGCTGGATCAGCATGTTGCGGCGGCAGTTGAAGGATGCGGAAGTCGAACTGGTGGCGCAACTGGGCTGCGGCAAGATCACCCTTGGAGAGATTCTCAAACTGAAGGCCGGCGATGTGATTCCGCTCGCCATCCCGGAAACCCTGAGCGTGACGGTCGATAACATCGCCATCATGGAATGCCGCTACGGCCAGCAAAATGGCCAGTACGCGCTGAAAGTAGAACGTTTTACGCCCGCGGAATCCGCGGACGCCTCATCCGGAGAACCTAGAAATGGCTGACGAACTTTCTGACGCCCTGAACAGCATGGGCATGAACACCACGGACGATAACGCCAACAAGGACGCGGTTTCCGAAGACGACTGGGCCGCCGCCATGGCGGAACAGACGGTTGCCGATCAGTCCGCCGCCACGCCCGGCCAGAGCGCCAATATCTTTCCCAACTTCGGCAATGCCTCCGGCGCGGCCGCCGCGAGCGTGATGGGCGAGCTGGACATGATCCTGGACATTCCCGTCCAGCTCACGGTGGAACTGGGACGCACCCGCATCGCCATCAAGAACCTGCTGCAACTGGCGCACGGCTCGGTGGTGGAACTGGACGCCATGGCGGGCGAACCCATGGACGTGCTGGTCAACGGCACCCTGATCGCGCAGGGCGAAGTGGTCGTGGTCAATGACAAATTCGGCATCCGCCTGACCGACATCATCACGCCTTCGGAACGGATGCGCAAGCTGGGGCATTGAGTTTCAGGGGACAGGGGACAGGGGACAGGGGACAGAGGACAGAGGACAGAAGACAGAAGACAGAAGACAGAAGACAGAAGACAGGGGACAGGGGACAGGGGACAGGGGACAGAAGACAGAGGACAGAGGACAGAGGACAGAGGACAGAGGACAGAGGACAGAGGACAGAAGACAGAGGACAGAAGACAGAAGACAGAAGACAGAAGACAGAAGACAGAGGACAGAAGACGGAGGACAGAGGACAGGGGACAGGGGACAGAAGGAGAAGGGCAGGCAAAAGCCTGCCCTTTCTTTTTGGAGGAAGGCAACGCAACCCCAAGGCCGGGTTGCGTTTTGCGTTGGATCTTGCTTTTCGACGCGCCTCAGTCCCTGTTGCCGCGCGGACGCTTCTTGTCGCCGCCGCGATGGAACTTGTCGAAGGTTTTTTTCTGTTCGCCGGTCAGTTGCGCATAAAAGGTTTTCAGGGCGGCAAGGCGTTGCGCCATGAATTCCTGGCGCTTTTGGGAAAATTCCAGCATTTTTTCCATGCGCTCCGGCGTGGAGAGCTGGGCGAAGCTTTCCCGATCGGGGTGTTGCCATTGTTGCGGGACGGCGTTGGCGACAAAGGCTTTCCAGGCGTCTTCTTGCGCTGCGGAAAGGTTCAATGCCTTGTGGAGTTTTTCCTGCCGCGCGGCGCGGCGCTCGTCGCGATCTTCCGCATGCCAGCGTCCGCGCTTGTCGCCATCGTGAAATCCGTCGCCCGGGCATCCCGGTCCGCCATAGGCGTAAGCGGCGCCCATGCCGGATGTCAGCGTCAATGCCGCCAGAACGGTAATAAGGGTTTTTTGCGGGTTCATGAACATCTCCTTGTGATGAAGGTAAAGAAAAGGAAAACGCCATTGGCGCTCATCCAGCGCGCATTAGAAGCCCGATATGTAAGAGAAGCATTGCAGCCGCGCCGGGTTTTGTTTCGGGTTGTAAGGAAGCGGCGAAAAACCAGCGCGGACTGTGTGGTTGTCGCAGGGGCGCGCGTAGTGCGCCCCAGGATCGTGCGGATGGCGGCGGGTTGCGTTGCCTTTACTTTACTTACCCAAAAAAGGGCGAGCTTTGCTTGCCCTTTTTTGCTGACCAATCCGGCAAAAAGCGGGTTTTCACTTTTTGACGTGTAGTCCAATGCGTTCGCGCAGGGCTTGCGCCAGGGTGCCGGGATCGACGAATTCCAGTTCGCCGCCGACCGGGACGCCGCGCGCCAGGCGGCTGATCTGTACGCCGCTGTTCGCCAGCAGGGTGGAGAGGTAATGCGCGGTGGCTTCGCCTTCGTTGGTGTAATTGGTCGCCAGAATCACTTCCTTCACCTGTCCGTCCGCGACGCGCTCCGCCAGTTTCTCCAGCGCCAGCGCGCGCGGCGACATGCCGTCCAACGGGGAGACGCGTCCCATCAGCACGTAATAAAGCCCGCGATAGGCCTGGGTCTGCTCCAGCATGTTCATATCCACGGGCGTTTCCACCACGCATAATTGCGCGGCGTCGCGGCGTGGCGAGGCGCAGCGTTCGCACAGATCGGTTTCGGAAAAGGTATTGCAGCGGCGGCAATGGCGCAAGTCCGCCAGGGCGTGTTGCAGGGCAAAAGCCAGTTGCGCCGCGCCCGGCCGGTCGTGCTGCAACAGGTGATACGCCATGCGCTGCGCCGATTTCGGGCCTATGCCCGGCAAACGGCACAGGGCTTCCTGCAAACCGAAAAGCACGCGCGGCGTGAGGTCGGCGCGTCCGGGCGTCGAGGCCGCCATCAGAAGGGCAGTTTCATGCCGGGCGGCAGATTCAGTCCCGTCGTGAAGTTCGCCATGCGCTCCCGGCTCTTTTCCTCGGCGCGCCGCGCCGCGTCGTTCATGGCGGCGGCCATCAGATCCTCGAGCATTTCCCGGTCATCCATCGCGCCCGCGTCGATGCTGACCCGGCGCACGTCGTGGCCGCAGGTCATGATCACCTTGACCATGCCGCCGCCCGCCTGTCCTTCGACTTCCACGAGCGCCAGTTCTTCCTGCGCCTTTTGCATATTGTTCTGCATGGCCTGCGCCTGTTTCATCAGACCGGCCAGTCCGCCTTTCATCATGCTGTTTCTCCTTTGGGTTTTACGGGGTTGTGTCGATAGCCTGAATGGAATTTGCGTCCATCGTCGCGTCCAGGTGATCCATCGCCTCGCGGACGAAAACGTCGTTCTCGATGGCGCGCTGCGCCGCGTCCTGACGCGCCCGCCGCTCTGCCGCGGCGGTCTGCGCCGGCGTGACCTGGCAGATGTCGCCGTCCATGATTTCGATGGAAAGTTTGATGTCGCGCCCCAGGTGTTGACACAGCGCCTGTTCCATCCGGGCTTGCAGGGCGGGAGAGAACAGGGACTGGCGTTCGGCGGCCAGTTGCAGGAGACAGGACGCCGGCTCCAGTTTGCGTAATACGCAGTGCTGCGCCAGCGAACGCGCCGGTCCGCCCAAATCGAGCGCCGCCAAAAGCGCGCGCCATTCTGTGTGTCCCGCGCTTGCCGCGGCGTCCGGGGAAGGTTTTGGCGCGGCGGGTTCTTCCGGCGCGAGCGACGCGGCTTGTGGTTTTGCCGCTACTGGCGCGGGCGCTGCTGGCGGGCGCGGAGGAATGCGCGGGCTGCTTTTTGCCGCCGCGTTCTCGTCCGTGAAGCGCATCGGCTCGAAGGCCAGGAGGCGCAGCAGGGTCATGAGAAATCCGCTGTGCTCATCCGGCGCCAGCGGCAATTCCGCGCGTCCCTCTGTCACGATCTGGTAGGCCAGTTGGATGAAGGCGGGGGAAAATTCCCGCGCCAGCGTCAGCAGTTGCGCGTCCGTTGCGTCCTCGTCGCTCGCGCTGCCGGGCGACAGTTGCAAAAGCTGTATGCGCGTCAGCAACACCGCCATTTCCTGCAGGGCGTTGGCGGCGGAAAGGCTGCGCGTCTGCATGTCCCTGGCGATGTCCAGCATTTTCTCGCCGTTCGCCGCGGACAGCGCCGCGAGAAGCGCCATCAGGCAACCAGCGTCCACCGTGCCCAGCATTTCCCGCGTTTCGCGGGCATTGACCATGCCTGCGCCGTGGGCGATGGCCTGATCGAGCAGGGAAAGCGCGTCGCGCATGCTGCCTGCCGCCGCGCGGGCGATCCCTTGCAGGGCTTCCGCCTCGAACGGCACGCCCTCGGCGTTCAGCGTGGTGGTCAGGTGCTGGACGATGGCGGGTATCGGCATCTGTTTCAGATTGAACTGCAAACAGCGGGAAAGCACGGTGACGGGGATTTTTTGCGGGTCGGTGGTCGCCAGGATGAACTTGACGTGTTCCGGCGGTTCTTCCAGCGTCTTCAGCATGGCGTTGAAGGCGTGCCCGGTCAGCATGTGGACTTCGTCGATCATGTAGACCTTGTAGCGTCCTGTAACGGGCGCGTATACAGCGCGTTCGAGCAGCGCCGCCATGTCGTCTACGCCGCGGTTGGAAGCGGCGTCCATCTCGACGTAATCGACGAAGCGTCCGGCGTCGATTTCCTGGCAGGCCGCGCAGCGTCCGCAGGGTTCAGCGGAAACGCCCGCTTCGCAGTTCAGGGATTTTGCCAGGATGCGGGCAATGGTCGTCTTGCCCACGCCGCGCGTTCCCGTAAACAGATAGGCGTGATGCAGGCGTTTTTCATTCAAGGCGTGGGTCAGGGCGCGGACGACATGTTCCTGCCCGACCAGTGTGGAAAATTTTCGTGGCCGCCACTTGCGCGCCAGCACCTGATAACTCATGCGCCCATCCCGGAGTATCCAGAAAGAAGAAATGGCGAGCCTGACCCCCGGCACTCGCGAAAAACGGCTGTGGCTGCTGCCTTCCGGCCCTGACCAGGTTCGCCGCCCCGCGATGCGGGGAGACCCGCCGACGCGAATGATACCACGCGGCGCGTCTTCGCGCCGCTACTGTGTCTTTCGCCGTTTGTGGCGGATGGAGGAAACCAGCGCCAGCGCGATGATGGCCACGCCGGCAAGTCCGGTGAAGATTTCCGGGATGTGCAGCGTGATGCCCGCCAGCATGATGATCGCCAGCGCGCCGATGGCGTAGTGCGCGCCGTGTTCGAGAAAGACGTATTCATCCAGCGTCCCCCTCCGGACGAGATGCACGGTGAGGGAGCGCACGAACATCGCGCCTATGCCCAGCCCCAGCATGATGAGTACCACGTCGCGGGTAATGGCGAACGCGCCGATGACGCCGTCGAAGGAAAAGGAGGCGTCCAGCGTTTCCAGATAGAGAAAGCTCGCCGCGCCGCCGCGTTTTGCCGTATCGGCCACGCTCTTGCCCCGCGTTTCACTGGCGAAGAAACCATCCAGGCCGCTGACCAGCAGGAACAGCGCCACGCCGCCCAGTCCCGCGCTCAATACGGTGGCGCGCGCGGAAGGCGGCAGCGGCAGCCACAGATGGATGCCCAGCAACGCCAGCAGCGCCAGCGTGACGCCAGGCGCTTTCAGCCTGCCCAGGCGGGCGATCCGGGCTTCGGCGCGCCCCAGCCAGAAAACCTGGCGTTCGGCGTCGAACAGGAAAGAGAGGAACACCAAAAGGAGAAACATGCCGCCGAAGGCCGCGATGCCCGCGTGACTGGCCGCCAGGTGACGCGCGTATTCTTCCGGTTGCGTCAGCGCCATGCCGGAGACTTCCCGCATGCCCAGCCCCGTGGCGGCGGCGACGATGACGATGGGGAAAAGGAGCCGCATCCCGAATACCGCGATCAGGATGCCGAGCGTGAGAAAAATCCGCTGCCAGCGGGCGCTCATGTTTTTCAGCACGGCGGCGTTGACCACCGCGTTGTCGAAGGAAAGGCTGACTTCCATCACGCCCAGCGCGGCGGTCAGCGTCAGGGCGGAAAGAATCCCCATGCCGCCGCGCGCCCCCCAATACCCCGCCAGCGCCAGGCAAACGAACGTCACCAGAAAAGAAAACCGGAAATCCTTCATGCGCGCGCAGACCCGAAAAGCCCAGAGCCTAGCCCGGCATCCGCCGCGCGTCAATCCGGCTTGCGCCATCAAGAGACGGCAAAAAACGCGCAAAAAAAAGCCCCCGTTGCCGGGGGCTTCAGACGGGGACGGGAACGCATTCACTCACGCATCCCGTTACCCACGGTCATGACATCACGTGGTGCAGGCGCCCGGAACGTATTTTTCTCTCTCGCCCACGAAGTTTACAGCCCTGCAGGTCCAGTCGCCACGGCTGGTGCGGCTCAGTTCAAGTTGCGGAGTGGGAGCGCTTTGCAATACCAGCGCGGCCTTGTTGCCAAAGGTGGAAGTGATGATAACGCCGTTGCCTCCCGCCAACCCATTCACTATCTGCGGGACGCCCAAGCCAGACGCCAGAGAACCGAAGACCGCGGGACGAGAGCCAGTTACCAGGTTGGAACCGGTATAGCCGGGATCGCAGTCGTCCTTGCCGGTGCCCAGTACGGTGCGGCCTTCCAGGATGCACAACTCGATGGAGGTGCGCACGCTGTTCGCTTCGCCATATACCCGCGTGGCTTGCGTCTTGGCGATGTAATCCTGATACAGCGGAATGGCGATGGCCGCCAGGATGCCGATGATGGCCACCACGATCATCAGTTCGATGAGGGTGAAGCCGCGTTGAAGTTTCTTCATTTCAATCTCCTTTGTTGAAAAAAGTACAGCGGAAACCGCTGGCAAACCTGCCAATCAAGAACCGTGCCACACTCGATTCCCGCCAGGACAGGGCGTTTACGGGGAAAATCCGGCGGAAGATCGCCAGCACGGAGCGCGTAAACTGACGATTTTCGACAGGTTCTTTCCGATTTTCGATTCCTGTTCCCGGATCGGAAGACAGCGGAAGCAGAAAACAGTACTATTTGCGCGGGCGAAAAACGCCAGTTAACCGATCTGTTTCCTGTCCTCCGACCATGAGCATTCCTCCCCGCCTGATCGCCGGCCTGGGCAATCCCGGCTCGGAATATGCCGCCACGCGCCACAATGCCGGATTCTGGCTGCTGGAGGCGCTGGCGCGCAAATTGGCGGTCGCGCTTTCGCCGCAAGGCAGATTCTTTGGCAATGCCGGACGCGCCGGGGATTGCTGGCTCCTGCAACCCGCCACCTTCATGAACCGTTCCGGCCAGGCGGTCGGCGCGCTGGCGCGTTTCTACAAGATCGCGCCGGAAGAAGTGCTGGTGCTGCACGACGATCTGGATCTGCCGCCCGGCGGCATCCGCGTAAAGCAAGGCGGCGGCAACGGCGGGCACAATGGACTGAAGGATGTCCAGGCCGCGCTTTCCACGCCCGATTTCTGGCGGCTGCGTTTGGGCGTCGGTCATCCGCGCGCGCTGGGATTGCGCCAGGATGTCGTCGATTTCGTCCTTGCTCGCCCGCGCGCCGGGGAACAGGAAGCCATCGACATCGCCGTGGCGCGTTGTCTGGATGCCTGGAGCATGCTTGCCGCGGGCGACTACGCAAAAGCGCAAGGTCTGTTGCACGCCAGGCGCGCGCCAGCAAGAAATTAGCGGCAGCCCTTCAGGGCTGCCGGTCTAACGTCATTGGGAAGGGGTTTCTCTCCCCTCCCCAATGGCTACGGTCGAAACCCCGGCCTTCAGGCCGGGGTTTCACCTTCGCACCGCCCTGAAGGGCGGGGTTTCAAACCGGAGTTAG
>JAITRP010000086.1 GCA_031288305.1 Zoogloeaceae bacterium
GCGTCTTCCTCACCTCTTCCCGCGCGATTGTCCGTTTCATCATGCCCTCCTTGTGAGGTGACTATGATGATCGGACAACTATCGCGCTAGCAAAGCGGACAGATACAAAGCTCGCTACACACACCCTCTGTCCTCTGTCCTCTGTCCTCTATATACTTCTTCCCTTTGCTTTTCCGTTGCCTGAACATGATGCGTTTTTTCCGCTTGCTCAGAATTTTCTTTATTGCCGCCCGGTACGGGCTGGATGACATGGTATTGAGCATGGCGGCAGCGCATGGTGTGGCGCGCTGGGTGCGACGAGCGTTGTTCTGGCGGGATTTGACGCGACCGAGGGCGGAGCGGCTGCGTCTGGCGCTGGAGCGGCTGGGGCCGATTTTCGTCAAATTCGGGCAGATGCTTTCCACCCGCCGCGATCTGTTGCCGCCGGACATCGCCGACGAACTGGCGCGCTTGCAGGATCGGGTGCCGCCCTTTTCGCCGGAGATCGCCCTCTTGGAAATCGAGCGCGCCTATGGACGGCCTGTGCGGGAGGTGTTCGGCGTTTTTGACGCGACATGCGTCGCTTCGGCCTCCATCGCGCAGGTGCATTTCGCCGCCTTGCCGGATGGGCGCGAGGTGGCGGTGAAGATCCTGCGACCAGACATGCGCGGCGTCATCGAACACGACCTGGCGCTGATGGACATGGCCGCCTGGCTGCTGGAAAAAATCTGGGCGGATGGCCGGCGCCTGAAGCCGCGCGCGGTGGTGGCGGAATTCGCCAAGTATCTGCGCGACGAACTGGACTTGATGCGCGAAGCCGCCAACTGTTCGCAATTGCGGCGCAACTTTCTCGATTCCGATCTGCTCATCGTGCCGGAAGTCTTCTGGGAATGGTGCACACCCACCGTGATGGTGATGCAGCGCATGCAGGGTACGCCCATTTCCCGGATAGACGCCCTGCGCGCGCGCGGCATCGATCTGCAGCGACTATCCACGGCGGGCGTGGAGATTTTTTTCACCCAGGTGTTTCGTGACGGCTTCTTCCATGCCGACATGCATCCCGGCAACATTTTCGTGCACGACGACGGCCGCTACATCGCGCTGGATTTCGGCATTGTCGGCACGCTCACGGATACCGACAAGAACTATCTGGCGCAGAATTTCCTCGCCTTTTTCCGGCGCGATTACAAACGGGTGGCCGAGACGCACGTGGAATCCGGCTGGGCGCCGCAGGATACGCGCATCGACGAGTTCGAGGCGGCGATTCGCGCCGTGTGCGAACCCATCTTCGATCGCCCCCTGAAGGACATTTCCTTCGGCAAGGTGTTGCTGCGCCTTTTCCAGACCAGCCGCCGCTTCCATGTGGAAATCCAGCCGCAACTCATCATGTTGCAGAAAACCCTGCTGAATATCGAGGGTCTGGGACGGCAACTCGATCCGGAACTGGATTTGTGGAAGACCGCCAAGCCCTTCCTCGAACGCTGGATGAGCGAACAACTGGGCTGGCGCGGCTTTTTGCATGGCGTGCGGCAGGAAGCGCCGCATTGGGCGCAGCTTTTGCCGCAACTGCCGCGCCTTCTGGAACGCGCCCTGCAACCCGCGAACGCCACGCCGGACAAGGCGCTGCAAAAAGAAGCGCGCCGCATCAGCGCCGCCCTGCGCGGACAAAACTGCTGGCTGGCGCTGCTGGCGGCATTGCTGGCGCTGCTGCTCTTTCGAATATGGTAAAGAGGAGTGCCGACAACCAGGCCAGAACCGCCGTTGCCGCATCGGAACCCTCGCCGGGCGTCCTGTCGTGGATCAACGATCTCCGGAATCTGCGCCGGGCGGTGGAAAACCGGCGCGCCTTCGTGCGCCAGGAAAACGCGCGGAAAAACACGTTCCTCGACGAAACGGCAAAGACCGATCCGGCTATCCAGGAAGTCGAAGCCTGGGAAGCCGATATCCGGGAAACCGCCGATGGCGGAATCGATCTGGATATGGGCGTACTGGCGGCGGGCGAGCGCCTGCCGCTCGCCGCACTGCTCGCCGACCTCCTGCGCCGCGAGGCGCGCTGGCTGGACGCCCTGTCGCTGGCCGACATCCCCGATGACGAAAACATCCTGCTCTTTGGCGCGAACAACCGCTGCTTGCGTGTGCGCGCCGAACGCATCAAGCCGCTGGTTCGCCTGCTAATCGATCTCTTCGACGGACATCGCCACGGGCCGCTGCGCCTTTCCCGCTTCGATGCCGAGCGCCTCGATTTCCTGCGTGATACGCGCCGCTGGCAGTTCCACTGGCCGGAATCCGTGCGCCAACTGGCAGAACGCCTGCGCGCGGCGCAGGGCGTGCAGGCGGTCGAGCCGCCCAAGGGACTGCGCCTCGAGCTGCGCGACTATCAGCGCCGGGGCTTGGCCTGGCTGCAATATCTGCGCCGGCACGGACTATCCGGCATCCTTGCCGACGACATGGGTCTGGGCAAGACCGCGCAGACGCTGGCGCACCTGTTGTGCGAAAAGGAAGCCGGGCGCCTGAACCGTCCCGCGCTGGTGGTCTTGCCGACTTCGCTCATCTTCAACTGGAAAAATGAAGCCGCGCGTTACGCGCCCGATCTGCGCGTGTTGAGCCTGCACGGCCAAAACCGTCAGCGCCGCTTTGCCCACATCCTGGAGCACGACGTTATCCTTACCACCTACCCGCTGCTCTGGCGCGACGGCGAGGCGCTGCGCGCGCACACTTACTGCCTGCTGGCGCTGGATGAGGCGCAGATGGTGAAGAACGCGCGCAGCAAGAGCGCCAAGGAAATTCGCCGCATCCGCGCCACGCACCGCCTTTGTCTCACGGGCACGCCGCTGGAAAATCATCTGGGCGAATTGTGGGCGCAGTTCGATTTTCTCCTGCCGGGATTCCTGGGCGATCTGAAGAGCTTTACCCGCGTGTGGCGCAATCCCATCGAAAAGCATGGCGATACGCTGCGGCGCGACCTGTTGGCGCGGCGCATCCGTCCCTTCGTCCTGCGCCGGAAGAAAGACGAGGTGGCTACCGAATTGCCCTCCAAGACCACCATCATCCGCAGCGTGGAACTTGCCGGCGGCCAGCGCGATTTGTACGCCGCGGTGCGCGCCGCGATGAATGAACGGGTGCGCGCCCGGATTGCCCAGTATGGATTGCCGCAAAGCCAGATGGTCATTCTCGACGCGCTCCTGAAATTGCGGCAGGTCTGCTGCGATCCGCGCCTGGTTCGCTCCGCCGCCGCGCACAAGATCCGCGAAAGCGCCAAGCTCGCCCTGCTCATGGACATGCTGCCGGAAATGGTGGCGGAAGGGCGGCGCATCCTGCTGTTTTCACAATTCACCAGCATGCTCGATCTCATCCAGATCGATCTGGACAACGCCCGCCTGCCCTACCTGCGCCTCACCGGCGAAACCAGGGACAGGGAAACGCCCATCCAGGCGTTCCAGGCCAAGGCCGCGCCGATTTTTCTCATCAGCCTGAAAGCGGGCGGCGTGGGACTGAACCTGACGGCGGCGGATACCATCATCCACTACGATCCCTGGTGGAATCCCGCGGTGGAAAACCAGGCCACCGACCGCGCCTACCGCCTGGGACAGGACAAGCCGGTGTTCGTGTATAAGCTGATCATCGCGGGCAGCATCGAAGAAAAAATTCTGGCGCTACAGGAAAAAAAGGCCAGCCTCGCCGCCAGCATCCTCTCCAAGGGACAGGCCAATACCCAGAAATTCAACCCCGAAGACCTCGCCGCCCTGCTGGCGTCTCTGTGAGGAAACGGCAAGAAGTAAAAACCTGCTTTTTGCCGTCCGGGCTGCGCGGTTCTCGCAGGAGTGCGCCCCTACAGGAGCGTACGGATGGGTAGTAGGTTGCGTTGCTTTTTTGCTGACTGAACCGGCAAAAAGTGGATTTTCACTTTTTGCCGCCTAGGCATAGGCGGAAAAGCGGTTTTGTCCGTTCGCGCCGCCAAGGATGTTCTGATAGGCGAGCGTGGCGTTCCGGGCATAGGAATCGGCGTTCCCCACGGCGCGTTCTTCCTGCCGGTTTTGGGCGATTTCCTGTTGGGCGCGGATTTCCATTTGCGCAGCGGCGGCGGCGACGCTGCGATCCTGCGGCGAAGGGTCGGCAGGAGCCAGCGCGGCAGCGCGGATGCGGCGGGCGCGGATCAACGTTTCTTCCGGGGTGCGGCCTTCGGATGTGTCGATGCCGACCTCGCCCGCTACCGCGTAGCGTTGTCCGTCTGGCCCCTGTTGATATTCGTAGCGCGCGCCGGAAGTGACCAGTTCGCCGCCCGCGGCCACATGCGCCATTTCATGCTGGCGCACCTTGCTGTCCGTGGCGGCAAGCTCGGTGACTTCGCGTTGTTCTTCTTCTGAAAGCGCCTCGCCATTGGGTTTTTTTGCGGCATCCGGCGCATTTTCCGGCTGTTTTTCTTCTGATCGCTGTGTACGTTCTGACGCGCCAGGCGGATCGGCCTGTTCAGACTGCGCCGTTGTTCTTGTCCGCCCGTTTTCTCCCGATCCTCCAATTTGTCCGGCGCGACCGATTTCCTGCCGCGCCGCGTTTTCGCCCGCTGGCGAGGATGCCTGCCCGCCGCCCTGCGCGTAGGGCGGGACAAAAGCATAGGGGGAGAAGGAAATGGCGGAAAGCATGTCGCGTTGATGGCTGCGTTTTTACGATGGCGTTCTTTGATTCTAGGCAAATCCTTGGGAATTCAAAGGGTTTGTAACAACTCGCGCGCATGCTGCCGGGTGGTGGCGGTGATTTCCACGCCGCCCAACATGCGGGCGATTTCTTCCACGCGGCTTTCGCCGGTCAGGGGATTTATGCGGCTTTCGATTACGCCGCTCTCGGCAGTCTTGCTTACCTGCCAGTGCCAGTCAGCGCGGGCGGCAACCTGGGGCAGATGGGTGACGCAGAGCACCTGGCGCGTCCTGCCCAGTTGGTGCA
Organism: Zoogloeaceae bacterium; assembly: GCA_031288305.1. Lineage (GTDB taxonomy): Bacteria > Pseudomonadota > Gammaproteobacteria > Burkholderiales > Rhodocyclaceae > Azovibrio. The sequence goes on from JAITRP010000086.1 coordinate 4,918, forward strand.
GCAATCGACCGACAATTTCCGCGACGCCGCCGCCTATGCCGACATCGACTTCATCGAAAATCAGCGTCGGCGCCGCCGCCGTTTGCGAGGCGACCACCTGCAAGGCCAGACTGATGCGGGAAAGCTCGCCGCCGGAGGCCACTTTGGACAGGGGGCGCGCTTCGTCATCCGCCAGACCAGAAACACAGAACTCCACCTGTTCCACGCCGTTTGCCGAACCTTCCGCGCTATCGCGCAGAGGCGGCAAGGCCACGGTGAAACGCCCGGAGGCCAGCGCCAGTTGCCGCATCTTCTCGCTGACCGCCGCGCCCAATGTTGAGGCGGTTTGCGCGCGTCCGGCGCTAAGCCGCGCCGCCAGCGTCAAATAAGTTTTACGCGCGGCTTGCGTTTCGGCGCTCAGCGTTTCCACATCGGCGACGCGCTCCAGTTCGGCGAAACGTTGTCGCAGACGCGCCAGGCATTCCGGCAGCGCCGTTACTTCCACGCGATGTTTGCGGGCGAGGTCAAGAATGGCGTCCTGCCGCGTTTCGATTTCCCTGAGACGTTCCGGCTCCAGTTCTACCCGGTCTGCGTAGCGACGCATCAGGGAAATGATTTCGGAAATTTCCGCCTGCGCGGAGGCCAGAATATCAAGACCTTCCGTCAGTGTCGCATCCACCGCCGCCATGTCGCCCAGACGTTCGCCCACGCCGGCAAGCAGGTTTTCACATGCGCCCTCGCCTTCGGCAAGCGTGGCAAGGATATATTGCGCGCCTTCGATCAGGCTGGCGGCATGTGCCAGCCGCCGCTGTTCAGCTTCCAGTTCTGGCCATTCGCCCGCGCGGAAATCAAGCTCTTCCAGCTCGCGGATTTGCCAGGAGAGCATGTCGCGTTCCTGCAAACTGGCGGCGCTGCCCGCTTCCGCCGCCGCCAGCGTCTTGGCCAAATGCTGGTATGACTTCCAGGCGGCGGCGGTTTCCTGCGCCAGCGCGGTCAGTCGTCCGTGGCTGTCCAGCAATGCCCGCTGCGCTTCGGCGCGCAGCAGGGACTGGTGCGCGTGTTGACCGTGGATATCGACCAGGAATTCCCCCACGGCGCGCAATTGCTGCACGCTGGCGGGACTGCCGTTGAGGTAGGCGCGCGAGCGTCCGCCCGCTTCCACCACGCGGCGCAGGAGGAGTTCCTCGTCTGCGGCAAAATCCTGTTCGACGAGCCAGGCGCGGACTTCGGGTAAACACGCAAGATCAAAGACGGCGGAAACTTCCGCTTTTTCTCTGCCGCTGCGGACGACGCCGGGGTCGGCGCGTTCGCCCAGCGCCAGCGCCAGCGCGTCGATCAGGATGGATTTGCCCGCGCCAGTCTCGCCGGTGAGCGCGCCGAAACCGGAGGAAAATTCCAGTTCCAGATGGTCGACAATGACGAAATCGCGGACAGAAAGGCGTTGCAACATACTCGAATCAGGAATCCGTCTTTTTGTGGCGGGCGGCGCTTTCTTCATCCGTGGGGCGTTCGCCCCAGTGGAGCTTCTGGCGCAGCATGGAAAAATAGCTGTATCCCGGCGGATGCAAAAAGCAGGTCGAATATTCGGAGCGCCGCAGGCGAATGGCGTCGCCGCGATTGAGATTCAGCGTCACCTGCCCATCGAAGTGCGCGCGCGCGTCGTCGGCGTGGGTGACGACAATCTCGATTTCCACATGGTCATCGACCAGCACTGGACGATTGGTGAGCGCGTGCGGGCAGAGCGGCACCAGCGCGATGCCGGTCAGCGCCGGATGCAGGATCGGGCCATTGGCGGAAAGCGCGTAGGCGGTGGAGCCGGTCGGCGTCGACACAATCAGTCCGTCGGCGCGTTGCTTGTAAATAAACTCGCCATCAATGAACAACTCACATTCGATCATGCGCCCCATCGCGCCCTTGTCGATGACGATGTCGTTCAATGCCAGGTTGCTGGCAATTTCCCGTCGCGCGCGGATGATTTCCGCGTCGAGCAGCATGCGCGTTTCCGGCTGGAACTGTCCGTCCAGCAGCGCGTCCATTGCCGGCAGCATGTCGTGGCGGGCGATGTCGGTCATGAAGCCCAGGCGTCCCTGATTGACGCCGACCAGCGGCACGTTGTAGCGCGCCAGCCGCCGCGCCGCGTTCAGCATGGTGCCGTCGCCGCCGACCACGATCGCCATGTCGGCGTGCGCGCCAATATCCATGAAGCCGCACACCATCCAGCGGGAAAGCTCGCCGGGACGCCCCATGTGCTCAGCGGTTTCCCGCTCGATGAACACCGAGACGCCGCGTTCCTGCAAATAGGCGGCCAGGGCGATCAAGGCGTCGCCGACCTTGCGGCTCTGGTATTTGCCGATGATGGCGATGGTGCGTGGCTGGCGCAAGGTATGAATTGGAAAGCTCATGGGGCGCATTTAAGCATAATCGGAGGACAAATGCTAAAGCGCCAAAAAGTAAAAACCCACTTTTCCTCGATTTAGTTAGGTCGTGTTCACACTATCGCAGAGCATCGATGATCAGGACGAAATGGATAAAAGCACAGAACATCCGATCAAGTTTTTCGAAGCGGGAGAAGATTCGGCGAAAGCCTTTGAGCCGACGGAACAGACGCTC
>JAITRP010000114.1 GCA_031288305.1 Zoogloeaceae bacterium
TGCACGATCACCCCGGTGACGAGGAGCACCAGCATCGCCACCGCCATCGCGCCGACCAGCCACAGGCCGAACTCTCCCGGCATCCCGTGCAGGCGGAAGTGAAGCCAGTACAGCAGGAACATCGCCCGGCTCTCGCGCGGCTGTGCGGCGAGCGGCTCGCCGGTGGCGGCATCCAGCATGGATGACTGCCATCCGCCCTGTTGCCGCCAGGCGGCTTCGAAATGCGTTTCGCCCCGTTCCGGCAGGCGGATCAGCCACCACATCGGCGCTTCTTCTCCCTGGGCGCGCAGGAAACGTTCCGCCGCCTCGACCATGCCTTGCGTATCGAGCCGCGCCTCTGTCGCCGGGCGATGCAGTTCGGGCGCAAGCCAATGCTGGCCCGCGCCAAGAAATACCGCGCTCGCGCCGGTGAAGAAGATGACGAACAAGAGCCAGCCGCAGATCAGGCCCACCCAGGTGTGCCACCAGGTCAGGCGTTGGCGGAAATGGTCTTTCATGGAGGTATTTCCAATGGATGGATTGCCACGGGCCTCAAGCCCTTGCAATGACGAAACAAGCGGCTTTTCGTTTCCTGAACCGGCGTGACGCAAGGCGCCGCGCTCCCGGATGTCCCGCCGGGCCACCGGCAAGACCGCCGCCAGAGCGGTCTCGTATCCTCCCATCGCTTCCCGCGCGATGCGCGTCACGCCGCGTTCCTCCTTCAATCAGGCGACGATCACGGCAATGCCGGCCTCATCGTTCGTGAATTGCCGCAGCGCGCCTTCCGGCAAAGTCGCGATGTCCAGTGTGGCCTTGCTCACATTGATGCCAACGAAGATGTCCATGTCACTTTTCCCTTCCTTGTGTTCCATGCGGCGTGTTCCCGTACAACCGTTCGGGTTTCAGGCAACCCGCCGCCAGAAAATGAGGGAACCGATCCTCGCTCTCCCGCGAACCTGTCTTGCAGACAGAACTTGGGGGTATCGATCTGGCTCCCTCAAATCGAATTCTCCGGCATACAAGGAAGTACGCCTTGCCCTTGCGGATCATGCGCAGGGCGAAGGCGGTCTTGTCTACGTAATAGCAGTCATCCTCGTGGATTTCGCGGAAGGTCTGGATGCCGATGGGAAGTTTCTTGCGTGGCATGGCAAAACTCACGGGCAGGATGGAATTGTCGGGATTAAGATGATCAATTGACATGCATTGCGCTTCACCCTAGAATCCTGCCTCTTTTGATTTTTATGGGCAAAGGACGCCGTCAATGAAAACTTTTTCCGCCAAACCGCACGAGGTGGCGCATGAGTGGTTTGTGGTGGACGCCACGGACAAGGTGCTGGGCCGTTTGGCCAGCGAGATTGCGCGCCGTCTGCGCGGCAAGCACAAGGCCATTTACACGCCGCATGTAGATACCGGCGATTTCATCGTCGTGACCAATGTGGAAAAACTGCGCGTTACCGGCAACAAGGCAGAAGACAAGAAATACTTTCGTCATACAGGCTTCCCCGGCGGCATTCATGAGACCAGCTTTGCCAAGATGCAGCAACGTTTTCCCGCGCGCATCCTGGAAAAAGCCGTCAAGGGCATGTTGCCCAAGGGGCCGCTGGGTTACGCCATGCTGAAGAAGCTGAAATGCTACGCGGGCGCGCAACATCCCCATGCCGCCCAGCAACCACGAACACTGGAAATTCAAGGATAAGAACATGGCAGTCAGTTACTACTACGGCACGGGGCGGCGCAAGAGCGCGGTGGCTCGCGTGTTCATGAAGCGCGGCTCCGGCGCGTTCATTGTGAACGGCAAGCCGCTGGACGTTTTCTTTTCCCGCGAAACAGGGCGCATGGTGGTGCGTCAACCACTGGCGCTGGTCAACCAGCTGGAAGGCTTCGACATCAAGGTCAACGTGACCGGCGGCGGCGAATCCGGACAGGCGGGCGCAGTGCGTCACGGCATTACCCGCGCCCTGCTTGAATACGATGCCACGTTGAAATCCGCGCTCTCCGGCGCCGGATTCGTCACGCGCGATGCGCGCGAGGTGGAGCGCAAGAAGGTCGGCCTGCACAAGGCGCGCCGCAGGAAACAGTTCTCCAAGCGGTAAATCCTTCCGGGATTTTCCCGAACCGTCCGGATCGTCCCGGCGGTTTTTTGCCCTTTGCCCTGTCCCGTTCACGTTCATCGCAAAACTAACTTCGGTTTGAAACCCCGCCCTTCAGGGCGGTGCGAAGGTTGAGACCCCGGCCTGAAGGCCGGGGTTTCGACCGTAGCCATTGGGGAGGGGGAGAGAAACCCCTTCCCAATGACGTTAGACCGGCAGCCCTGAAGGGCTGCCGCTAATTTCTTGCTGGGAAAAATGCGAAAAGGCGAAAAAAGCCACCGAGATGCATAACATCAGCAGAATATTCATAACCGCGCAGGCGGTAGAGTATATGCCAGGGAATGAAACCGAATGCTCCGGTCATTCAGTCCGGTCATTCAGCGCATTTTCTTCCAGACTTTCAGCCAGCCTTGCGTCGCGTTTTCCGCATGGGATTTGCCCAGCGGATCGGCGCGGTATTGTGTCACCCATTGCCGCCGTCCCGCGAGATAGGCGCGGCCATAGTCCTGCCAACTGGCAAAAGTCTCTCGCGCGCGCTGGGCGTTCAGGAGCAGCACGCGCCAGGCGGTCTCTTTCTCGATCCAGCCCATCAGGGCCGCGTTGCGTATAAAGAAGGCCAGGCGGCAGGTGGCGAAGGCCAGCGCGGCGCGCGGGTCGTCGCCGGGCATGAGGGCGCGCAGGTCGGCAAGAAACCAGGTGGATTCGAGCGTTTCCAGAAGATGCGCGCGCGCCGCGGCATCGTCCGCGTCGGCGCGGCAGTCCATGTAATGCAGGAAAGGGGGGCGAAAAAGCTCGACCGTGTCCGGGGTGAGGCTGTCCGTGGCGATCTCGAAGAACCCCGTCTGCGCCCGCGCCTCGACCATCGGCAGGGCCAGCGCCAGGGCGAAGCCATGCGGCCCGTTGAAACGCGCCTTGTCCTCGGCCTGGGTCTGGCGGATGATTTTCCAGACGCCATGAAAGAACCAGAAGAAAAAAACGCCCCAGACGAGCAGCGCCGGAAATCCGATCTTGCTCAAGAGCCAGCAAAGCGCGACCCCGCCGATTACCTTGAAGTTGTTCAAGGGATCGACGAAGGGCGGCAGGGGCGCGGGCATTTGCAATCCCGGCCAGTCTTCCCTGGCCTGCCGCGCAAGGAGATGATCGAGCACATGCGCCAATGTCTTGGAAGCCGGTCGGCGCGCCTCGAAAAGCCGGGGCGACTTGCCCGCCGCCAGCCATTCCACGGCGGGCGACGGGTTTTCGAGAAAGGAAAAAAGCGCCGGATGACGATGGATGAGGCGCAGTTGCGCATCGGCATCCGTGATGGACGCAATGCGCCGCCAGCCTGTGCCGTCCCGCACGATGCCAATGGCAACGCAGTCGCCGGGCGTGGTTTCGTCCGTGTCGAGCGTGTCGAGACAGGCGATCAGGTCGTCAACGTAACGCGCGATGGGCGGGCGATTTTGCTTTCCCTTGACCTGTTCGACCTGGAGTTTGCCGCCGGGAAGCACGATCAGGCTGATGGTGACGTGCGGCTGGCCGCTGGCGTCGCGAAAACTGAAGATCCGCATCCGTCCCTGTTCGACGGCTTCGGCATAGGATTCGCCATAACCGCCTGTCAGCGCCCGGCGGTCGGCGAATTGCCCCAGGCAATGGCGCATCCGGTAGCTCTCGAAGGCCATTTCGGCGCGCAGTTCGGGGGCATCGGGGCGGAATTCGACGAACACGCCGTGGGGCGTTTTCAGGTGTTCTTGTATTGCCGCGGGATTGCTTTGCCGCCAGCCGCGCGCGATGCGCTGGGACATTTCGGCGTGTTCCTTTTCCCAGAGGTCGAGCGCCTGCGGGCAATTGACGCGATTGAGCTTGCCTTCCAGGGCGGCGCCCTTGCGCGCGGCGAGGAATTCGACGAGGCGTTGTTCCAACAGGTGTAATTGCGCGTCTTCCGGATCGACCCAGACCAGAGGCGCCGCATCTTCTTTCAGGCGGGCGGCGACCCATTCGGGCAGCGGCGCGGGAAGGAGCGCCTGACGCGCTTCTTCCCGCGTGTGGATGCGCCGCGCCGGTTCGAAATTGGCGACCAGATGGCGGAGAAAATGATTGAGCAGCCAGTCGCGGATTTCGGGCGCGTCCCCCCGCGCCTGACTGCGCCGCGCGATGTCCGCCTTGAGCGATTCCGCGTTCAGGGCATTGCGCGGCGCGTAGGCGGATTTTTTGTGATCGTTCATGCTGTTTTCGTTTGGATCGGGCGATGTTCCGGTGTCACCAGCAAGGCTTTCGTCCTTTCACAGAGCCTTGCACAGAGCGGATCCTTGCCTGTCTATTTCCACACCTGCCACCAGCGTTTTTCCTCCTTCTTTTGCCCGGCAAGGTTGGCAAGGCAACGCGCCTTGAGTTCTTTTCCCTTTTCCGAAAGGCCGCCGCGCGTGTCCACCCGTTCGTAGAAGAACAGCGCATCTTCCCAGCGTTCGAGCGCGCGCATGAAGTCTCCGGCAAAGCCATCCAGCTTGCCGGTTTCGCTCTTGCGTACCTGCGCTTCGATGCGCCGCCACATGTCCAGCGCCGTTTCCTTGTAATCGTCGATGACGCACATGTAAAAAAGGATGACGATCCGCGCGTACAGGTGGTCTTCCGGCAGATTGTCCTCCGCGATGTCGTTTTGCCGCTCCCATTGCGTCAAGCGTTCCAGCCAGATCGGAATGTCCCGGGCGCGCTCGAGGTGATAGAGCGCCTCGGCACAAAACCGCGCAATCTCTTCCGGGTCGAAGCGGCTGTAGCCATATTCGGCGACATAATGCCAGAGGTCTTCCGCCGCCTTGACAATGTTGGCGTTGTCTTGCAGACGGGTATGGCTCACAAAAATCCCGTCATAATGCTCGGCGAAGGAACTCGCCTCGATGCCGCGCCGGTGCAGTTCCAGCGCCTCCTCTGACCGGTTGTCGTAACGGTAGTAAACCGCCAGATTGCAGCAGAGCATGGAATACAGATGCGCGCTGGCGTCGAACGGATGCCCCTTGCCGGTTTCAAAATAACGCTCCATGCAGGCGCGTCCCTGCTCGTAGACGGCGCGCTTGAAATCGGCGGCCCATTTGTCTATGGCTTTTTGTTCGCTTTCGCCGATGTTTCCCCCGGCCTTTTCCTGGATGTCCTCTGGAATGTCGCCCGCGCCACGATAGGCCCATATGCCGCAGGCGAATACCGGCAAGGGAAATTTCAGCGTTTCCATGACGCCCAGGGCATGGAAGCGGGCGAGGTAGAGCATATGGATCGTGCGCTTGTCGTTCAGGCCGCTGGCGACGACGGCTTCGATTTCCCGCAGGTAGGCCGGGGCGTCGATCCTGCCCGCCTCGAAATCCTGTGCCGCGGCAAGGCGGCGAATCCAGACGCGAGCAAGCGCGTCGGGAGCGTGTTTTTCCGCCCGCTTCTCCGCCAGTTCGCGGGCCGCCTGGAAAACGGGATCAAGATCGGTTTTCTCGTCGATGGCATCGGGGTCGGTATCCCAAAAATCGCCGAACAGGGCGCGCTGGATGGGCGCGGCTTCCTTCGGCGCGGCGGCAAGCAGTTCCCGCATGGCGCGGTTGGAAGAAGAGCGGCAGGCGCATAGCGCGCAGAGCGGCCACCAGACGGAAGCGTCCGCCGGGTCGGCCAGACGCTCGTGCACGATACGGTAGACGGATTCCGGCAGTTCCTGCTGGTCGTCTTCAAACCATTCCACGTCATAGACAGCCAGGAAGGCGCGTTTGCCCGCTTCCTCGATTTTGCCCGCCTCAAGAAGCCAGGGGAGTTCGTATTCGATGAAATCGTCGCCGCCCGTCCCCCGGGGATTCAGGCTGTAACGCGCGTCTTCGCAGGCGGCGAGCGCCCCCGCGAGATCGCCTTGCGCGTAGTTCGCCCGCGCCCTCAGGCGGGCAAGGCGCACTTCCATTTCCCGGCGGCGCGGCAGCGGCCAATCCTCGATGAGGGCGGTAATGGCGCTCTGGAATTCCGGCAGGCATTCGGGCGCGATGTCGATCAGGGCGTTGCCCAGGCGTAGCCAGTCGTCGGCGTCGACATCCTGATCGTCCGCCGCCGTTTTCAGCGCGGCAATGGCCTGTCGCGCGGCGGCGGCGGCCTCCGCCGTGTTGCCGTGACGCGCGCGGCTGTTGGCGATGCGGCCGCGAAAGACGGCCTCGTCCCAGGCGCGGTAGGCTGATCGTTCTGGAATGGCCCGATTGAGCGCGTGCTGGAATTCCGCCGCCTTGAGCGCCAGACCAAGATGCGCTCCGCCGCAAAGCCGCGCGAAAACGTCGAGCTCCGCCGTGCCCGCGGCGTCGAACCCCGGCTCATCCACCAAGAGGCGCAAGGCGACAAGCGCCTCCTGCATGGCGGGAACCTCAGCGAGATATTCCGCAATCTGAAGCTGAAAGCGCAAAAGATGCGCCTTCGTCTGGACGCGCGCTTCCGGCGGCAAGATTTGCAACAGGGCTTCGCCATCCTTTTCAATCACCGCCCGCGCCGCCGCCGCGTCCCCCGCCCGCATCCACAGGGAATGCAGGCGGGCAACGGCTTCCAGCGTATCCGCCCGCAGCGGCTGCGCTTTGAGCCTCGCGCGCAGGTCGACCGCCTCGCTGGAACCGCCTTCTTCCAGGTCGGCCTCCAGTCGATCCAGGAATTGCAGGAGATCGTCGCCAGTCAGTGTCGCATCATGATTTGCCATGCCGTTTCCTTTTCTTGCGTTTATTACGGAACAAAGAGAGTCGTCCTGCCGGACGTTTTATGTGGATTGTATCCGCTTTGCCGGGATGCGCACGCAATTTCATGCAGACGGGAAGCATTGGCGCTGCGCGCAAACCAAGCCCGGCATGTTGTGCGGATGATTTTCAAGCCGCTGGCGACGCTCATGATGATCGCGCCTGGCCGCCGGTCATCTCCTTGCCCGTTTGCCGATACAATAAAGGATGCGAAAAGGCGTTGACAGGATGAAAAAGTCAGGGCAGAATCGCCGTCTTTGTTTCTTGCGGCCTTTTTTCTGGTTGCGGGTAAAGATTAATCTCCCTTGCGGGATCCAAGACTGTCCGCCTTTGCTGGCGGGATAAGTTGGAGTGAGAAATGATCCAGATGCAAACGGTTCTGAACGTGGCCGACAATACCGGCGCGCGTTCGGTGATGTGTATCAAGGTATTGGGCGGCTCGCGTCGTCGCTATGCCGGCATAGGCGACGTGATCAAGGTCAGCGTCAAGGACGCCGCGCCGCGTGGTCGCGTCAAGAAGGGCGATGTGTATAACGCCGTGGTGGTGCGTACCGCCAAGGGCGTGCGCCGCCCGGATGGTTCCGTGGTGAAGTTCGACGGCAACGCTGCCGTGCTTTTGAACAACAAGCTGGAGCCGATCGGCACCCGCATCTTCGGGCCGGTGACGCGCGAATTGCGTACCGAGCGCTACATGAAGATCGTGTCGCTCGCGCCGGAAGTGCTTTGACAGGAGCCAGACGGAAATGAACAAGATTTGCAAGGGCGATGAAGTGATCGTCATCGCGGGCAAGGACAAGGGGCGTCGCGGCACGGTGACGTCGCGCGTGGATGCCGAGCATGTGCTGGTGGATGGCGTCAATGTCGCCAAGAAGCATGTGCGCCCCAATCCAGTCAAAGGCGAGACGGGAGGCATCGTGCAGAAAGCCATGCCCATCCATGTCTCCAACGTGGCCCTTTTCAACCCTGCCGCCGGCAAGGCCGACCGTGTTCGCGTCAAGGTGGAGAAGGTGGAAGGCGGCCGCAAGAGATTCAAACGTACCCGCCTGTTCAAGTCGAACGGCGAACTGGTGAAGATATAAGGAAACGACATGGCTCGCTTGTTTGAGATATACAGGAAGGATGTGCTGCCGGACATGGTCAAACGCTTTGGCTACAAGTCCGTCATGGAGGCGCCGCGCATCACCAAGGTTACGCTGAACATGGGTGTGGGCGAAGCGGTGGCGGACAAGAAGATACTGGAAAACGCCGTTGGCGACATGCAGAAGATTGCCGGACAAAAACCCGTGATTACCAGGGCGAAGAAATCCATCGCTGGGTTCAAGATTCGCGACGGCTATCCGATCGGCTGCATGGTGACGCTGCGCGGCCCGCGCATGTATGAGTTCATTGATCGCCTGGTCAGCGTGGCGTTGCCGCGTGTGCGCGATTTTCGCGGTATCGCCGGCAAGGGGTTCGATGGGCGCGGCAATTTCAACATGGGCGTGAAAGAGCAGATTGTTTTCCCCGAAATCGAATACGACAAGGTCGACGCGATCCGGGGCATGAACATCAGCATCACCACTACCGCCAAGACCGACGAGGAGTGCAAGGCGCTGCTCGGCGCGTTCAGGTTTCCTTTCAAGAATTGAGGCCAGGATGGCAAAACTTGCCCTGATTAACCGCGAAGAAAAACGCCGCGCCTTGGTGGCGCAATTCGCGAAGAAGCGCGCGGCGCTGTTGGCTGTTATCCATGACGCCAGTCTTTCCGACGTTGAGCGCTATGCTGCCCGTTTGAAACTGCAACAGCTTCCCCGGAATGCCAGCCCTTCCAGGCTGCGTAATCGTTGTCAGCTTACCGGGCGTCCGCGTGGCGTGTTCCGCAAGTTTGGCATGTGTCGCAACAAGATCCGCGAACTGGCCTTCGATGGTCAGATTCCGGGTGTCGTCAAGGCAAGCTGGTAAGCCAAGGAGAATAGAAATATGGCGATGAGCGATCCGATCGCGGATATGTTGACCCGCATTCGCAATGCCCAGATGGCGGAAAAATCCGCCGTGGCGATGCCGTCTTCCAAGTTGAAGACAGCGATTGCCGCTGTGCTGAAAGAAGAGGGCTATGTCGAGGATTACGCGGTCAAGACCGCTGTGGGCAACAAGTCCACCCTGGAAATTGCCCTGAAATACTACGCGGGCCGACCGGTTATCGAAAAGATCGAACGGGTTTCCAAACCGGGACTGCGCATCTACAAGGGATCCGGCGATATTCCCCGTGTCATGAATGGCCTGGGAATTGCCATTGTGTCGACGCCGAAGGGCGTGATGACGGACCGCAAGGCGCGCGCGACCCATGTGGGCGGCGAAGTGCTTTGCATTGTGGCGTAAGGAAGAAGAGATGTCCCGAATTGGCAAGAATCCGATAATCCTGCCCGCTGGCGTCGAAGCGAGCGTCGATGCGGCGGAAATCACCGTCAAGGGGCCGCTGGGGACGCTGAAAATGGCGGCGCATCCGGCGGTCGAGGTCAAGGTCGAAGGCGCGAAGGTGGTTTGCGCCCGCGTCGGCGGCGTGGAAAACGCTTCGGCGATGTGGGGCACCCTGCGCGCCAATCTGAACAACATGGTGACGGGCGTCTCCAAAGGTTTCGAGAAGAAGCTCACTCTGGTCGGCGTGGGCTATCGGGCGCAGGCGCAGGGGGACGTGGTCAACCTGACGCTTGGTTTCTCGCATCCGGTGGCGCACAAGATGCCGGCGGGCGTGAAAGTGGAAACGCCGTCACAGACCGAGATCGTCATCAAGGGCGTGGATAAGCAGAAGGTGGGTCAGGTGGCCGCCGAGGTTCGCGCCTATCGCAGTCCCGAACCCTACAAGGGCAAGGGGGTGCGTTATGCGGACGAAGTCGTTTCCCTGAAGGAAACCAAGAAGAAATAAGAGGCCGTTAACATGATTGACAAAAAACAGGCGCGTCTGCGTCGCGCCCGCAAATCCAGAGCCAAGATTGCCGAGTTGAAGACGGTGCGCCTGTGCGTGAATCGCACGAATGCGCACATTTACGCCCAGATCATCAGTCCTTGCGGCGGCAAGGTGCTGGCGGCGGCTTCCACGCTGGAAGCGGATGTCAAGAAAACCCTGCCCAATGGCGGCAACCGAGCTGCGGCCAGCGCCGTCGGCAAATTGATTGCCGAACGCGCCAGGACCGCTGGCGTGGAAACGGTGGCCTTCGACCGCTCTGGCTTTCAGTATCATGGTCGCGTTCAGGCGCTGGCCGAGGCTGCCCGTGAAAACGGTCTCAAATTCTGACGCCCGGCAATAAGGCAAGGACGAGGTTAAAAATGGCGAAAGCAAACAGCAAGAAAGTTCAGCAGGCGGAAGAACGCGACGACGGTCTGCGGGAAAAGATGGTTTCCGTCAATCGCGTCACCAAGGTGGTGAAGGGCGGGCGGATTCTCGGTTTCGCGGCGCTCACCGTGGTGGGCGACGGCGACGGCGGCATCGGCATGGGCAAGGGCAAGTCCCGCGAAGTGCCGGTGGCGGTGCAAAAGGCGATGGAAGAAGCGCGGCGCAAGATGTTCAAGGTCAGCCTGAAAAACGGCACACTGCATCATACCGTCACTGGCAAGCACGGCGCGACCGAAGTCATGATCCAGCCCGCGCCGGATGGCACGGGCATCATCGCGGGCGGCGCCATGCGCGCGGTCTTCGAGGTGGTTGGCATTGCCAACGTGGTGGCCAAGGCGCACGGTTCCACCAATCCCTACAACATCGTGCGCGCCACGCTGAACGGGTTGTCGCGCATGAACACGCCTGCCGAAATCGCCGCCAAGCGGGGCAAGCGCGTCGAAGACATTCTGGGCTGAAGAGAAAGAACATGGCTGAAAAAACGCTCAAGGTAACGCTGGTCAAGAGCCTTATCGGCGCCAAGGAACCGCATCGCGCCACGGTGCGCGGTCTGGGCTTGCGCAAACTGAATCATACGGTGGAACTGGAAGACACGCCCGCGGTGCGCGGCATGATCCGGAAGGTTTCCTATCTTTTGAAGTACGAGGGGTAATCAGATGCGGTTGAATACCATCGCGCCCGCCGTGGGCGCAAAGCGCGCCGCTCGCCGCGTGGGGCGCGGCATCGGCTCCGGTCTGGGCAAGACCGCCGGACGCGGCCACAAGGGACAGAAGTCCCGCGCGGGCGGTTTCCACAAGGTCGGTTTTGAAGGCGGGCAAATGCCCATCTACCGGCGTTTGCCCAAGCGCGGCTTTTTCTCGCTCACCCATGCCCGCAACGTGGAAGTGCGTCTGCACGAACTGAACGCGCTGCCGGCGGATGAAGTGGATCTGCTGACCCTGAAACAGGCGGGACTGATCGCGGGCAACGCGCTGTCGGCCAAGGTCATCCTTTCCGGCAAGCTCAACCGCAAGGTAATCCTGCAAGGCGTTGGCGCGACCAAGGGCGCGAAAGCGGCGATTGAAGCGGCTGGCGGCAGCGTGGCGGAATGATGCGGGATCAAGTGTTATGACAACAGCGAAATCCGGAATCATGAACATGGTCTCCGGCGGAAAATTTGGCGACCTGCGGCGGCGTCTGTTGTTTCTTCTGGGCGCGATGGTGGTGTATCGCGTCGGCACGCACATTCCCGTGCCGGGCATCAATTCCGTGGTGCTGGCGGATCTGTTCCAGTCGCAGCAGGGCGGCATCCTGGGCATGCTGGACATGTTCTCCGGCGGCGCCATCCAGCGGTTTACCATTTTTGCGCTGGGCATCATGCCCTATATTTCCGCTTCCATCATCATGCAGTTGATGACGGTTGCCATCCCGCAACTGGAAGCCCTGAAAAAAGAGGGCGAGGCCGGAAGGCGCAAGATTACCCAATACACCCGTTACGGTACGTTGCTATTGGCCTTTGCCCAGGGAATGGCGATTGCCGTCATGCTGGAAGCGCAACCGGAACTGGTCTATGACCCCGGTCTGCTGTTTCGCCTGACCACGGTGGTTACCCTGATGACTGGCACCATGTTCCTGATGTGGCTGGGCGAGCAGATTACCGAGCGCGGTCTGGGCAACGGCATCTCGCTGATTATTTTCGCGGGCATTGCTTCCGGCCTGCCTGCCGCCATTGTCGGGATGCTGGAGCTGGTGCGCAGCAACGCCATTCATTCGCTGGCGGGGATTTTCATCTGTCTTCTGGTGGTGGCGGTAACGGCTTTCGTGGTCTTTGTCGAGCGCGGGCAGCGCAAGATTCTGGTCAATTACGTGAAACGGCAAGTCGGCAACCGCATGTATGGCGGTCAATCTTCGCACCTGCCGTTGAAGCTCAACATGTCTGGCGTCATTCCGCCCATTTTTGCTTCCAGCATCATCTTGTTCCCGGCGACGCTGGCCTCCTGGTTTGGTTCCGGAGAATCCTCATCCGGGTTCATCGACTCCATCAAGTCTGGCATGCGAGACGTGGCGGCGACGCTGGTGCCGGGAGAGGCGATTTACGTGTTTCTTTATGCGGCGGCGATCATCTTTTTCTGTTTCTTCTATACGGCGCTGGTGTTCAATTCCAAGGATACGGCGGACAACCTGAAAAAGAGCGGCGGCGTCATCCCCGGCATTCGTCCTGGCGAGCAGACGGCGCGCTTTGTAGACAAGATCCTGATGCGCTTGACCATGATGGGCGCGGTGTATATCACTGCGGTCTGTCTGCTGCCGGAGTTCCTGAAACTGAAATGGCAGGTGCCGTTTTATTTTGGCGGCACATCCTTGTTGATCATCGTGGTCGTGACCATGGACTTCATGTCGCAGATTTCGGCCTATATCATGTCGCATCAATATGAAAGCCTCCTGAAAAAAGCGAATTTCAAGGGTGGCGCGCCTTTGTTGCGGTAGGCAAGATGGCAAAAGAAGACACGATAGAACTACAGGGCGAGGTGCTGGAAAACCTGCCCAATGCCACGTTCCGGGTCAAACTGGAAAACGGGCACGAGGTTCACGCCACCATTTCCGGGAAGATGCGGATGCACTATATCCGCATCCAGACCGGCGACAAGGTGACGGTTGCCATGACGCCTTACGATTTATCGCGCGGACGCATCATTTTCCGCGTCAAATGAAGACTTAAAGGAGTCGGCAAAAAACAAGACCCTGTTTTTTTGCCGGTTCAGACAGCAAAAAAGAACAAGCAAAGCCTGTCCTTTTTTGGAGTAAAGGCAACGCAACCCCAAGGCCGGGCTGGCTTTGCGTTGGTTTTGGCGGTTTCAAGGCGAAGCTTTTTGCTTTGCCTTGAAACCCAAATCTGCCCGGCAAAAAGCAGGGGCTTGCTTTTTGACGAACAAGTACCCCTGGAAGGAACGGGAAACACGGCTGCTTTCCCGAAAACCCGGTTTTGAGGAGTTGCAAACATGAAAGTATTGCCTTCGGTGAAATGTATTTGCCGGAATTGCAAAGTGATCCGCCGCAAGGGCGTGGTGCGCATCATCTGTAAGGATCCGCGCCACAAACAGCGCCAGGGCTGAAGAAGTTCCGGGGACTGGATCTCGTGATTAATTTTGACATCGTTGGAGTGCAGCAATGGCCCGTATTGCAGGGGTAAACATTCCGAATCATCAGCATGCGGAAATCGCGCTGACCGCCATTTATGGCATTGGCCGTCCGCGCGCGCAGAAAATATGCGATGCGGCTGGCGTGATTCGTTCAACCAAAATCAAGGATTTGTCGGACGCGGACATGGAAAAGCTGCGGGACGCAGTGGGCAAGTTTGCCGTCGAGGGCGACCTGCGGCGCGAAGTCACCATGAGCGTCAAGCGTCTGATGGATCTGGGCTGTTATCGCGGTCTGCGCCATCGCAAGGGCTTGCCCTGCCGTGGTCAGCGGACGCGCACCAATGCGCGCACCCGCAAGGGACCGCGCAAGGCCATCGCCGGTAAAAAGAAATAAGGATTGATTTGTCATGGCAAAGACCACGCAAAAGGTTCGCAAGAAAGTCAAGAAGAATGTGGCGGAGGGCATTGCCCATATCCACGCTTCATTTAACAACACCATCATCACCATTACCGATCGTCAGGGCAACGCGCTTTCCTGGGCGACTTCCGGCGGCGCGGGTTTTCGCGGATCGCGCAAATCCACGCCGTTTGCCGCGCAGGTGGCGGCGGAATCCGCGGGAAAGGCCGCCCAGGATCTGGGCGTGAAGAATCTGGAAGTGCGCATCAAGGGGCCAGGCCCTGGGCGCGAGTCTTCCGTTCGCGCCTTGAATGCCCTGGGCATGAAGATCAGCGGCATCACGGATGTGACGCCGGTGCCGCACAATGGTTGCCGTCCGCCCAAGAAGCGCCGGATTTAAGGAGAACAGAACCGTGGCTCGTAATCTCGATCCCAAATGCCGCCAATGTCGCCGCGAAGGGGAAAAGCTGTTTTTGAAGGGCGAAAAGTGTTTTACCGACAAGTGCGCGATTGAACGCCGTTCCTACGCGCCGGGTCAGCACGGCCAGAAGTCTGGCGCGCGTCTTTCCGACTACGGCGTACACCTGCGCGCCAAGCAGAAAATCCGCCGTGTGTATGGCGTTCTGGAAGGCCAGTTCCGCCGTACTTTTGCCGAGGCGGAACGCAGGAAAGGCCAGACTGGCGAAAACCTGTTGCAGTTGCTGGAAGCCCGTCTGGATTCCGTCGCCTACCGCATGGGTTTTGGCGCCTCGCGCACGGAAGCGCGGCAGGTGGTGCGGCACAATGGCGTACTGGTCAATGGCAAGCGCGTAAACATTCCCTCCTACACCGTGTGTCCTGGCGACGTGGTGTCGCTGACCGACAGCGCGCGCGGGCATTTGCGCGTCAAGGCGGCGCTGGAGGCCGCCGAGTCAAGAGGCTTTCCCGAGTGGATAGCCGTCGACGTGAAGGAAGGCAAGGGCACGTTCAAGGCCATGCCGCAACGCGCCGAGCTTTCCCCGACCCTGAACGAAGGTCTGGTCATTGAGCTTTATTCGAAGTAACCGGACGAATCTGGCGATAAAGAAAAGGACTATCCATGCAAAACAACAATGCTCTTCTGAAACCACGCATCATTGATGTGCAAGGCGTCTCTCCGGTGGAAGCCAGAGTTGTCATGGAACCCTTCGAGCGTGGTTTCGGGCATACCCTGGGATTCGCCCTGCGGCGTATCCTGCTTTCCTCCATGGACGGGTACGCGCCGACCGAGGCGACCATCGAAGGCGTGCTGCACGAATACTCCAGCATCGACGGGGTGGAAGAGGATGTGGTGGATATTCTCTTGAACCTGAAAGGCGTGGTCTTCAAGCTGCACAACCGCAATGACGTGCTGCTTTCCCTGAGCAAGGAGGGGGCGGGCGTGATTCGCGCGGGCGACATTGAATTGCCGCATGATGTGGAAATCATCAACCCGGAACACGTCGTTGCCCACCTGCAGCCTGGCGGCAGGCTCGCCATGGAGATCAAGGTGGAGAAGGGACGCGGCTATCGTCCCGGCAACATGCGCAATCTGACCGACGGCAAACCCATCGGACAACTGGTGCTGGACGCTTCCTTCAGCCCGGTGAGGCGTGTTGCCTACAGCGTGGAATCGGCGCGGGTGGAACAGCGTACCGATCTGGACAAGCTGATTGTCGACATCGAAACCAATGGCGTTATCCAGCCGGAAGAGGCCATTCGCGCCGCCGCCCGCATCCTGGTGAGCCAGTTGGAAGTCTTTGCCGATTTGGAGGGTACCGCGCCCGCCGTGGAATCCAGGAAGCCGGTGCAGGTGGATCCCATCCTGCTGCGCCCGGTGGATGATCTGGAATTGACGGTGCGCTCGGCCAACTGCCTCAAGGCGGAAAGCATCTATTACATTGGCGATTTGATTCAGCGCACCGAAAACGAACTGTTGAAGACGCCGAATCTGGGACGCAAGTCCTTGAATGAAATCAAGGAAGTGCTGGCCACGCACGGGCTGACCCTGGGGATGAGGCTGGAAAACTGGCCGCCTCCGGGTCTGGATCGCCCCTGAAATTTTGAATGGAAACAACCCTGGCAAAGGGACGCCTGCATAACGAAAGGAATTCACCATGCGTCACCGTTTAGGTTTAAGAAAACTCAACCGCACCAGCAGTCATCGCCTGGCGATGTTGCGCAACATGGCGGTCTCGCTGCTCAAACATGAAGCCATCAAGACCACCTTGCCCAAGGCCAGGGAATTGCGCCGGGTGGTGGAGCCGCTGATTACCCTGGGCAAGAATCCCAGTCTTGCGCATCATCGCCTGGCGTTTGATCGCCTGCGCGATCGCGAGATCGTGCTCAAGATTTTCAATGTCTTCGGCCCGCGCTACGCCAACCGTCCTGGCGGCTACCTGCGCATCCTGAAGTGCGGCTTTCGTGTCGGCGACAATGCGCCGATGGCCTTCGTCGAGCTTCTGGATCGCCCCGCGACCGCCGCTGCGCAAGAGGGCGCCGCCTCCTGATCCTTTTCACGGCGAACACGAAAACCGGACGAAAGAGAACGTCCGGTTTTTTTTATCGTAAAACGGCTCGATGACGCTTGCGGGCATACTCTCCACGCCCGCGGATCATCCGCCGCAGTGACGGCGGACTGGCGCAGAGGGCGCGTCCTTGCGGCGGATTCACAGGGTTCATTGAACGGCAAATTCCGTGTCATATCCCCCCTGAAATCCGTGTTCAATGGGAGCGGATGCGATAAACTAGTAGTTCGTCATGCTGAATGAACCATATGAAACGCAAAATGCCTGAAGACAGCGCAAACGCTTTTGTCCCCCTCCCCCGCAAGGGAGGAGGGACAGGGCGCTTCCGGCGGGCAGTCACGCCAAAAAATTGCGTCGATTCAACGTGACTGGCTGCTAGCGTCTTCCCGTGGATTTCCGATGAACATGAGCGTCTCCCCTTTTGCCGGGCATTACCTGAATCGTGAACTGAGTCTGCTGGCCTTCAATCGCCGGGTGATGGCCGAGGCGCAGGATAACGCCATGCCGCTTCTGGAGCGTCTGCGTTTCTTGTGCATCGTTTCCAGCAACATGGACGAATTTTTCGAGATTCGTGTCGCTGGACTGAAGGAACAGATTCGCGCGCGCGCATCTCGGCTCACCACCGATGGCAGAACGCCGCAGGAGGTCTTTCGTTTGGTGAGTTTGGAAGCGCACGCGCTGGTTGAGCGCCAGTATCAGATTTTCAATGACGAGCTGCTGCCGCAACTGGCTGCCGAGGGCATACATTTCATTCGCCGCGCCGCCTGGAACGAGGCGCAACGCGGCTGGATACGCGATTATTTCGATCGCGAGGTCATGCCGGTGCTCACGCCCATCGGCCTCGATCCTTCGCATCCCTTTCCCCGCCTTCTGAACAAGAGTCTCAATTTTGCCGTGGAACTCGAAGGCAAGGACGCCTTCGGGCGCAGTTCCGGCATCGCCATCGTGCAAGCGCCCCGCCTCTTGCCGCGCGTGGTGCGGTTACCGCCGGAACTGGCGGGCGCGCCTTGCGGCTTTGTGTTCCTTTCTTCCATTTTGCATGAATTTGTCGGCGAACTGTTTTCCGGCATGCGGGTGCGGGGTTGTTACCAGTTTCGCGTCACGCGCAATTCCGATCTGTTCGTGGATGAGGAAGAAATCACCAATTTACGCACCAAACTCCAGGGCGAACTGCCGCACCGGCATTTTGGCGACGCGGTGCGCCTGGAAGTCGCCAACAATTGTTCGCGGCCGATCATCGATTTCCTGCTTTCCCAATTCGGCCTGCGCGAAGAAGATCTTTACCGCGTGGATGGCCCGGTCAATCTGGTGCGCTTGATGCAGGCGCCGGACAGCGTGGCGCGTCCCGATCTCCTGTTCGCGCCGCATGTGCCGTCCCTGCCCGAATGCTTGAAGCGCGTGCCGGAAGGCAATCTCTTTGACCTGTTGCGGCAGGGGGACATGCTCTTGCACCATCCTTATCAATCCTTCGCGCCGGTCATCGATCTGTTGCGTTGCGCCGCCGACGATCCGGCGGTTGCCGCCATCAAGATGACCATCTATCGCACGGGCGCGGATTCCATATTGATGCAGTCGCTGATCCGCGCCGCGCAGAACGGCAAGGAAGTCACCGTGGTGGTGGAACTGATGGCGCGTTTCGACGAGGAAGCCAACATCGGTTGGGCGACCCGGCTGGAGGAAGCGGGCGCGCATGTGGTCTATGGCGTGGTGGGCTACAAGGTACACGCCAAGGCGCTGCTGATCGTGCGCCGGGAGGATGGCGTGTTGCGGCGTTACGCGCATCTGGGCACCGGCAATTACCATCCGCGCACCGCGCGTCTGTATTGCGATTTTGGCCTGCTTACCGCCAATGAGGAAATCGGCCAGGATGTCTCCGAAGTCTTCAAACAGCTCACCGGATTGGGCAAGGCGCGCACCCTGCGCCATCTCTGGCAGGCGCCGTTTACCATGCACAAGAATATCATCGCCGCCATACGCGCCGAGACGGAATGGGCGCGCCAGGGCAAGAAGGCGCGCATCATCGCCAAGATGAACGCCCTGCTGGATCCGGAAACCATCGAGGCGCTCTACGACGCTTCTTGCGCGGGCGTGCGCATCGACCTCATCGTGCGCGGCGTGTGCGGCCTCAGGCCCGGCGTTGTCGGCGTTTCCGAAAACATTCGCGTGCGTTCCATCATTGGCCGCTTTCTCGAACATCACCGGGTGTTCTATTTTCTTGCGGAGGGCAAGGAAAAACTCTACCTTTCCAGCGCCGACTGGATGGAGCGCAATTTTTTCCGGCGCATCGAGCTTGCTTTTCCCCTGCTGGACGCGCAACTCAAGAGACGGGTGATGCGCGAAGGCTTGCGCGTCTATCTGGCGGACAATCAACAGGCGTGGGAGATGTCCGCCAATGGCGACTACAGCCGCAAGGTCACGCGCGGAAAACCCCGGAACGCCCAGACGGAATTGCTGGCATAGCAAACCTCGTTTAAGATCAATGTGTTTTCCAGGAGGAAAAGCAAGAAATTAGCGGCAGCCCTTCAGGGCTGCCGGTCTAACGTCATTGGGAAGGGGTTTGCATCCCCTCCCCAATGGCTACGGTCGAAACCCCGGCCTTCAGGCCGGGGTTTCGCCTTCGCACCGCCCTGAAGGGCGGGGTTTCAAA
>JAITRP010000128.1 GCA_031288305.1 Zoogloeaceae bacterium
CTGCCGGTCTAACGTCATTGGGAAGGGGTTTGCATCCCCTCCCCAATGGCTACGGTCGAAACCCCGGCCTTCAGGCCGGGGTTTCGCCTTCGCACCGCCCTGAAGGGCGGGGTTTCAAACCGGAGTTGGTTTTACGATGAACAAGATCGTCATGCTTTTGATCCTGGCGGCCGTTTTTGTGCTTGCCGTGTTGTTCCTGAAACCTTCCGCGCCAGCCACGGGGGTTGCCAGCGCGGAATTGAATCAGGAATTGCGGCAAGCCGCGCTCCATGATTGCGACCTGAAAAAAGTAAAAGAACTGGTGAAAAAAGGAGCGAATATCAATCAGACAGGCGACGAGGGATTCGACGCCTTGTTGATCAACAGGGGTCGGGTTGGCGAATTCAAGGACGCCAGCCTTTTTTCGCTGGTAGCCATTCGCACCAATGGCGGCATGAGAAAACGCTGCAAGGAAACCGCTCGGTATCTGAGTTCCATGGGCGCAGTGGACAGCGGACACTATCTGGGTTTCTGCGTCAGAAGTAACGAATATGAAACCCCGTTGGTTTTTGAAAATGAACACATGAAAATCACTTTCAACCGGCATAGTTTTCTTGGAACGTCGCGGGGCGTGATAGAAAAAAAGACAGTGGAATCCATAAGGATATACAGCGAGACCAGCATCATAAACGGAACGAAACGTTTTCGCAGATGGGAAAGGACGCCGAATGTCGAAGACGAGGCCATGGCCACGGCTTTCATCGTGGTCAAGGACCGTCCGTTGCGGTTCTCCATTCCCGGGCAAACCATGATTGGCGGCCATTACCACGAGTTGCCCAAGGTCGTCGACAACAAGCTCAAACTGGTCAAGGAGTTTGCCTTGACCTATGGCTACAAAGGCAAGACCTACAAGTTCGAACTGCCCGAAATAATCCAGGAAATCGATATGGACTACAAAATAATGTGCGGCGCTCCGAACGTCGTATAGCGTGGCCTCTTGCGGTTGAACCGGAACAAGGCCGAAGAGGTTTGGCGGAGGATGCGGATTCACTCATGCCGGAGCGCCTCGATGGGATCCAGTCGGGCGGCGCGGCGGGCGGGCATGTAGCCAAACAGGACGCCGATGGCGGCGGAGAAAAAGAAGGAAACCAGGTTGATGCCGGGGTCGAAATCGAAGGGCATTTGCGTGACGGAAGACAGAACCAGGCAGGCCGCGAAAGCCAGGACGATGCCAAGGATTCCGCCCAGCATGGAAAGCGCCACGGCTTCGATGAGAAATTGCAGCAACACCTCGTGTTCCAGCGCGCCGATGGCCAGCCGGATGCCGATCTCGCGCGTGCGCTCGGTGACGGAAACCAGCATGATGTTCATGATGCCGATGCCGCCCACCAGGAGACTCACCGCCGCCACCGCGCCCAACAGCGTGGTCATGGTGCCCACGGTGCTGGAGAGCGTTTCGGCAATCTGGCGCGTGTCCATGATGGTGAAATTGTCGTCCTCGCTTTCCGCCAGTTTCCTGCGCTCGCGCATCAGGCGGCGAATCTGCGTCATCACCTGCGAGGAATCCACGCCGTCACGCATGGAAAGCAGGATGACGGTAACGTCCTGCGGCTTGCCGATCAACCGGCGTTGCGCCGCTTTCAGCGGTATGAGCACCATGTCGTCCTGATCCATGCCCATCGCGCCTTGGCCCTTGGCAACCAGGAGACCCACCACCGGACAGGAAAAATTCTTGACGCGAATCTGCGCGCCCACCGGATTCTGGCGCCCGAAAAGCTTGTTGCGCACCGTCTCGCCAATGATGCAGACCGCGCGTCCCGATTGCTGCTCTTCGTCGGAAAACGGACGCCCGGAGGCAAACTGCCAGTTGCCGATTGTGAAGTACTCATTGGTCGATCCGGTCACGCTCGACGACCAGTTTTCATTGCCGGCCACCAGCGGCGCGCTGCGGCTGACGGTCGGCGCCACCCCCCGCAAGGCCCATATTTGCGTTCTTATGGCGTCCGCATCGCTGACGCGAAACGCCGCCGATCCAAAGGCCGCCGGCCCCATGCGCTGACCGGGACGCAAGATGAGCAGGTTGCTGCCCAGGCTGGAAATCTGCTCGCTTACCATGCGGGTCGCGCCATTGCCCAGCGTCACCATTGTGATCACCGCCGCCACGCCAATGACGATGCCAAGAATGGTGAGAAAGGATCGCATCAGGTTGCGGCGGATTTCCCGTAGCGCGAGCAAAATGGCGTTCAGGTACATGGTCTAGTAGCCAGTCACGTTGAATCGACGCAATTTTGGCGTGACTGCCTGCCGGAAGCGCCCTGTCCCTTCCCCTTTGCGGGGGAAGGGGATGGAAACGCCCCCTCCCCCGCAAGGGGGAAGGGGGACAAAAGTGTTTGCGCTGTCTTCTTCAGGCATTTTGCGTTTCATATGGTTCATTCAGCATGACGAACTACTGGGTTTCCCGCTCCGGTTGCGCGGCGTCGCTTTCAACCATGCCATCGACAAAATGAACAATGCGTTGGGCATAGGCAGACATGTCGGCTTCGTGCGTGACCATCAATACGGTAATGCCCTGTTCGCGGTTCAGGCGCACCAGCAATTCCATGATTTCGTGACTGCGTGTGCTGTCCAGATTGCCGGTGGGTTCGTCCGCCAGCAATACCAGAGGCTGGGTGACGATGGCGCGGGCAATGGCGACGCGCTGCTGTTGTCCGCCGGAGAGTTCCGCCGACGTGTGCGTTTCCCAGCCGGAAAGCCCGACGCGCGCGAGCGCCTGTCGCGCGGCGGCGTGACGTTGCGCGGCAGGCTCGCCGCGATACAGAAGCGGCAATTCCACATTTTCCTGCGCCGAGGTGCGCGAGAGCAGGTTGAAGCCCTGGAAGACAAATCCCAGGTAATGTCGCCGCAGCAGCGCCCGCTGGTTGCGGTCGAGCCGCTCCACATGCACGCCCTGGAAAAGGTACGCGCCGGAAGTGGGCGCGTCCAGGCAACCGAGAATATTCATCGCCGTGGATTTTCCGGAACCAGACGGACCCATGACGGCGAGGAATTCGCCTGGCGCAATCCGCAAATCGACGCCGCACAGCGCCTGGAACGCCGTCTGCCCCTGGCCATAGGTTTTGACTACGTCCCGGAACTCAAGCAGGGCGTCGTTCTTGCCGCTCATGCAAGCGCCTTTCGCCGCGTCGCCGCGCGGGATCGGGAAGCGGGCGGGCACATCATTTCTTGATTTCCTGGTATTCGGTGATGACCTCCGCGCCCGCCGGCAGTTCGCCGCCCAATACTTCCGTATGACTGCCGTTGCTGATGCCGACCTTCAGCGTCACGGGTTGTGGCGCGTCGTTTTGCAGTATCCACGCGGTCGGTTCCGTTCCGTCCTGCCGGCCTGCCGTCCTGGGGCGCGCGCGGCGCGGCGGCGCGGGCATCAGGCGGGCAATGAAACTTCTCGTGTCCGGCGCGTTCTCGGCGGGCGGCGCAAAACGCAGGGCGGCGTTGGGGATGAGCAGCGCCTTTTCGCGCCGCGCGGTAATGATTTCCGCCGCCGCCGTCATGCCAGGACGCAATGCCAGATCGTCGTTGGCGACCTTGAGCACGGTAGTGTAGGTGACGACGTTATCCGTGGTGGTCGCGCCCAGATCGACGCGTTCGACCATGGCGGGAAACTTGCGATTGCCCCAGGCCGCCACTGTAAACGTGGCGCTTGCGCCTTCTTGCACCTGGCTGACATCGGCTTCGTCGACATTGACGTGCAATTCCATCTGGGTCAGGTCTTCGGCGATGACGAACAGCACGGGCGTGGTCATTGCCGCCGCCACGGTCTGCCCCGGTTCCACCTCGCGCGCCAGCACCACGCCGTCGACCGGGGAACGGATGGTGGCCTTGTGGATGTTGGTCTGGTCGGTCATCAGGGTGGCGCGCGCCTGCGAGACTTCGGCGCGGGCGCTGGAGAGATTGGCGCGGGCGCGCTTCACGGCGGCTTCCGCGCTTTCGAGTTCCAGCAGGGAGGGCGCCTTGCCGCCGGAAAGCAGCGCCACTTTTTGCATCCGCGAGAAAGTGGCGTTGTTTTCCGCCAGGGTCGCTTCGGCTTGCGCCACATTTGCTTCCGTCGCCGTAACCGCCGCCTGTGAACGCGCCACGGCATCCTTCAGCTTGGAAGTATCCAGTTGGGCGAGCAGTTGCCCCTTGCGCACCTGGTCGTTTTCCCGCACCAGCACGGATTCCAGCGTGCCGGAGAGTTCGCTGCCGACATGTACCGTGCGCGTCGGTTGCAGCGTGCCGCTGGCGGAAACGCTGACCACCAGCGGTCCTTCGCTGACGGCTTCCGTGAGATAACGCAGCTTGGGCGCGGAGGCGGCAAGGAAGAAAAAAAGCGCCAGCGCCGCCAGCGCCAGCGCCGCCGCCAGCGCCGGAAAGCGCCAGCGCCGCCACAGGGAAGCGTGTTTGCCGCGCTCGACGAGCAGGTTTTCCAGGGAAGATGTGTTCATGAGAATTCCGCAACGAGGGAAGAGAAAGAAGCCGCGGCGGGCGGCTCATGGTCCCAGCCGCCGCCCAGCGCCTTGTAGAGCGCGATCAGCGCCAGCAGGACATCACTTTGTGCGCCAATCCGGTTTTCCTCGGCAGCCAGCAGACTGCGCTGACTTTCCAGCACGGATTGAAAATCGCTCATCCCGGCCTGATACATCTGACGAGAAAGCATCGACGCGTTGCGCGCCGCCTCCAGCGCCCTGGCGTATAGACCCAGACGCGCCTGTCCGGCGGCATGGGCGGCAAGCGCGTCTTCCACTTCCGTCAGGGCGGCAATGAGGCTTTGTTCGTAGCGAACCAGAGCTTCTTCCAGCACGGCGTCCTGCGCGGCGATGCGATTCTTCAGGCGTCCGCCGTCGAAAAGATTGGCCGTCAATGCCGCCATCAGTGATCGCGCGATGCTTTCGTGGCTGCCAAGCGCCGCGCTCGTGAGCGCCTGCCAGCCAAAACTGCCGCTCAAGGTCAGAATGGGAAAACGCTCTGCGCCCTGCGCGTAGGCGCGTTCGCGTTCCGCGCGCAGGCTGGCCTTTGCCGCCCGCACGTCCGGCCTGCGCGCCAGCGTTTCGGCGGGAATGCCAATGGCGATTTTCTCCGGCGGGGCCGGCAAGGGTTGCGGCGCGGCCAGCGTGTTTTCCAGGGAACCCGGCGCAAGTCCCAGCAGCACGTCCAGCCGGTGCAGGGCGCCGGCGCGCTCGCTGGCCAAAAGCGGCAGGCTGGCCTCGGTTTGCGCCAGCAGGATGCGGGCGTTTTCCACATCCAGATCGCTCACCAGTCCGGCATCGGCGCGCCAACGGACGATTTCCAGCAACTCCGCCTGGCTTTGCGCGTTCTGTTGCGCAATGGCATAACGCGCCTGCAAGACGCGATAACCGGTATATTCGCGCGCGATTTCCGCCGCCAGCGTCACCTCGGCTTGCGCCAGATTCTCCTCTGCCGCCGCCATATCCGCGCTGGCTGCCGCGGCGCTATGGCGCACACGCCCGAAAATGTCCATTTCCCAACTGGCGTCGAACCCTGCCTGATAGTGCGTGTCGTCATCGCCCGATCCCGGAGAACGGCTGGCGCGCGCGGAAGCGGAAAGCGCAGGCCAATAATCCGCGCGCGCCAGATTGCGCCGCGCCCGCGCCTGCCGCAGACGCGCTTCGGCCAATCTCCGATCTGGCGCGTTTTCCAACGCGCGTTGTATCAGACCATCCAGTTGCGGGTCGCCAAACGCCGTCCACCAGGTTGCCAGGGACTGCGTTTCCTCGCCTTTTGCCGCCAGATTGGCCGCTTGTTCGCGTTGCCGCCATTCTTCCGGCGTCACGATGCCGGAAACCCGCGCCGCCGGATCCGGCATGGGCGCCAGCGGCGCGCAGGCGAAGAGCGCCAGCGGGCAAAGCGCGCAAAACGCGCGCAAAAGCGAAAACCGCGGCGGCAAGGAAGAAAAGACAGGAAAAGCCAGCACCTTGGGAGAGAGTGGAAAAACAAGACAGCGCGTAGCTTAACAAAGTAATCCAATCCCCGAACGACATATTTTTGTAAGGCAATGTAGATTTTCGTAAGATGGACAAGGGATGGGATCGAGGATCGGGGATCGGGGATCGAGAACCGCGCGCCAGCGTTTGCCGGGTGCGTTGGGGTTTCGTTGCCTTTACTCCCAAAAAGGGCGAGCGAAGCAGTGCCTTTTTTGCTATATATAACCCGGCAAAAAGTGGATTTTTACTTTTGCCGCATAACCCATAAAGGATTGTTTCCATGCTGAAGAAACCGCTGCGAATTTTTCTCAAGCTCTTGCTGCTTTTGGCAACGCCGCTCGTCGTTGCCGGGTGTCATTTGTTGCGGGTCATGGGCGAGTCGCCGGAAGCGGCGGAAGTCGCCGCCTATGCGCAATTGCCGTATTACCAAAACGGACGCTTTCAAAGTCCCGAACCCGCGCCGTATTATCCGGATCGCGTCACGGGCGGCGGCCCCGCGGGCTGGCTCCGGTTCCTGTTGCCCAATTCGCATCAACCCGGATTCGCCTTGCCGCAGGTGAAGCTGGACGAAACCTCCTTTGCCGCGCCTTCCGAGACGCTTGCCGCCTATTGGCTGGGGCATTCCTCGCTCATCATCGAACTGGAGGGCAAGCGTCTGTTGGTCGATCCGGTGTTCGGCAATGCCGCGCCCCTGCCGGGCGTCGTGCGCCGTTTTGTCGACGCGCCCATCAAGCGCGCCGATTTGCCGCCGCTGGATTACGTGCTCATCACCCACGACCATTACGATCATCTGGAATACGCGACGATGCGCGCCCTGAAGAATCGGGAAACCCGCTTCATCGTCCCTTACGGCGTGGCGGCGCATTTGAGGAAATGGGGCATTCCCGCCGGACGCATCCAGGAAATCGGCTGGGGAGAGCATTTCACGCAAGGCGCGCTGACGATCGCTTCGGAGCGCACGATTCATTTTTCGGGACGCGCCTTTGGCCGCCGCGATACGACGTTATGGACTTCCTACGCCGTAAAGGGCGAGCGATACCGGGTTTTCGTCAGCGGCGATTCCGGCTATGGCGCGCACTTCTTGGACATCGGCGCGGCGCACGGCCCCTTTGATCTGGCGTTCATCGAAATCGACGGCTGGAACCCCGGCTGGCCAAAAACGCACCTGTTCCCGCAGGAAGTCCTCCAAGCCTATCACGACCTCGACGCGCGGGCGCTGGTTCCCGTGCATTGGGGCGTCTTCGATCTCGCCCGCCATCCCTGGGATGAATCGATCAAACGCGTGCGCGACCTTGCCAAGGAAGA
The DNA here is from genome assembly GCA_031288305.1 of Zoogloeaceae bacterium. Lineage (GTDB taxonomy): Bacteria > Pseudomonadota > Gammaproteobacteria > Burkholderiales > Rhodocyclaceae > Azovibrio. The sequence continues at coordinate 7,263 of JAITRP010000128.1, forward strand.
CGGCAAGGTCAAACTGCTGACGCCCATGATGGGCGAGCGCGTGACGCCGGAAAGCGTGACGCAAGAATGGTTCATTATGCCGGAGGCGAAAGACTGAAAAATTTTCCTCCGGTTCGGCGTATTGGGCGGCTTGTGTCGCATCCCGGATGACGCAACGCGATTTTCGCATTTGTCATTTATTTGTTCGTTTGGAAGGAACCATCTTGATGCACGCCAGAAGTCCCTTTTTCGATGGCGTCAAGCCTTTCACCGGAACAGGGATCGCGCTCCCGTCGTCATTGATTCTCACGACTCCGGCAGAGCACAACAAGCCGGAACGGCTGGACAGAACCTTGTATTTCTCATCCTTTTTCGGGACAAGCGAAAAGTTTACCGTACAACTCATTTGCCAGTCACTCAACCGAAATAGCTTCTCGGCGGCGAGAAATAACTCTTTTTCCGCATGTACGCGAATATCTTCGCGAATTATGGTTCTGCCCGAATAACAGCCTTCCTCGTCAAACTGGTTTATGTAAACAAACTGGTTTATGTAAGAGCCGCCGCCGACAAACAGCGCGGAATCCTGTGTTTCATCGGGCGGAACATAGGGCGTTCCTATCGACTGGCATGCGGCCAGAAACAAGATGAATGAAATGATGCCGATTCGGGCGAGATGGAAATTCATCGTAAAACTAACTCCGGTTTGAAACCCCGCCCTTCAGGGCGGCGCGAAGGTTGAGACCCCGGCCTGAAGGCCGGGGTTTCGACCGTAGTCATTGGGGAGGGGAGAGAAACCCCTTCCCAATGACGTTGGACCGGCAGCCCTGAAGGGCTGCCGCTAATTTCTTGCTGCGGCAACTCCTTGAAAATACCTGGATCCAGTATACTTGGAAAATCGCATGGCATGCCCCGTGAATGTGGCCGTTCGCTCATCAAACGCTGGCGCGTTTCCGGATCAGCGTGTTTTTTGCCTTGGGCAGCGTTTGCGGGTAATCGGAGGAATAGTGCAGTCCCCGGCTTTCCTTGCGTTTCAGGGCAGAGCGGATGATGAGGCTGGCGGTGGCGACAAGGTTCCTGAGTTCGATCAGATCGCGGCTCACCCGGAAATGGGCGTAGAACTCGCTGACTTCCTGTTCCAGCAGCCGCACGCGGCGCAAGGCGCGTTGCAGGCGATCCGTGGTGCGGACGATGCCGACGTAATCCCACATCAAGCGGCGCAGCTCATCCCAGTTGTGGGCGATGACGACTTCTTCCTCCGCCTCCCGCACCCGGCTCGCGTCCCAGGCGGGCAATCCGGGCGAGGGCGGAACAGTCTGCCGAAAGATGTCTTCGCTGGCGGCGCGGGCAAAGACCAGGCATTCCAGGAGCGAGTTGGAGGCCAGACGGTTCGCGCCGTGCAGACCGGAGCAGGAGGCTTCGCCGACCGCGTAGAGGCCGGGGAGTTGTGTGCGCCCGGCCAGATCGGTGACGATGCCGCCGCAGGTGTAGTGCGCGGCGGGAACCACGGGAATCGGCGCTTTGGTGATGTCGATGCCGAATTCCAGGCAGCGGGCGTGGATGGTGGGAAAGTGCGCCCGGATGAAGTCCGCGCCCTTGTGGGCAATATCCAGGAAGACGCAATCCAGCCCGCGTTTTTTCATCTCGTGGTCGATGGCGCGGGCAACCACGTCGCGCGGCGCGAGTTCGGCGCGCGCGTCGTGTTCCGGCATGAAGCGCGCGCCGCCGGGGCGTTTCAGCAGGCCGCCTTCGCCGCGCACGGCCTCGGAAATGAGAAAGGATTTCGCCAGCGGATGAAACAGGCAGGTCGGATGAAACTGGATGAATTCCATGTTGGCGATTGCGCAGCCCGCGCGCCAGGCCATCGCGATGCCGTCGCCGGTGGAAGTGTCGGGATTGGTGGTGTAGAGATACGCCTTGCCCGCGCCGCCAGCGGCAATCAGGGTATGACGGGCGCGAACCGCCTTGATTTCGCCGCTTCGGTTATCCAGCGCGTATGCGCCCAGACAGCGGTTTTGGGACAGCCCCAGCTTGCTGCCGGCAATCAGGTCGATGGCGATATGTTGTTCCAGGATGGTGATGTTTGGATGCGCGCGCACCTTGCGGGTAAGGGTTTCCTGCACGGCGAGGCCAGTGGCGTCCGCCACATGGATGATGCGGCGCGCGCTGTGGCCGCCTTCGCGGGTGAGGTGGTAGCCGGAGGCGTCCTTGGTGAAGGGCACGCCCTGGGCGATCAGCCATTCAATCGCCTGGCGACCGTTTTCCACCACGAAGCGCGTGGCTTTTGGGTCGTTCAGATACGCGCCGGCGACACAGGTATCCTGGATGTGCGCCTCGATGGAATCCCGGCTGTCCAGCACCGCCGCGATGCCGCCCTGGGCGCGGCTGGAAGCGCTTTCTTCCAGTTCGCGCTTGGCGATCAACAACACGCGGCAACGCGCCGCCAGAAACAGCGCGGCAGCCTGCCCGGCCAGGCCGCTGCCGATGATCAGCGCGTCGAAGTTCAAGGCAGGGGAAGCGGACATGGCAGGACGCCGTTCATTGATCCCGAATCAGCCGCACGGAAAGCTGCGCCCCCAGCCAGCCCAGGGACGCGCCGCTGGCGATGAGTGCGAGCGCATGCAAAAACGACGGGCCGCGCAGGACGAAGGCGCTGCCATAGAGCGCCGCCAGCCGGGAAACGGGGGGCGCGAGCGCCAGCGTCCCGGCAAGGAGCAGCAAGGCTGCCGTCAATCCGCCCAACGCGCCTTGCAGTACGCCCAGATAGCAGAAAGGACGGCGGATGAAGGCGTCGGTTGCGCCGATCAGCCGCGCGACTTCGATTTCCTCGGCTTGCCCCAGCACTTGCAGGCGGATGGTGTTGAAGGTGACGGCAATGAGACCGGCGGCGAAAATGACGGCCAAGAGATGCGCCGCCAGACGTCCGAGACGCAAGAAGGCGTCGAAACGCTTGATCCAGGCGGAATCCAGTTGCACGTGCGCTACGCCCGGCCAGGCGCCCAAGGTGGCGCGCAGGGCTTCCAGATGTTCCGGATCGGCGTCATCGGGTTCGAGAATAAAGGCGTCAGGCAACGGATTCTTCGGCAGGCTGGCGACGATTTCCGCCATGCCTTCATTGGCTTCCATCTGGCGCAACGCCGCGTCGCGGGAGATGAAACGCCATTGACCGGGCAACAGGGCTTCCAGGCGTTTTTCGATGTCCGCGCGCGTTTTTTCGTTCGCGTCGGCATCCAGGAAGAGGCTCATCTGCTGCGCGCTGCCGCTGTTGGCGCCCAACGCCTTCAGGTTGTCGAGACACAGGTAACCGGCGGCGGGCAGGGCCATGGCGATGCCGATCGCCAGGATGGAAAGCAGGGCGCTCAAGGGACTGTCCGTGAGCCTGCGGGCGGCGCGGACAAGGGCGGCGAGATGTTGCTGGAGCCAGGCTTTCATGCGATCAGCATCCCGTGGCGGAGCGTCAGCGCCCGCGCCGCCATGCCGGGAAAAAGTCCCTGCGGGGCGTGGGTGGCGATGATGACGGTAACGCGCACCTGATGGAAAGCGATGAACAGATCGAGCACCTGACGGGCGGATTCCTCGTCCAGGTTGGCGGTGGGTTCGTCCGCCAGCAGGATGGTCGGCCGATTGACCACGGCGCGGGCGATGGCGAGACGTTGTTGTTCGCCGCCGGAAAGGGCGATGGGGTTGGTCTTTTCGCGCGCCAGCAACCCCACTTTATCCAGCGCGGCGCGAGCGCGGCGTTGCGCTTCCCTGGGCGCGAGGCCGATGATTTCCAGCGGCAGCAGGACGTTTTCCAGCGCGGAGCGGTCGAACAGCAGTTTCTGATCCTGGAACACCAGTCCCAGATTGCGGCGCAGGAAGGGCAGCGCGGCGGGGCGCAGGGCGACGAGATTCTGCCCATTGACGACCAGGCTGCCGGAAGTCGGGCGCTCGATGGCGGAAAGAAGCTTCAACAAGGTGGTCTTGCCCGCGCCGGAATGGCCGCCGACCAGCGCCAGTTCGCCCCCCGCGATTTCAAAGCTGACATTTTTCAGGGCTTCGAAACCGCCGGGGTAACGCTTGTAAATCTGGCTGCCGACGATCATGCAAACAGCGCCTCCACGAAATCCCGCGCCGCGAACGGACGCAGGTCGTCGATGCCTTCGCCCACGCCAATGAAGCGCACCGGCTTGGGATACTGACGGGCAATGGCGGCGATGACGCCGCCCTTGGCGGTGCCGTCGAGCTTGGTGAGCACGAGGCCGCTCACGCCAATGGCGGCGTCGAAGGCTTTCACCTGTTGCAGGGCGTTCTGGCCGATGTTGGCGTCCAGCGCCAGCAGGACTTCATGCGGGGCGCTGGCCTCGGCCTTTTGAATCACGCGGCGCACCTTGGCGATTTCTTCCATCAGGTTTTGCTGGCTGGGCAGGCGTCCGGCGGTATCCGCCAGCACGATGTCGATTTCGCGGGCGCGGGCGGCATGGATGGCGTCGAAAATAACCGCCGCCGGATCGCCGGATTCCTGGGCGATGACCGTGACCTGATTGCGCTCGCCCCAGGCCAGCAACTGCTCGCGGGCGGCAGCGCGAAAGGTATCCCCCGCCGCCAGCAACACGCTCTTGCCCTGGCCTTGGAAATATTTTGCCAGCTTGCCGATCGAAGTCGTCTTGCCCGCGCCATTCACCCCCGCCAGCATGATGATATATGGATGATGCGTCGAGGCGTCCAGGGGCGCTTCCAGCGGCGCGAGCAAGTCGATAAAAGCCGCCGCCAGCGCCGCCTGGATGCTTGCCGCGTCTTCCAGGCTTTTTTCCTTTGCTCGCGCCTTGAGGTTTTCCAGCAGATGCCGGGTAGCCTCCATGCCGACATCGGCGGTGAGCAGCAGTTCTTCCAGTTCCTCCAGCAGCTCTTCATCGACCTTGCCGCGCGCGAACAGGGATTTTACGCGCCCGCCCAACTGGGCGCGAGTGCGGGCAAGACCATTCAGAAGCCGCTCACGCCAGCCGGCGGACGGACTCGCCGCCGCCAGGGGGGCGGCTTCGCTTTTGCTTTTCAGGAAACTGAACATGAGGCCTTTTCAGGTAAATACGCGCGGCGAGAATGCCGGAGAACGGCGGCTATTCTATCAGGAGACAGGGGACAGAGGGCAGAAGAGGATGCACGCCCAAACTTCCTCCCCTGACAAGGGGAGGCCGGGGAGGGATTTGCGGCAGTGGAACAGGACCCACGGCTGCGGGCGATGCGCCTGTTACCGCGCGTTGCTTTATTTTCCTTGTTTTCGCATATACCATAACCACATGGAAATCGAATGCGATCCGGTCAAGAATGCCCTGAACATCAAAAAGCACGGCATTTCGCTTGCCGTCGCCCGCGACATGGATTGGGATGATGCGGACGTTCTGCCGGACACGCGATCCTGTACGGCGAAGCGCGCATGGCGGCGGCCGTTCCGCTGGGGGAACGTTTGTTTTTCGTCGCGTTTGTTGATCGCGGGGAGGATTGCCGCCGGGTGATTTTCATCCGTCCCGCAACCAGAAAAGAGGGGGAAAGACTATGCCGGAAACCGTTGAAACCCGTTCCGGGCGTGTGTTTGTCCTGCCCGCGCCGGAAAAGGACGCGGCCATCACTGCCGCCGCGATGTCCGATCCGGACGCGCGGCCTTTTACTGGTGAAGAGTTTGTCCTGGCGCGGTCGATTCGCCGTGGCGGGCGGTCACGGGTCGCGGCGCCGAAAAAGAGTGTCTGCATCCGTCTTTCCCCGGACGTGGCCGAGGCGTTCCGCGCCACGGGCAAGGGTTGGCAAACCCGCATGAACGCGGCGCTCGCCGATTGGCTGAAAACGCATTCGCCGATGGACGCGGGTTGAGATGCAGAAAACGGGCGGAGGATGCAAAGAGGACGGAAGACGGGAATTTACGCCCGCTTGCGGGAGAGACTTGTACCCTGCAAGGGTGGCGCGCAGCACCGGGAGAGAGGGCGCGGCGGTTCGAAAAAGTAAGGCCGTTGAACTGCCGCTGTCCCCCCTCTCCCCTGACCCCTCCCCCGCAAGGAGGGAGGGGAACGGGAGCGCCCAGCAAGAAATTAGCGGCAGCCCTTTTCAGGGCTGCCGGTCCAACGTCATTGGGAAGGGGTTTCTCTCCCCTCCCCAATGGCTACGGTCGAAACCCCGGCCTTCAGGCCGGGGTTTCACCTTCGCACCGCCCTGAAGGGCGGGGTTTCAAACCGGAGTTAG
>JAITRP010000050.1 GCA_031288305.1 Zoogloeaceae bacterium
CCTTCACAGGGGGGAGGAAAATCCGTCTCCTGTGCGGTACATGTACCGCACAGATGGGTAGTGGGTTGCGTTGCCCTTACCCCAAAAAAGGGCGAGCTTCGCTTGCCCTTTTTTGCTGACTGAACCGGCAAAAAGCGGGTTTTTACTTTTTGACGTTTCCTCCCGTGTCCATGACGGCCTGGTAGCGGGGCAGCAGGTCTTCGGGGCGGCGGATGGTCATGCCGAGATCGCGCACGAGGCCGTCTCTCAGGCTGTAGATCCAGGCGTGTATGGCGACGGGCTGGCCGCGCCGCCAGGCGTCCTGCACCACGCCGGTCTGGCAGACGTTGACGGCCTGTTCCAGCGCGTTGAGTTCGCAAAGGCGGTCGTGGCGCATGGCTTGGGGCAGGGCGTCGAGCAAATCGGCGTGTTTCCGGCGCACGTCCTGCACATGCCGAAGCCAGATATCCACGATGCCGGTACGTTCGCCGTCCAACGCCAGACGCACCCCGCCGCAACCGTAATGTCCGACCACCATGATATGCCGTACATGCAACACGTCTATGGCATACTGGATGACGGAAAGGCAGTTCAGGTCGGTATGCGCCACCACATTGGCCACGTTGCGATGCACGAATACCTCGCCCGGCAGGAGGCCGACGATCTGGTTGGCGGGGACGCGCGAATCCGAGCAGCCTATCCACAGGTAATGCGGGTCCTGGATGTTGGAGAGCTTCTTGAAATAGGCCGGATCCAGCGTCTGCATCTGGTTGGACCAGGCGCGGTTGAAGTCGAACAGATGAAAGAGGTTTTCTTCGCGCACGGCCTTTTCCGACCAGTGCTGCAAGTCCAGTGAAAGGTAAATCGCGCCTTCCAGTGGCGCGGGATAGTAGGCAGGGGCTTCGTCGAAGCCCAGTTCGCGGTAGATTTTGACCGCGATGCGCATGGAGGGAATGGCATCCAGCACCAGCCGGTGAAACCCCATGTCGCGAGCGGCGCGAATGGCGGCCAGGGCGAGCGCGGCGCCCGCGCCCTGGCCTTGTTCTTCCGGCATGACGTACATGCGTTTCATCTCGCACATGTTTTCCGACAGGACGCGAATGCCGACGCAGCCGATGGGGCGACCATCCCGTTCGCTGACGAAAAGGCGCCCAGTCGCGCCGCTGTAGCGTCCGGGCAGGGCGCTGATTTCTTCATCGAAGCTCTGGAAGGAGAGATTCACTCCCATCCAGGCCGCATAATCGCGAAAGAAGCCGCGCACGGCGGGAATGGCGGGATCATCGGCGGATGCGACAAGGCGAGTGCTGATCGTGGGCATGTGAACGGTGGAAAATACGGAGGCAGCGTGAAAAATTTGCAAGATTGCGCATCGGTAATTTATCCTGTCTCTCCTTTTCTGTCTTTACTTTCCTTAAAATGATGGACGAACCGGTTCATTGCCCCAAGCGGCAACCTGCCTTGCGCCTGGCGCCCATGCCAGGCAACGAAAACATGTTTGGCGATATTTTTGGCGGTTGGGTGATGTCGAACGTCGATATTGCCGGCGGCATCGAGGCCATGCGGTACGCGCGCGGACGGGTGGCGACGGTGGCGGTCAACAGTTTCCAGTTCCAGCAGCCCGTCTCCAGCGGCGACGTGGTGAGTTTCTATACCGAGATCGTCCGCGTGGGGCGAACCTCGATTACCGTCCAGGTGCAGGTCTTTGCCGAGCGGCATCCGCAAAAACCGATTACCGTCAAGGTGACGGAGGCCATCCTGACCTATGTGGCGCTGGACAAGGAAGGCCAGAAACGCGTGCTGCCCCCCGCCGTATGGCCGGAACTGACCGGCGCGCCGGAACAGGGCTGAAGAAGCGACGCTATGCTGCTTGCACGGTGAAAACCAGCGGACGGATGGAAGGAAAAAGAATAACGCGATTCCTCCCGATGCCGTACAATCAGCGCCTTTCAAAACAACGGGCCTGTAGCTCAGCGGTCAGAGCAGAGGACTCATAATCCTTTGGTCCAGGGTTCAAATCCCTGCGGGCCCACCAATTGGCATGCGTTTTTTGCGTTTCCTTCTCGCCTTGTTTTTTCTTTCCGGTGTGTTGGCGGCGGCGGCGTTTTCTTTCTGGTTTCTGCGCCCTTTGACGTTCGCGCCGGGCGTGGCGCAAGTGGAGTTTCGCGTGCCGTCCGGCATGGGCATGCGCGGCGTGGCGCGCTTGTTGAATCAGGCGGGAGTAGCGGCGAATCCGCATCTGCTGGTATTGGCGGCGCGGCTTTCGGGGCGCGCGGGAACGTTGCGGGCGGGCGTCTATGCGCTGGAGGCGGGCAGCGCGCCGCGGGATTTATTGGATTTGCTGGCTTCCGGCAAGGTGGTGCAGGTGGATGTGCGCCTCATCGAGGGCTGGACTTTCCGGGAATGGCGGCAAAGAATTAACGCGCGTCCCGATCTGGCGCAGGTGGCCGCCACGCTCTCCGACGCGGAATTGATGGCGCGCCTTGGCATGCCGGGACAATCGCCGGAAGGACTGTTCTTTCCCGACACCTACCGGGTGGACAAGTTCTCGGACGATCTGGCGCTGTTTGCCCAAGCCGCGCGCACCCTGCAAACACACCTGCAACGCGAGTGGCAAAAAAGGGAAGCGAATCTGCCTTATCGCAACGCCTACGAAGCCCTGATCATGGCCTCCATCGTGGAAAAGGAAACCGGCGTGGAGGCCGACCGGAGCGAGATTGCCGGCGTATTCGTCAATCGCCTGCGCATCGGCATGCGCCTGCAAACCGACCCAAGCGTCATCTATGGGCTGGGGGCGGCGTTCGACGGCAATTTGCGGCGGATACACCTGGAGACGGACACGCCGTACAATACCTACACGCGCGCGGGACTGCCGCCAACGCCCATCGCCATGCCGGGGCTGGCTTCCCTCCGGGCGGCGCTGCATCCGGCGCAAACGAGGGCGCTGTATTTCGTGGCGCGCGGCGACGGCAGCAGCCACTTCTCCGCAACCCTCGCCGAACACAACGCCGCCGTGGATCGCTATCAGCGCCGCCGCCAGCGTTCCCGTCCCTGAACCGAGTCCGTTCAACATGCCGTCTGTCCATGACCCTTCCGCATCCTCCGCGCCGCGCGGAAAATTCATCACGCTGGAAGGCATAGATGGCGCGGGCAAGAGCAGCCACGTCCGCTGGCTGGGCGACTTCTTGCGCGCGCGCGGGCATGAAGTGCTGTTGACGCGCGAGCCGGGGGGGACGCCGCTGGGCGAAAAGTTGCGCGCCAGCCTGCTTTCCGAGGCCATGCACCCGGAAACGGAAGCGTTGTTGATGTTCGCCGTCCGCCGCGAACATGTGGCGGCGGTGATTGCGCCCGCGCTGGCGCGCGGCGGCTGGGTGGTGTGCGATCGTTTTTCGGACGCCAGTTTTGCCTATCAGGGCGGCGGCAAGGGCGTGGATCGGCGGCGTTTGCAGGCGCTGGAAAACTGGGTGCACGGCGAAGGCGCAAGCCAGCCCTGCATGCCGGATCTGACCCTGTTGTTCGATGTGCCCTGCGAAGTGGCGCGGCAACGCATCGTGTTGGCCGGGCGTCCCCTGGATCGCTTCGAGCAGGAAGACGCGCGCTTTCATGACCGGGTACGCCACGCCTACCTGGAACAGGCCAGGAAATATCCGGAGCGTTTTCACGTATTGAACGGCGAATTGAGCCTTGCGGAAGTGCGGGCAAGGCTGGTGCACATCTTTACGGGACTGGCATGAAAGCCGAATCGCTGCATACGGAAAGCTGGCGGCGCTTGCAGGAATGGCGTGCGCGGTTGCCGCACGCCTTGCTGTTTTCCGGGGAACGCGGTCTGGGCAAGCGGGAACTGGCTTTGGCCTTTGCCGCCAGCCTGCTGTGCGAGACGCCGCAAGCGGAGGGCGCGGCCTGCGGCGAATGCCTGGCCTGCCGCTGGTTTTTCCAGGGCAGCCATCCCGATTTCCGCCTGCTGCAACCCGCCGCCTTGCAGACGGGAGAGGCGGAAGACAAGAAATCCGGCAAGGGCGGCGGCGCGAGCAGCGCGGGCGATGGGGAAGGCGAGGGCGAGAAGGAAAAGTCTACGCGCGCAAAACAGCAGATCACCATCGACCAGATCCGCGAACTCGATGAATTCCTGTGCGTGGGCACGCATCGGCATAAATCGCGCGTCATTCTGATTCAGCCGGCGGAGCGCATGAACCGCGAGGCGGCGAACGCGCTCCTGAAGATGCTGGAAGAGCCGCCGCCGGACACATTGTTCTTGCTCGTCTCCAGCGAACCCATGCGCCTCATGCCGACCTTGCGCAGCCGTTGCCAGAGCCTGCGCCTGTCCTTGCCTTCGGCGGCAAGGAGCGAGGCGTTCCTGGCGGAGGCCGGATTGCGCGATGCCGCGACCTGGCTGGCGCTGGCGGGCGGCGCGCCGCTTCTGGCCCTGCAGTTGGCCGAGAAAACCGCGGACTGGCAGCCCCTGCTCACCAAGGAACTGCAACGCGGCGGGCGTCTGGACGCCTTGCAGGCCGCCGCGCGCCTGGAGAAGAGCCTGAAGGCGGTCAAGGGAGAAAATCCCTTGCCCTGGTTCGTGGATTGGGCGCAAAAATGGCTGGCGGATCTCAATTTGGCGGCGCAGGATCTTCCCATCCGCTTTTATCTCGCAGAACGCGCTAGAATCATGGCCTTGGCGAAAAAAAGCCCGCCGGTTTTCCTGGCGCGTTTTTATCGCCAGTTGTCGCAACTGCGCCGTGAAAGCGCGCATCCCTTGAACCTGCGGCTTTTTCTCGAACAGTTTTTTCTTGATTACCGCGCCCTGTTTCCGGAGGAAGAGTAAAACTTATGTCCGCCAAGCCCACCGCGCGTCCCACCGTGCTTTCGCTCAACATCAATTCCCGCTCCGCCCTGTACATGGCCTATATTCCCAAACTGAAGAACGGCGGAATCTTCATTCCCACTTCCCGCGCCTACGCGTTGGGCGATGAAGTCTTTGTGCTGCTCTCGCTGATGGACGATCCCGCCAAGCTGCCCATCGTCGGCAAGGTGGTGTGGACTACGCCGGTGGATGCGCAGAACAATCGTCCCCAGGGCGTCGGCATCCACTTCAACGCGGACGAAAGCGGCCTGGAAGCCAAACGCAAAATCGAATCCATCCTGGGGACGGCGCTGAATTCCAGCCGTCCCAGCCACACGCTCTGATTGTTGCCGCCGATGCTGGTCGATTCGCACTGTCACCTGGATTTTCCCGGACTGGCGGATACGCTGCCGCAGACGCTGGCCGCCATGCGCCAGCACGATGTTCGGGGCGCGCTGTGCATCGGCGTGAATCTGGCGGATTTTCCCCGTGTGCTGGCGTTGGCGGAAGAGCATGCGCATCTCTTTGCCAGCGTGGGCGTGCACCCAGAATATGATGATGTCGAAGAACCGGACGTGGAGCGCCTGACGGCGCTGGCGGCGCACGCCAAGGTGATCGCCATTGGCGAGACGGGGCTGGATTATCACTGGCGCAAGGACCGTCCCGAATGGCAGCGGCAACGCTTTCGCGCCCATATCCGCGCCGCGCGTTCGGCGGGCAAGCCGCTGGTCATCCATACCCGCCAGGCGACGGAAGATACCCTGGCCATCCTGCAGGCGGAAAACGCGCGCGAAGCCGGCGGCATCCTGCACTGTTTTTCCGAAGACTGGGATATGGCGCAACAGGCGCTGGAGATGGGGTTTTATATTTCCTTTTCCGGAATCGTCACCTTCAAGAACGCGCGTACGGTGCAGGAAGCCGCCCGCCGCGTGCCGCTCGATCGCTTTCTGATCGAAACCGACGCGCCCTATCTCGCGCCCGCGCCGTATCGCGGTCAGGTCAACCAGCCCGCCTACGTTCGTTTCGTCGCCGAAGCCATTGCCCATCTGCGCGGCATGACATTCGCCGAAGTCGCCGCCGCCAGCAGCGAGAATTTCTTCACCCTGTTTCCCCAGACACGCGAGGCCATGAGCGCATGAGTTCCCTGTTTCGCGCCACGTTGCTGGCGTTTTTGTTTCTCTTTTCCCTTGTCGTCCAGGCCGCTTCCTATGACGAAATGATGATCGCCGTCAAGCTGGGCGACAGGGGCAAGGTGGTTGAATTGCTCAACCGGGGCATGGATGTCGATACCAGCGACATCGAGGGCAACACCCTGTTGATGATTGCCGCGCGCGAAGGCTATCTGGAACTGGTGGAACTGCTCGTCGCCGGGCGCGCCAGGCTGGACGCGCGCAACATGCACGGCGATTGCGCGTTGTCGCTGGCCGCGCTGGAAGGGCGTTTTTCCGTGGTGCGGCATCTGGTGGAAGCGGGCGCGCGGGTCAACAGCGAAGGCTGGCCGCCGCTGGCCTATGCCGCCTTCAGCGGTCACGCGCAGATGGCGGATTACCTGCTTGGCCACGGCGCGAATGTGAACGCAAGCAGCGAAAACGGCATCACCGCCCTGATGATGGCCGCGCGCGGCGGCTATCTTTCCATCGTCCAACGTCTCGTCGCCGCCCACGCCGACATCCGCCTGCAAACTGATCGCGGCAAGAGCGCCCTGGACTGGGCGCGGGAAAACCGGCATACCCATGTCGTGGAATTCCTTGAGCGGCAGTTATCCGGGATCAGGAATCAGGAATCGGAAGCCGGAGATCGGGAATCGGAAGCCGGAGATCAGGAGTCAGAGGCCGGGGATCGGGAATCGGAAGCCGGAGATCAGGAATCGGAAGGCGAGTGAGGGGCTTCCTCGCTTTCGTTCTGATCTTCGTCTTCCCAGCACAATTGCCAGCCGTCCTGATCCGGCGGGCATTGCCAGTCGGCGGCGATGGCGACGCCGGGGCAGGCGACGAGGGTTGGTCCGTGGTAGACAAGGGGCAGGCGCGGGCGTTCCCAGGGAGGGATTCCGGCTTCGCGCAACAGGTTTTTCAGGGTGCGACGCGGGCCGTCCGGGCGCGTCTGCAAACGCTCTCCGCCTTGGCGCGGACGCAGGATCAAGGCTTTTCCGCTCAGTAACGCCGCATCGAGACCCGCGCCGCGGCAAGGTTCGAGACGCAGGCGTCGCCCCGACCACGAGCAAGGCGCCCGGGTATTCCAAAAACATTCCGTCGTTTGCGGCGGGGCAGGGTGCGGCGTCATGCGCAGACGGCCTTGCCAGAGACGCAGACGGCCTTCCGCAAGTCCGAATTCAAAGCGCGGATTGGCCTGATCGATGGCATGGGCAAGCTGGCGCAGGGCTTCATTCAGTGTGGCGGTTTCCGGGGCGCGCCAGCCGTGCCGATGCAGCCGGTAACGCAGCCAGTTGGCCTGTCGCGGCAAGGAAAGAGATCGCAGCGAAGACAGGCGTCCGGCAAGGGCGGCGTCATCTTCCGCCGCCCGTTCCTGCAACAGCGTTTGCGCGTCGGCAAAATGTCCGGCGGCGCGGGCAAGTGTAGTCTCTATGGCGGGAAAACGCGCCGCCAGTTCGGGCAGGATGCGGCGGCGCAGGAAGTTGCGCGTATGCCGTTCCTCCGCGTTGCTTTCATCCTCCACCCAGGAAAGCGAGCGCGCCCGCGCATATGCCGCAAGGTCGGCGGCGCTGCTGCTCAACAGCGGACGCAACAGGGTCAGGTTTCCCATGCGCCGCGCCTCCGGCATGGCGGCCGCGCCCGCGACGCCTGTGCCCCGGCAAAGATGAAACAACAAGGTTTCCGCCTGATCGCGCTGATGATGCGCCAGCGCCAGAACGGCGGCGCCGCTTCCCAGAAACGCCTGATAGCGCGCCTTCCGGGCGGCGGCTTCCAATCCCTCCTTGGCGTCATGCGACACCTCGACTTCTTCTACCGTAAGGGGAACTGCCCGCGCGCGGCAGAAGGCCGCGCAAAAATCCGCCCAGGCGTCGGCGTTGGGCGAAAGACCATGCCGCACATGGATGGCGCGGACACGTCCCGGAAGCAGGGCGCAGACGAGATCGAGCAGCACGACAGAATCCCGTCCGCCCGAAAACCCTACCCAGAGCGGAACGGCTTCCGGCAATGCCGCGTCGAGACAGGCGGCGACCCGCGCGGCAAGCGGCGCGACAGGATCAGTCGGGTTCCCTGAAGCGGCCATAAGCCATGAGACGCTGGAAACGGGCGTCCAGAAGATCATGCGCGGAAAGGCTCAAGAGATGCTTGAGGGCTTCCTGCAGGGCTTTTTTCAGGTTGATGGACGTGGCGACCGGGTCGCGATGCGCGCCGCCCGCAGGTTCGTGCACGATTTTGTCGATCAGCCCCAACGTCTTCAAGCGTTGCGCGGTGATGCCCATGATTTCGGCTGCGTCCGCGGCTTTTTCGGCGCTTTTCCAGAGGATGGAAGCGCAACCTTCCGGAGAAATGACCGCGTAGGTCGAGTTTTGCAGCATCAGGGTCATGTCGCCCACCGCGATCGCCAGCGCGCCGCCAGAACCGCCCTCGCCGATGATGCTGACGATGATCGGCGTCTTCAGTTGCGCCATTTCATAAAGATTGCGTCCGATGGCTTCCGATTGCCCGCGTTCCTCGGCGTCGATGCCCGGATAAGCGCCCGGCGTATCCACGAACGTAAATACGGGGATTTGGAATTTTTCCGCCAGCCGCATCAGGCGCAGCGCCTTGCGATAGCCTTCCGGGCGCGGCATGCCGAAATTGCGCTGGATTTTCTCCTTGGTATCCCGTCCCTTCTGGTGTCCGATGACCACGCAGGGCTGGCCATTGAAGCGCGCCAAGCCGCCGATGATGGATTTGTCATCAGCGAAGGCGCGGTCGCCATGCAGTTCGTTGAAGTCCGTAAAAATCTGCTCGATGTAATCCAGCGTATAAGGCCGTTGCGGATGGCGGGCGACCTGGGCAATTTGCCAGGGCGTGAGTTTGGCGTAAATCGTCTTGGTCAGTTCCTGGCTTTTCCTGGAAAGCCGCTCGATGTCCTCGGAAATATCCACCGCCGAATCTTCCTGACCAAAACGCAGGGCTTCGATCTTGTTTTCCAGTTCGGCGATCGGCTGTTCAAAGTCGAGGAAAGTGATTTTCATACCGTACATCCTTGTTCATCCAGAACGCGCATTCTAACGGGTACGATTAAAAGTGGAGGAAAAACCTTTCCAGACGAAGCGCGAACGTCTGCCGTCCTCTCTCCCACTTGCTGTAGAGAAGGGCTTGCACCCTTTGCAAAGGGTGGTCGAGAAGGCCGGAGAGGGCGTCGTTCCATGCGGCGTAGCGCCCTTGCAGAGGCTCTGCGAAGCCGGTAACTTTGAAAACCCTGGCAACGCGCCGCGCTGCCCCCTCCCGCCCCTGCCGGAGTACCCTCTTCCCGAAATGTCGGGGGAGAGGGGAGGGGGGAGGGCAAGCGGCGGCGCTTCAGGGTTTTTGCCGTGCCTGGCGCGTAATCGCGCATCCCGTCGATGGCGTTACCGGCGGTTGCCCAGTGGTAGAGGCTGGCGACCGAACCATGCGGCGAATAGCGCCGCCGGTATTTTTCAAGCAGCGCCCGGGTGATTTTTCGATGGTGATAGAGCATCCGCATCCCGCGCAGGATGGCGAGATCGCCGAATCTGACGATGTCCGGGCGGAAGAGGGAAAACAACATCGGCATTCCCGCCGTCCAGACGCCGATGCTGTCAAGCTGGCGGAGGCTCTTGCAGACTTCGGCGTCGGACTGGGTTTTCAGGGGCGTCGAGGTCGAGATGGCCATCACGTATTTTTTCCGCCGCGCGCCGGATGTATCCGGCCTTTTTGCGAGAAATGCCGTAGCCTTGCAGTTTTTCCTCGGAAACGGCGCAGATCGTTCGCAGCGTGGTTTTCCCCAGCCCCGTTTTTATGCGCGCCCATATCGTTTGCTGCGCCTTGCTGGAAATCTGCTGTCCGACAATCGAACACGCCAGCGCCGCGAACAGATCGGGTTGCGTTTCCCGCTCGATGACGCCAATTCGCTCAATCGCCCACGCGAGCCGTTCATCTCTTGCCTTCAGGTAGGCGATTTCCTCATTTCCATACCTAACTGGACGAATTGCCCCAGATCGAAGTCGGCATCCAGGCGTTGTAGCATGTCGAGCACGGTCAATGAGTCGATAAGTGGTGTGATGCTGTGCGTTTCACCGAATTCACCCACGAGATCTCGTACCAGAGCGTTGGGCGCAAGGAGTTCGACAATGCCAAAATTGCGCGACAGCGGCAGGTCTTCAATGAAAATAGATTCCGGACTGGGATGCCAGCCAGAATTGGCGACAAATTCCATGTCCCAGAATTCGCCATGACCATAATATTGATGAATCTTGTTCCACGGGAAATCGTTGACCTCGAACATATTGGATGTGAAGGAATTCGGGTCATCGGATTCAAAATTGATCCAGGCATCCGCAAGTCGCGTATCTCCCATGCTATCGAGAATATCCACCTTGTTCCCCGCGCCAGCAGGGTACATCTTCTCCTTTAGAAAACTCATCACAATGCCATGAAGCGGGTTTTCATAGACATTGTCATAGACCCGATGACCGGATGAAAGGTTTATGAAATCTCCCAGATAGGGAGATTTCAGCATGGCCTCCCTCAGTACAGGGTCTTCCGGAAGATTGCCGTCATAATGTATCAAGGCGTTATACTGTTCAATCAGATATTTGACGTCGTCGCCTGTGGGAATCGTATTTTCGTCCTTCGACATGGTGATTCCTCCCAGTCCTGCCGCGTTGAAATTCCACGTTTCCTTGACCGCTTCTGTGTGCATCAGCGTGAAACTGGTTGCCAGATGCGCGCCCATGGAGTAGCCGGTCAAGTTCAGAATTGGGTCGCCTTCGGCAAAAGCATTGACTGCATCATTGTGTTCCCATTTCCTTGTGTTGGCATTCCAGGTTTCACCTTGTTTGAGATGTTCATAAAATTGTTCCATGCTGGAAAGCTGGGCAAGCCCAAAACCATGTGTGCTGATGTCGCCATCGGTAGCGTCCGAACCGTCACGTTCATAATCACCGCCTTTTTCCTGCAATTGATATTCGGTGCTGCGGAAAGACAAGGTGTACTCCCCGGCGCCTTTATTCCTGAATAACGTGCAAGAAAAACCGCTCGCGTCATTTGGATAATGCGTGACGATCTCGTAATTGTCGGTGAACCATTTGGCCTGCGTTTGCGTGAAGCGCGTTGCGCTGGCAAGAATGGGATCGTCTTCGGATTTCCCCTGTTTTTCAGGGTCGTTGGCCCCGATTTGGAGATACTTATGGATTAAATCAATATCGCCCAAATCTTTAACGTTGTGCAAATAGCATTCTGCCGCACTTTGGAGTAAGGCAAAATCAAGAATGTTGCGAGCGGTTGTAGCCATTTTGAAGCTCCTTGTTGGTTAGTTGAAACGGATTTTTGAAGGGTCGAAATCAACAGGGTTAAGTATTTGGCTAACAAAGCCATATGGATAACCTCCCTTATTGATTTCTGGAACTCTGCCCCTTGAACGATAAATCATGTTCTTGGGACAGAAATAGGCGAATTCCCAGCTTAGCCGACCTCGGCTTTCTCTGGCGATGGCAAAACTGCGACGTACGCCCAGTATCTCGCCTGTAATACGGTCGAGCACAATCAGTTCGCCACCCGCAATACCATGTTTGCGGTCGGCTTCGCGGCGAATGCCACGCCACGTGTAGGCATAACGGGATTCAAGCTGTTCTACGGGTTGAACATAGCCATAAGGATGGCCTTTAGGGTGTGTGTAATCGAAATGATGGTAACGCCAGTATGGCGCTTCCCCGGAACCTGTCCAAGGCGTGATCTGCCAATGCTCGACGGTCGATGGATGAGCAATGTCTTCGGGTCGGCGTCGACTTTCAAAATAGCGAAAACCATTGCCAGGCCCACCTATAAACGATGTCGGACTTCCCTCTTCCTCCCAATGCGACCAATCCGCCGGGTCTTCAAACGCGTAGCGATCCGTCATCACCTTGTCGAACATGCCGGGCATTGCCCGCATCTGGTAAATCCCTTCCACCTTGTCCACCGTCCTGAAGATGTATTCCCCGGCCTCGGTCGCGCACAGATGGTCAAAATAGGCGACCGCCGTGGTGCGCCGATTGGAGAGCAGATGACGGGCGAAACTGAACGGCGCCGGTTGGGGCAGGCTGTCCGGTAGTTTCAAACTGTGCGCGTATTCGTAGGCTTCCAGTTCCCTGGGGTCGGTCGGCCTGTCCCAGTCTCGCCACGAAAACTCCGGCCAGCCCTTGGGCATTCGCCATTTTCCACTGAACAGGGTGAAGAAAAACCATTCCTGCCCCACCGGGGAACAGGCCAGCAGAAGCGAGAGCGCAAGACAGACTGTCCTCCGGCGGTGCGTCCGCCATTGCGTTCGCCAGCGGAAAAGGAGGGTTTTACGGCATCCCAGTTCCTCCAGCAGGGCGTCGAGTTCCTCTCCCTGGGCCACTTCACAAAGCGCGCCGCCCGGAAAACGCAACTGGCAGGTCTCACCGTCCAGGGTCTTGCCTATATCCACCCGCGCCGCCGGGATGTGATGCGTTCCTTTCGGCGTCCGGAAACACAGAAATCCCGCTTCCGCCCACAATTCGACCGGATGCCGTTCCATGCGCTTGCCGTCGCAATAAGATGCTTTCATCGTCATGGTCTAGTCATGGCCAGGATTGTCGTCATGTTCCATCCCCGATTGAACCGGCGCAGGGGCCGTCCTCCACAGGAATTACAAATACATGCGCCTTGCCCGCCAAGGCCACAGATTGAATGCAGCAATGATATTCTGAAGGATACTCTGGAAAAGTCAATTGAGAACCATTCTTTTTTAACGCCACGCTTCACAGCCCCTCGCCCTTCATTCTATTGTTCAGTCCGGACATAGATGCGCCGGATAGTATGGGAATTCAGGATGAATCCCGCGCGCCATCCCGTCGCAGTGGCGTTCCACACCTCCTGCCTTCTT
>JAITRP010000079.1 GCA_031288305.1 Zoogloeaceae bacterium
ACCCACCGCGCCCAGCTTGGCGCGCTCCAGAACCGTTTCGAGGGCGTACTGGTGCAGCTTTCCGCCGCGCAGGAAAACACGGAAGCCGCGAAGAGCCGCATCATGGACGCGGACTACGCTTCGGAAACGGCCAAGCTGTCGCGGGCACAGATATTGCAGCAAGCGGGCACCGCCATGCTGGCGCAGGCCAACACCCTGCCGCAGACAGTGCTCTCGCTGTTGCGATGACGCATTGAAACCCCGCCTCCCCTTTTTGCAAGGGGGAGGCTTTGACGCTATAAACAGGAGGCCGGCGGCAAGGAGACGATACACGGCAAGACGCAAGGTTTTTCGTTGCGGCGGGCACAAGGTCTCTGTTTTGTCTGCCATGGCATCCCGCCATAATGAAGAAAGGGAGGAGGAAAAGCATCATGGACATCGCCAGCATCAGCGGCGCGGCGCCAGCAGCGCCGCTTGCCAACACCACGCCGCAAGGCCGCGCGCCCACTGCGCCCGTCAGCCGTGAAACCCTGGCCGAAGGCGCGGGCGGCAATGCCGACGGTGTTCGTCGTCCGCAACCGGCGGAAGCGGAGACCGCGCCCGTCGTCGCCAGGGAAGAAGCCGCCCGCGCCGGATGGGGGCGCGCGCAGCCGGACAATCTCTTCGCCACGCGCCAGACGGCAACGCAACAGGCCGCGGCAAAAGAGGAAGAAGAACTGGACCCCAGCGAACAGGAAGCGCTCAAGCGGCAAAAATTGCAGGAAGGCGTCAAGGAATTGCGCGAGTTCGTCAAGCCCTACAATACCTCGCTGGCCTTTTCCGTCGATGAGGAAAGCGGCGAACTGGTCGTCAAGGTCACGGACAACGAAACCGGCGACATGATCCGCCAGATACCTTCCGAAGACGCCCTGAAACTCGCCCAGGCGCTGGATACCCTGAAAGGGCTGTTCATCCGGCAAAAGGCGTAAGATGGATCAGAGGACGGAGGACGGAGGACGAAAGACGGAAGACAGAAGAAGCGGGACGAGCGGGCGTTCCGTTCTCGTTCTCTGTCCTCCGATGAGTCGCGGCGCCCAACAACATAAACTCAACCACAACTGAAATTGAAGGAGAATCATCATGGCAACTTTTTCCGCAATCGGTATCGGCGCGGGCACCGATCTATCCACGCTGCTCGAAGGCCTCATGTCGGTCGAGCGGCGTCCGCTGACGGCGATAAAAAGCCAGATGACTTCCCATAATTCCAAGATTTCCGCCCTGGGAACGCTGCAAAGCAAACTTTCCGGCCTGCAAACGGCGGCGCAGGCGCTGAAACCCGCCACGCTGCAATCGGCGCTGGAAAAGTTCGCCGCCTACTCCGGCAGCCTGGCAAACGACAAGGTCGGCAAGGTGAGCGTGGAAGCGGGCGCGACGGCGGGAAGCTACAAGCTGGAAGTGGTAAGCCTCGCTTCCGGACAAAAGGACATCTCCAACGCCTTCGCCGTGAACGCGGACGGCAAGGCGCTCCTTGCGGGCGGCACGTTCGAGATTTCCTTCGGCGCGGGTGACGCGCGCAACGTCAGCATCAACACCAGCGCCGGCGAAACCCTGGAAGACCTGCGCAACACCATCAACAGCAACACCGCCAAAAGCGGCGTGAGCGCCAGCATCATCAACGGCGCGTACGGACAAAGACTGGTGCTGAACGGCGCGGAAGGAACAGGCAACAGCTTCACCGCCAGCGGCGGCGGCATCGTCTTTGGCGGCCAGGTCGCCTCGCAAGCCGCCAGGGACGCCCAAATCAAGCTGGATGGCGTAACCATCAACAGCCAGTCCAACAAGATTTCCTCGGCATTGACGGGCGTGACGCTGGATCTTGCCGCGGGTTCCCAAGGCGAGACCACGACGCTCACCGTTGCCCGGAATACCGAAGACAAGCTGAAATCCTCGCTGGAAGCCTTCGTCAAGGCTTATAACGACGCTGTCGGCAGCATGAACAGCCTGGGCGCCTACGATGCCGCGTCCAAGACGGCGGGCGCCTTGCAGGGCAACAACGTCCTGCGCAACGCGCAAAACACCCTGAACGATCTGGTGTTCAACACCAAGAACGGCGAACTGTCGCTCTCTTCCATCGGCGTTTCCATCAAGGGCACGGACGGCACGCTGGCGCTGGACGCGGAAAAACTGGCGGCGGCCGTCGCCAAGGACCCGAAGGCAATCGCCGACTTCGCCGCCAAGATTGGCACGGAATTCGACAAGAAGATCAATGGGATCGTCGGCGTGGCGGGCAGCATCCAGACAAGCAAGAATAGTCTGAATACCAACATTCGCGATCTCGAAAAGCGCCAGGAAGCGTTAGAATCACGTCTGGAAAAAGTGGAGGCACGTTATCGCGCCCAATTCACCGCCCTGGATGTGCTGCTCGCCAAGATGAATACGACGAGTTCCTACCTGACGCAGAATCTGGCTTCGCTGAATGCCTCCTCAAGTTGATGAACCTTCTTGAGAGCGAGATATGTTTGGTACCCGCCAAAACCCAACCGGCGCCTACGCGGAACTGGCCCGTGAATCCGACGTCCGCGCCGCCAGCCCGCACCGGCTGGTGGTGCTGCTTTTCGAGGGCGCGGCCAGCGCGATTTCCGTTGCCCGCGTCCACGCCAGCGAAGGCCGCTTCGTCGAGCGCGGCGCGAACATTTCCAAGGCCATCGACATCATCGCCAATGGCCTGAAAACCAGCCTGGACGTGCAGGCGGGCGGCGAATTGGCGGAGCGCCTCTCCGCCCTCTACGACTACATGGTGTCGAGACTCCTATGGGCCAACATGAAAAACGACGTGCCAACCCTGGACGAAGTGCAATCCCTGCTGGGAGAAATCCACGACGCCTGGCGGCAAATCGATCCCGACAAACAACAGCAGGGCAGTTGAACGATCCCATGTCCGGCAAGACGCCCTACCAGAACCTGTCTCTGGTGACGCGCGAAATCGCCCGGCTCGCCGAGGCCGGAGAATGGGAACAGGCCGCCCTGATCGCCACGCAGGCGAACGCGCAAATCCAGTCCGGCTACCTGCCGCCCGCGCGGGAATCCGACCGCGCCGCCATCGAGGAAAGCCTTGCCTGCCTGCGCGCCGTCAGCGAACGCGCCGAACCCCTGCGCCAGGACATCGCCGCCCTGCTCAAAGCCTTCGGCGGGGCAAAAACGCAATCCGCCGCATAGACGCCGGAGCCGGGCATGATCCCCGCCGACGCGCTTGCCCGCCTGAAGCTCACCGACGCGCTGCTCACCCAGCCCGCGCAAGGCGGGCAAAAACTCTCCGACGCCCTGCGCGAATTCGCGCCCGGCCAGCGGCTTGCCGCCGTCATCCAGACGCTCCTGCCCAACGGCCTCTACCGCGCCAGCGTCGCCCAGCGCGATCTGACCCTCTCCCTGCCCTTTTCCGCCCGTCCAGGCGATACGCTGGAACTGGAAGTGGTGGAACAAAACGGCAAACTCACCCTGGCAGTGGCGACAACCAGGGAAGGCGGCGCGCAGGCGGCGGAAGAAGGCGGCAAGAACACTTCCGTCGCCACCCGGCTCACCATCGCGGGACGGCTGATCGGCGAATTGCTGGGCGCGCTCGACAAGGAAGGCGGCAAACGCCCGCAACCCGCCCCGCTCAACAATGCCCAACCCGTCGTCCAACGCTTCCCCGAACACGCCGCCGATCTCGCGCCCGCCCTGAAAGCCGCGCTCGCCAAAAGCGGCATGTTCTACGAGGCGCATCAGGCGCAATGGGTGGCAGGCAAGACCTCCCTGACAACCCTGCTGGCCGAACCCCAAGGCCGCCTCTCCCCCGGCGCTGGCGCGCTGCAAGGCGCTGGCGCGCTGCAAGGCGCTGGCATGCGGCAAGGCGTTATGGGCGCGGCGCCGCAAGGCGCTGGCACACAGCAAGGCGCCGCTGGCGCGCAGCAGATTGGCGCGAGTACGACGCAGCAGGGGGTTGGCGCGGGGAGCGCCGCCAATGCCGGGACGGGAGCCGCCAGTGCCGGAGCGGGCGCGCCGCCGCAGGTTGCGTCCGCCGCCTCTGGCGCGGCCAACACTGCGACGGCGGCGAACGTCGCCGCTTCTTCTCGCATCGAGGGCGAGGCCGTCCTGCGCGTTGGCATGGGGCAGGTCATCGCCCGCGAACTCGCGCCGCTGGTGCAGCAGCAACTGGAAGCCCTGGCGACCAATGCCTATGTCTGGCAGGGGCAGGTCTGGCCGGGACAGAACATGGATTGGGAAATCATCGAGGAAGAAGACCGCCGCGAGCGCGGCGAAAATACCGCCGCCAACTGGACGACGCGCCTTGCCCTCACCCTGCCGCGCCTGGGCGGCGTGGAAGCGACCCTGCGCCTCGTCGGCGGCAAGGAAATCGAAATCCGGATCAAGGCGGAAAACGACGCTGCCCGCGCCCGGCTCGCCGCCGCGGGCGTCATCCTGCAACAGCGATTCGTCACGGCGGGATTGAAACTTTCCGTCTTTGCCGTCAGCCATCCGCGCGATAGCCATGCCAAAGCCGCCGCTCCCGCCCCATGAAAAACGGCGCGAGGCCGTCGCGCTCGCCTACCGCCAGACCGACGCCGCCCCCAGGGTCGTCGCCAAGGGACGTGGCCTGATCGCCGAGGAAATCATCACCCGCGCCAAGGAACACGGCGTCTATGTGCACGAATCCCCGGAACTGCTCTCGCTCCTGATGCAGGTCGATCTGGACGAACACATCCCCAGCCAGCTCTACCTCGCCGTCGCCGAACTCCTCGCCTGGCTGTATCGCATCGAACACCAGGGAAGCGAAGCAGGAACCCTACAAATCCCTCTTCCGCCACATAAAGGGAACGTCAAAAAGTAAAAACCCACTTTTTGCCGGTTCAGTCCGCAAAAAAGGGCAAGCGGAGCTTGCCCTTTTTGGGGGTAAAGGCAAGGAAAACCCACTGCTACCCGTCCGTACGGTCGCAGGGGCGCATTGCGCGCGCCCGCAAACCATCCCTGCCGCGTGACGACCGGCGGACGCGCGCAGCGCGCCCCTGCAAGACCGCACAGATCGCGCTGGTTTTGCGTTGGAGTTATTCCATTTCCAGGTCATTCGTGACGCGAAGACGAGCCACAGACAGTGCAATTGCACGGCAAGGCGAAGTCGACAACGTCACGGATGATTTGGAAAGGGAATTACACGGTTTGAAGCCAGGCTTTGCCTGGCTTCAAACCCCAAGACAAACCGGTAAAAAGCGGCGGGTTCTTGCTTTTTGACGTTACGTGTCCAGGAACGCCAGCGCGTCCTCGATGTCGTCGCGCAGTTTTTCAAGGAACATCAATTGCCGGACGTCTTCGGCGGCGGCCGGGAGATCGCCTTGTTCGTCGAAGAGCGCGGCAAGTCTTCGGTAGCGGTCTTGCATCTCCAGCGCCAGACGCTGCCGCAGGCGTTCGAGTTCATGCGGCTCGCCGCCGTTCCTGGCTTCCTGCACCGCCTCGCGCCATTCCATCTGCGCAATCAGGAATTCCGGCTCCATGCGGACATTGCTTTCGGCCGCGTCATGTCCCGCCAGGGAAAGCAGATAGCGGGCGCGCGCCAGCGGTTCCCTCAAGGCGCGATAGGCTTCATTCACCCGCGCCGCCATTTGCATGGATAACCGCCGCGCCCGCTCATCAGCGCGCGCGTAACGATCCGGATGCACCTTGCCCTGCAAAGCCAGATAACGCGCCTCCAGTTCCGCCAGATCGAGACGAAAACGCGGCGCAAGCTGAAACAGGGTAAAAAAATCGGCGGTAAAATTCATGAGAGACGCACCGGTATCTATGACGAAATCTGTTGTCATGCTGGATTATCCTTTTTTACGACAGGCGCGGATTCTAATGCAGTGTTTCACGCAAAATGAACCTTATAAAAAGGCAAAATGCCTAGAGACAGGGCGGACGCTCTTGTCCTCCTCCCCCACAAAAGTGGGCAGAAGCGGGAATGAGATGCTCTGTGTACAAAACAAGGACCAACAACAATAAGAGATGCGATCTGGTGAAGTGAAATATTTTAACGAATTAGATCTTCTAAGTCGTGATAGCGTTGCCAATCATAATTCCCTTTGCCATCCAGAGCATTTTTGTTATAAATTCAGTTGTCGCATCCCGGACGATTCGATACAATTTTCACGTTGGCCGCTGTTTTTTGCGCATGAAGTGCTGGGAGAGGCGGCAGCTTCGCTGAAGGAGAAGAAAGGAGAGGAAGAAGGAACTTCGTTTGCACAAGAATGCCCGGACGACGCCCGCAGTGCGGGCGGAGATCGCGGCAAGCGCGGAAGGCGTCAGCGCCCTGGCGCGAAGGTACGGTCCTGGGCGCTGCACGGTGCGCAAGTGGAAGCAGCGCGAGAGCATGATGGATCGTTCGCATGCGGCGCATCATCTGCAAACGACGATGAACAGCGCCCGGGAGGCCATTGCCGTCTGTCTGCGGCAGCACTTTCTGTTGCCGCTCGACGATCTGGTGGCGGTGACACGGGAGTTTCCCTGTCCGGAAGTGTCGCGTTCCGGCATGGATCGCTGCCTGCGCCGGCACGGCGCGGGCAATC